>NZ_JAEEAP010000471.1 GCF_016103465.1 Streptomyces sabulosicollis
ACTCCCCACCGCCCTGGACCGGGTCGGCGCCGAGATCGCCTACCGCCCCATCGCCCCCGACCTGACGGTCGAGGTCCGCCAGGAAGGCACGGTCCGCCACGCGGCGACGAGGGTCATGCGCCTCCGCATCCCCGACTGACTCGGGGTGCCGTGTGCCGTGTGCCCCGGCGCCGCGTCCGCGATCCGACCGTGGTCGCCCGTCCCCGTCCCGGCTCGGGCCGTCCCCGTCCCGGCTCGGGCCGTCCCCGTCCCGGCTCGGGCCGTCCGTCCCGCCCGGCACCGGCGATCGGCCACGGCGGCCAGGGGCCGAGCCGGGCGGGCCGGAGCCGGGAGGTGACCCGCGTGGCGGGTCACGCCGCGGGCCGGGCGCCACCCGCCGAGCCCGCCGCGTCCTCCGGATCCGGTGGCCCGGTGATCACCGCCGTCACCCGGCTGCCCGGGGGCAGTTCGCCCCGCTCCACCAGCCCGTGGACACCCGACAGCATCTTCGCCACGTACCGTCGTTCCACCCGCAGCCCGTGCCGCTCCTCGAACTCCGCCGCGAACGCCTCCAGCTCCGCCGGGACCCGCCCGTAGCCGCCGCCGTGGTAGCCGTGCTCGATGCGCCAGTTGCCGAACGGCCGCCCCCACCCCCGCTCGTGCAGCTCGGCCACCTCGCGGTCCAGATAGCCCTCCGCCCCCTTCAGGACGGCGAACCCCACCGCCCGGGCGCCGGGCGGCAGCCCGGCCGCGATCCCGGCCAGCGTGCCGCCGGTGCCCACCGCGCAGCACACCACGTCGCCCGGCCCCAGGCCGGGCAGCTCCGCGACGAGCTCCGCTGCCCCGCGCGCGGCCAGGACGTTCGTACCGCCCTCGGGGAGGACGTAGGCGCGCCCCCACCGCTCCTCCAGCGCCCGCAGGGGGCCAGGGTCGCCCTCGCCCAGGCCGCGCAGCGTCTCGCGGTAGGCGGAGCGGCTGACGAAGGCCAGCTCCATACCGTGTGCCTCGGCCCGCGCCAGCGACCAGTTGCGCGGCGCGTCGGCCAGTTCGTCGCCCCGGATGACCCCGACCGTCGACAGCCCGTACGCGGCGCCCGCCGCCGCCACCGCGCGGATGTGGTTGGAGTACGCCCCGCCGAAGGTGAGCAGCCGGGTGTGGCCGCGCTCGACGGCCGCGCGCAGATTCGGGGTGAGCTTGCGCCACTTGTTGCCGGGAGGGTACAGGTCCACTGGTGCATGTGCCCCGGCGGCGCCGGAAAGCCACTGGTGGATGAGGTCATCCCGCTTGAGCCGCAGCTCCACGCCCCGGCGGGCAAGCCACTCATCCTGTACGTCCTGCAACGGGGACGGCGGCCAGGACTGGTACAGGGTGGCGAGGTCTATCGGGCGTCTCACCTGTCCATTCTGACCGCTGGCCCTCCGTTACTGAGCCGTGCCGCCTGTGGGCCGTGCCGACGCGGGACCCGACCCGGTCACACAGCGTAAGCACTGGCAGGGTGGCCATGTCGAGGTGAGGAGGGGAGCCAGCGGGTCGCTGCTGATGACCACTACTTCGGCGCTCCAGGTCTGGCCACTGTCATGGGACACCCGCAGGCTCATGAGCCGCTGTCCCTTTTCCGCCTTCTCCATCACGATCTTCCTCTTCTGCCGCGTTGGGTCGTGATGGTCCCGCCGTTGCCCAGGACACCGCGACGACGGAAAAGGCGTTGTTCGGGTGTCCCTCAATGGGCGTCATTTCGGTGTCATTCATGGGCGTTCAGGGCTAGCGTGGACGTCATGACGACCGAGGTGCACGCACCGAATGACGCGCTGCGGGCCGTGCGGATCGGCCTGCGAATGAGCCAGGACGACCTGGCGAAGGCGCTCCGCCGGGCAGGTGTCGAATCAGGCGAGCCGAACGAGGCCAGCAAGCGGCTGGTCCAACGCTGGGAATCCGGTATCAGCAGATCGCCGAGGCCGGTCTACATCCGCGCGCTGGAGAGGGTCACAGGGGTGCCGATCGAGTCGTTGGGATTCGCCCCGCAGGTGCCCATGGCGAGAGTCCATGGTGACGGAGCAGGAGGGCATGACATGACACCGAGCGCGGAGGGTGTGGCTCCCGCCTCCGCCGACACCCGGGCGGGCCGGCAGACGGCGGCAGAGAAGTACAGCGGCGTTTGGCTTTCCCGGTACGAGTACTACTCGTCAGGGCGCGAGGACGTCTTCGAGGGCAGGCACTACGTGGTGCTCGTGCAGCACGGCAATCGCCTGACCGGACGGTCACTCAACGGAGCTTCCTTGAACCCGGACTCCCCGCTCTCCCTGGACCTCACCGTTGACCGGAGCGTGGTCACGGGCACCTGGACCGAGCAGACGGCCACCGGCGGCTACTACCAGGGGGCGTGCTACCACGGCGCGCTTCAGATGCTCGTGGAGCCGACCAGCCGCCGCATGGCGGGCAAGTGGGTGGGCTTCGGCAAGGACTTCGACGTCAACACCGGCCCGTGGGAGCTGCGCCTCATGGACACCTCGGTGTCCAAGGCGACGCTGGAGCGGTACAGCGTCCCGCCGGAGTGACCAGCCCGCTCGGACGGGTCGCGGAAGCTCAGGAAAAGCGGGCTATCGCCGTCATCGTCGGCCGCAGGTTCCGGACCGCGGGCAGCCGCCGCATCAGCGGTGCCAGCGCCCCGTAGTAGAACCCCCGCCCGCGCGGCGGCGGCACCTCGCGCACATCGGTGATCGCCGGATGGGCCGTCCGCACCTTCGGCAGCTCACCCGCGTCCATGCCCCACGGCATGGGCGGCGCTCGGTAGCCCTGCGCGGTGCGCAGCTCGCCGCGCATCGTCCGGGCGCTGAACCACCGCGGCACCGCGTCGAAGACCAGCGCCCCGCCCCGGAACCGCTCGGCGCACCCCGCGATCAGGTCCTTCACCTCGGTCGGCCGCAGATACATCAGCAGCCCCTGCGCGGTGATCAGCACCCCGTGCGCCGGATCGACCTCGTCCCGCCAGGACAGGTCGAGCGCCGACCGGGCGAGGGTGCGCCGCCGCTCCTCGTCGGGGAGCAGCGCCCGCCGCACCTCGGCGGTCTCCGGCAGCTCCACGCACAGCCAGCGCGCCCGTCCGTTGTCCACCCGCCAGAACTGGGTCTCCAGGCCCTCGGCGAGCGTGACGACCGTGCCGTCCGGATGCTCGTCGAGGAAGGCCCGTACGGCGCTGTCGAAGGTGCGGACCCGCAGCGCATGGCCCTGCGACAGCAGCGGGCCGGGCGTTCCGAAGGTCTCCTCGAAGGGGTAGTCGACGCGGTCGACCAGCTCCACGGCCTTGGGGTCGGCCAGCACGGTCCGCGCCCGCCTGGCCTCGGCGGCCCGCATATAGAGGTTCCACAGCAGGGTCTCGGGCACTCCGCTCAGCTCGACGCGCCGACCGCCCTTGCCGTTCCCGTTGCCGTCCGGTCCGGCGTCCGCCATGGCGTCGTCACTCCTCGTACGCGCGTCCCTCGGCGTTTCCGCCCGCCGCCTCCACCGCCATTCAACCTCACCCGATCCCTCAGCGGGAACGGCGAACGCCCCGGCCCCCGGACGCATCCGGGGCCGGGGCGTTCAGGAGGGAAGGCGGTCGTTCAACCCGCCTCGGCCGGAACCGGGCCGATCGCCCGGCCCGCCCACTCGGGGGCCTTCTCGACCAGATCGGTCAGCCGCTCCCGCACCTCGTCGGGGAACGGGGCCGAGCGGCTCTCCTTCTGGTCGACGTGGAGCGCGAGCAGCTCGGTCGTGGCCACGGGGGCGCCGTCCGGCTCGCCCACGTGCATCTCGTGGGTGAACCGGACCTTCTTCTCGTCCACGCCGATGACGCGCGTACGGATGGTGAGTTCGGCGCCCTCCTCGACCTCGCTCAGGTACCGGATGTGCGACTCCACGGTGTAGAGGGAGCAGCCGGTCTTGGCGCGGTAGGCGGAGTCCAGCCCGGTCTCCACCATCATCTCGTCGGTGCTGTGGCCGAAGACGAGGACGTAGAACGCCTCGCTCATATGGCCGTTGTAGTCGATCCACTCGGGACGTACGGTCTGCCGGTAGTCGGGGAGCGTGGTGCTCACTTCTCGTCTCCCATGGTGCTGGGGGTATGTGCGATGCCGTCCGTCCCCTCGGTGCGCTGCCGCGGCAGTCGGCCAGTCGCCCGCAGGACGTCGATGACGCCCTGGTCCCGCTCCGCGACGAGCTGCGCGATGGTACGGCTGCCCGCCGCCTCGTCACAGCCGTCGACCATGGCCGCACGCAGCGTGTCGTCCAGCTCAGGCGCCTCGAGACGGGTCCACGGAGACTTCAACGAGGGTCCGAAGTGGTCGAGCATATGTCCCATGCCTCCGTCGCCGCCCGCCAGGGCGAACGTGAGGCAGGGACCCATGAACGCCCACCGCAGCCCGGGCCCCTCGGTGATGGAGTCGTCGATCTCCTGCACCGTGGCCTCACCGTTGGCCACCATGTGCAGCGCCTCCCGCCACAGCGCCTCCTGGAGCCGGTTGGCGATGAAGCCGGGCAGCTCGCGCTCCATGGTGATCACGGACTTGCCCGCCACCTTGTAGAAGCGCGAGGCCCACTCGACCGCCGCGGCGTCGGTCCGCTTCCCGCCGACGACCTCGACCAGCGGAATGAGGTACGGCGGATTGAAGGGGTGGCCGACGACGAGGCGGCCGGGGTCGGCGGCCTCGGTCTGCATATCGGTCATCGGATAGCCGGAGGTGGAGGACGCGATGACGACCCCGGGCGGGGCCGCCGCGTCCAGCTGGGCCAGCAGCGACCGCTTGAGCTCCAGCTTCTCGGGGGCGCTCTCCTGGATGAACTGCGCGTCCGCCACGGCCTCCCCGGCGGTCGCGGCGACCGTCAGCCGGTCGGGGGAGGCGCCGTCGGCGAGGCCGATCTGTTCCAGGGCGGGCCAGGCGGCGGCCACAAGGCGGCGCAGCTTCTCCTCGGCGTCGGGGGCCGGGTCCCAGGCGGTGACGTCGTAGCCGCGCGCCAGGAAGTGGGCGACCCAGCCACCGCCGATGACTCCGGCGCCGACACAGGCGACGCGGCGTACCTCTTCGGGGGCGCGGGGGGATGAGGGCATGGCGGTCCTAAGGGTGTGAGGGAGAAGGGAAAGGGGGAGCCGGTGGGGGATTACGCGCGGGGCTTGAGGCCCAGCCGCTGCCGCGCCTCGTCCGGCGTGGCGACCTTCGCGCCCAGCAGCTCGGTGATCTGGACCGCGCGCTCGACGAGCTGGCCGTTGGTGGCCTTGACGCCCCGGCTGAGGTAGAGGTTGTCCTCCAGCCCGACCCGTACGTTGCCGCCGAGCAGGATGGACTGCGCCACCCACGGCATCTGCGTCCGGCCCAGCGCGAAGCTGGCCCACTGGGCGCCCTCGGGCAGCATGTTGACCATCGACTGGAGCACGCCCGGGTCGGCCGGGGCGCCCCACGGGATGCCCATGCACAGCTGGAAGACGGTCGGGTCGTCCAGCAGCCCCTCGGCCAGCAGCTGCTTGGCGAACCACAGCTGCCCGGTGTCGAAGATCTCCAGCTCCGGGCGTACCCCCAGCTCCTGGATGCGCTTGGCGCCGGTGCGCAGCATGTCGGGGGTGGAGACGTAGAGGTTGCTGCCGTCGCCGAAGTTGAGCGAGCCGCAGTCCAGGGTGCAGATGTCGGGGAGCAGGTCCTCGACGTGGGGGAGCCGGTCCAGGCCGCTGACCAGGTCGGTGCCGGGAAGGTGGGTGAGCGGGTCCTCCGGGTCGATGACCAGGTCGCCGCCCATGCCCGCGGTGAGGTTGATGACGACGTCGGTGCCGGTCTCCTTGACCCGCTCCACGACCTCGCGGTAGAGCCGCGGATCGCGGGCGGGGGCGCCGGTCTCGGGGTCGCGTACGTGGATGTGGACCACGGCCGCCCCGGCCTCCGCGGCCTCGACGGCGGAGCGGGCTATCTGCTCGGGGGTGACGGGGACGTGGGGGCTGCGGCCCACGGTGTCACCGGCGCCGGTCAGGGCACAGGTGATGATGACGCTGTCGTTCATGGGCATGGGCTTCTCTCCCTCTCTTGCGGTGCACTGTCGCGGTGCGCCCTTCGGTGCGCTCTCTCCGTGCACGCGTGCGGTGCGGAGCTACGGTCCTGGCTGGTCGGCGGTCGGCCCGGCCGCGTCGGCGGCGGACCCCCGCGCGGTCAATTCGGTGTCCACGTACGCGTTGCAGGCGATGTCCATGGCCTCGGCGCTGGTACCGCCCTCACCGGGCCCGGTGGCCAGCACCTGAATGGCGAGTCCGTCGATCAGCGCGGTCAGGCGCAGCGCGCTGAACTCCGGGTCGACGGCGCGGAAGACGCCCTGCTCGATGCCGCGCCGGATCACCTCGGCCACGGTCTGCCGCCACTGCCGGTAGAAGTCGGCGTGCAGCCGTCCGATGGCCGTGGACCGCGCGGCCTCGGCCCACAGGTCCATCCACACCAGCCACTGCTGCCGCTGCCGCTCGGTGTACGGCGCCTGCAGCGCGATCAGCTGCCGCAGCTCCTCGCGCGCGTCGTCGGCCTCGGCGATCCGGGCGGCGCGGCGCGCGGTGTCCTCGTCCATGCACCAGCGCACGGCGGCCTCGAGCAGCTCGGCGCGGCCCGGGAAGTGGTAGTGGATGGTGGCGGTGCTGGTGTCGCAGGCGGCGGCGATGTCGGCGACGCGTACGGCGTGGAAGCCGCGCTCGGCGATGAGCCGCACGGTCTCCCGCACGATCTGCAGCGGCCGTCCGCCGCCGGGGGGCGCGGTGCGGGCGGG
>NZ_JAEEAP010000472.1 GCF_016103465.1 Streptomyces sabulosicollis
GCGTTACCCCGCTCCGCTCCCCCGGCCCGTGCGGTGCCACGCTTCGATCCGGTGCGCACCGGCCGCGCCGGCGGATGCGGGCTGCGGCGTGCCGTGCGGCGGCGGCGGCGCGCGATGGCGGCCGGGCTGGCGCTGACGGCCGCAGCACTCGCGGCCGCCGCACCGCCCGGCCGGGGGCACACGGACGCGGTGTCCTCGCCCGCGCCCGCGAGTGAGGAGCGGCGGGGCGGCCCGCGCCCCGCCATGGTCTCGGCACCGGTCCGGATCGCCGACGCGGCGGCGGTACGGCTGCTGCACCCCGGCGACCGAGTGGATGTGCTGGCCACGCCGCTTCCGGACGCCACACGGACCCGATCGTCCGGTACTACGGCGCGGGTGGTCGCGCGCGGGGTCCGGGTGACCGAGGTGCCGGGGTCCCGGAGCGTCCGCGCGGCGGACCACCGAGCCGTCGGCGGCACACCGGAGACCGAGCCGGACGCGGATACGGACGCGGATACGGGTACGGATGCGCGCGGCGACGGGACGACGGACGGCGACGGCGGGATGGACAGGACGCCGGACGACGGCGGCGTGATGGACGGGGCGCCGTACGACGGCGGCGGGGCGCTGGTGGTGCTGGCGGTGCCGCGAGCGGAGGCCACCGCGCTGGCCGGAGCCGCGGCCGACTCCCGATTGGCGGTCACGCTATGCCGCTGCTGACTCTTCCGACTCCCCCGACTCCCCCGGCCCTCCCGACTCGCCTGATGCCCCTCTCACCTGCGGGTGTAGGTTGCGGAACCGTCCGCTCCAGCACCGACGCGGCGAAAGAGAGGCAGTGGGTTGAACCAGGAGAAGGTGGCCGAGGAGAAGAAGAGCGTCATGGAAGGGTTCAAAGCCTTCCTGATGCGCGGCAATGTGATCGATCTGGCCGTCGCGGTCGTCATCGGAGCCGCTTTCACCGCCGTCGTGAACTCGATAGTGAAGGGCTTCATCAACCCCATAGTGGGAGCCTTCGGCACGAAGGACCTCGAGAAGTACCGCTCCTGCCTCAAGGCGCCCTGCGAGACCAATGCCACGGGCGATGTCGTCCATGGCATCCCGATCCTCTGGGGCAGCGTGCTCTCCGCGGTGCTGACCTTCCTGATCACCGCAGCGGTGGTGTACTTCCTCATGGTGCTGCCGATGTCGCGCTATCTGGCGCGGAAGGCCGCCAAGGAGGCGAAGGCGGAGGAGGAGCAGGCCGTCTCGGACGCCGAGGAGATCGTTCTGCTGCGCGAGATCCGCGACGAGCTGGTGGCGCAGCGCGCCGCCGCGCGCGACGGTGGCGGCAGCGGCTCCAGCGCCTAGGGATCCGTCAGAGGTGGTGGGGCGGCTTCTCGTCGAGGAACCGGGCCAGATCAGCGGCATCGCCGGCGCTGTCGCCGCCGGGAGTCCGCTCACCCCACCCGTGGTCCGTATCGTCCGATGACCGCTGCGCCAATGGATCGTCGAAGTTCAGCGCGGCGGCCGGATCGCGCGGTCCAGGGGCAGGGGCGGTGCTCATGCCTCAAGAGTACGGCCCGGGCAGCGGCTCGGTGTACCGGCCGAGCTCGTCGTGCCACCACAGGTCACGCCCGGGCCTCCAGGAGACCGGGCCAGCGAGCCGGTGGACCACCAGCACGGACCGCACCTCCGGGCAGCCGACCAGCGCCCGGTCGACGTGGCGCTTGAGCGGCTGTATCTCCCCGCCGTGCTGCCCGGCGTCCGCGGTGATGACGACCTTGGCGCCGACCTCCCTGATCCGTTCGCGCAACTCGTGGGGGCGCAGCCCCACGGGGAGGCTGGCGCGGACGACGTCGAGCCGGCCGCAGGCGAGCGTGGCGATCACGGACTCGGGCACCAGCGGCAGATGGACCGCCACCCGATCCCCGGCGCGGACACCGAGCCGGGTGAGCGCGGCGGCGGCCCGGGCGGCCTGGTCGAGGAGCTCGGCATGGGTGAGCTCCTCGGTGCGGTCCGGCTCGCTGATCCAGCGGAGGGCCACCCGGGCGGCCCGCCGAGGGTCGGCGGCCAGTGTCGGGAGCTCCTCCGTCCGAGAGGTACGGGGCACGTCGGTCTTCTTTCGGACGGGGGCGAACGGCATACAGCCCAGATTGCTCTCAGGCCATCAACGTCTGATGAACGCCCTCTATATGAGAGGTCCTCACCCCGTCCGTCGCCGCGCGGAGGCGACCGCGCGGGGGCGGATAGCCGGGTGGTTCGCGCCTCGCCACCCGACCATGCCACGGCTGCCCGTGCTACGCATAGCTTCCATGGATGCCGAACGGACAAACCCCGAATCAACCCCCAACGGCCCGGCCGACGGCCTGACGGATGTCCGCGGGCTGCGGGTGGGCCATGCCCAGCGGTCCGGCGGCGGCCGGCTCACCGGGACGACCGTGGTGCTGGCCCCCGAGGGCGGTGCTGTCGCCGCCGTCGATGTGCGCGGCGGTGGGCCCGGCACTCGGGAGACCGACGCCCTCGATCCGCGCAATCTGGTCCAGCGCGTCGAGGCCGTCGTGCTGACCGGCGGCAGCGCGTTCGGGCTCGACAGCGCCTCGGGAGTGGCCTCCTGGCTGGAGGAACACGGTCGGGGCTTCCGGGTCGGCCCCGATCCGGCGCAGGTCGTTCCGGTGGTCCCGGCCGCCGCCCTCTTCGACCTGGGCCGGGGTGGCGACTGGCGGGCCCGTCCGGACGCCGCGCTGGGGCGCGAGGCGATCGAGGCGGCGGCCGGTTCGGAAATGGGGGCTACGGTCGCGCAGGGCAATGTGGGGGCGGGCACGGGCGCGGTGGCCGGCGGGCTCAAGGGCGGCGCCGGTTCGGCCTCCACGGTGCTGCCGTCCGGCGTCACGGTGGCCGCGCTGGCCATGGTCAACGCCGCGGGGTCGGTCGTCGATCCCGATACGGGAGTGCTGTACGGGGAGCACTACGGACCGTCGGAGGAGGGCGGGCCGCACCGGCCCGGTGCGGCCGTGCACGCGGAGGCGATGCGCCGGCTGACCGCCGCGCGTGCCGAGTCGGAGCGGCGGCAGGCCGCGTCGGTGCGGCCTCCGCTGAACACCACGCTGGCCGTGGTCGCCACCGACGCCGTGCTCACCCGCGCCCAGGCGCAGAAGCTCGCGGGTACGGCGCACGATGGTCTGGCGCGGGCCGTCCGGCCGGTGCATCTGCTCTCCGACGGTGACACGGTCTTCGCCCTGGCCACCTGCGGGCACCCGCTGATACCGGAGGGCGGCCCCGAGGACGCCGGCGATCCGGCGTTCGGGGTGCACCGGGAGAGCGGTGCGCTGAACGAGGTGCTGGCGGCCGGGGCGGATGTGCTGACCCGGGCGGTGGTCAAGGCGGTGCTCGCGGCGGAGACCGTGGACGGCCCGGGCGGTGTCTTCCCCGCGTACCGGGATCTTTACGGCCGCTGATCCGCCGGGGCCGGACGGAAGGAAGCGTCCGGCCGGGCAGAAACACGGGCCGGAGCGATGAGGAGAAGGGGGGCTTCACATGGATACGGATCTGCTGATCGTCGGCGGCGGCCCGGCGGGCTGCGCCGCCGCCGTGATGGCGGCGAGCGTGGGGATGCGCTCGGTGCTGATCGAGTCGGGCGACTCCCTGTGCGGGGCGCTGCGACGCATTCCCGTGGTGCGCAATGTCCTCACCGTCGCCAACGGGCCGGATCTGGCGGCGGCGATCGAAGCCGATCTTGAGCGGTGTGATCTGTGCCGGGTGGAGCTGGGCCGCCGCGCCACGCTGGTCGATGCCTTCGACGACCGTGTCGAGGTCACGTTCGAGCCCGTTGAGCCCGTGGTAGCTACGGGCTCGGTGGTAGCTACGGGCTCCATGGAGGCTGCGAGCTCCCATCGGCCGGGTGGCTCGCGGCTGACCGCTCCGTATGTGGTCGTCGCCACGGGGGTAGGGCCGCTGGCCCCTGAGGACGCGGGATGGCTCGGGGGCGTTGCGGGCCGGGCGCTGCCTCAGCTGTGGGAGGCGGATCCGGCGGCGATCGACGACCGTACGGTGCTGGTCCTGGGGGCGGACCGGCCCCTGGGCACCGTGGCGCGGGCTCATCCGGAGCTCAGGGCCCGCTTTGTGGTGGCCCATCCGCCCGAGGACGCCTACAAGACCGAGGAGATCCGGCGGGACCCCCGGGTGGGCCTGGTGGCCGTGCGGCGGCTGGAGCTGGGGCCCGCGTCGGCACCGGTCACCGCCGAGGTCGAGACGGTGGAGGGCGAGCGGCGGACCCTCACAGCCGATCTCGCCTTCCTCAACCTGGGCAGCGCCCCGGCGCCCCCGGCCGGGGCCGTGGCGACCGCCCCCTCCGGGTACTGCCCTCCCGGGAGCCAGCATCCCCGGGTCTTCACCGCCGGTGATCTGCGGTCGGTCCGTTTCCAGCGGATCGCGACCGCGATGGGCTCGGGTGGCGAGGCCGCGCTCGGTGCCTACTACGCCTCGCGCGGCCTGCCCACGGAGACCGGCGGTCCAACGCTCACGGACGACGTGGGCGTTGGGCCGCCGGGCCGGACAGGGGGTGGCTGAGATGCGGTCAGACCGCGACCGCCACCTTCGATTCGTCCTCGGTGGTGCCGCCCGCGGCAGCGCCAGCGCCCGCCTGGCCGGTGGTCTCCGGCTCCGCCGTCTTCCGCAGCCCCTTGAGGAAGACCACCAGACCGGCCGAGACCACCGTGCCCGCCACGATGGCCAGCAGGTAGAGGAACGGCTGGCCGATCAGCGGGACCACGAAGATGCCGCCGTGCGGGGCGCGCAGCGTGCAGTCGAAGGCCATCGACAGCGCACCGGTGACGGCACCGCCCACCATCGAGGAGGGGATCACCCGCAGCGGGTCCGCGGCGGCGAACGGAATGGCGCCCTCACTGATGAAGGAAGCGCCCAGTACCCAGGCGGCCTTGCCGTTCTCCCGCTCGGTCTTGGTGAACAGCCGTCCCCGGACGGTGGTGGCGAGGGCCATGGCCAGCGGCGGGACCATACCGGCGGCCATCACCGCAGCCATGATCTTGAGGCTTCCGGTGGAGGGGTCCGAGACCGCGATACCGCCGGTGGCGAAGGCGTAGGCCACCTTGTTGACCGGGCCGCCCAGGTCGAAGCACATCATCAGGCCGAGGAGGACGCCCAGCCCGATGGCGTTGGCGCCGGAGAGGCCGTTGAGCCAGTCGGTCATCGCCTCCTGCGCGGAGGCGATGGGTTTGCCGATCACCACGTACATCAGGACGCCGACGATCGCGGAGGAGATCAGCGGGATCACCACCACCGGCATGATGCCGCGCAGCGCCGTCGGGACCTTGAACCGCTGGATGGCCAGGACGACCGCGCCCGCGATCAGACCCGCGACCAGACCGCCGAGGAATCCGGCCTTGATGGTGGTCGCGATGTATCCGCCGACGAAACCGGGGACCAGACCGGGCCGGTCGGCCATGCCGTAGGCGATGTAGCCCGCCAGGACCGGCACCAGGAAGGTGAACGCCGCACTGCCGATCTGGAAGAGCAGCGCAGCCCAGCTGCTGGTCTCGGTCCAGACGAAGTGGTCCGCCACGGACTTCGCACTCGCGATCTCGTAACCGCCGATCGCGAAGGCGAGCGCGATCAGCAGACCGCCCGCGGCGACGAACGGGACCATGTAACTGACGCCCGTCATCAGCCACTTGCGCAGCCGGGTGCCGAAGCCGTCACCGGCGGCACCGTCCGCGTCCATCGGCGCCGAGCCCTCCGCCGCGCCGTCGGCCGGTGCGGCGATCTCGCCCCGCGCGGCCTTCCCGCGCGCCTCGGCGATGAGCTCGGCGGGGCGGTTGATGGCCGCCTTCACCCCGACGTCCACCGTCGGCTTGCCCGCGAAGCGGGCCTTGTCCCGCACCTCCACATCGTGCGCGAAGACCACCGCGTCGGCGGCGGCGATGGTGGCGGCGGGGAGCTTGTCGAATCCGGCCGAGCCCTGGGTTTCGACCACCAGCTCGACCCCGGCCTCGCGAGCGGCGTTCTCCAGCGACTCGGCGGCCATATAGGTGTGGGCGATACCGGTGGGGCAGGACGTGACGGCGACGATCCGGAAGGGGGCCACCGGCTCCGAGGCGGCCCGGGAGGGGGCCACCGGCTCCGACGCGGCCCGGGAGGCAGCGGAGGACGCAGTCGAGTCGGAGGCGGCGGGCTCAGCCGCAGCGGACTCGGCCGCGGGCTGGGCAGCGGGTTGGGCAGCGGCGGGCTTGGCGGCAGCGGACTCGGCCGTGGCGGGCTCGTCGCCGCGGATCAGGGCGGCCACCCGTTCCGGCTGGTCGGCCGCGCGCAGCGCATCGGTGAAGTCGGCGTTCATCAGCTGCCGCGCCAGGCTCGACAGGATCGTCAGATGGTCGCTGTCCGCGCCCGCAGGGGCGGCGATCAGGAAGATCAGATCGGCCGGCCCGTCCGCCGCGCCGAAGTCGATCCGGGCCGCGCTGCGCCCGAAGGCCAGGGTCGGCTCGGTGACGTGGGCACTGCGGCAGTGGGGTATGCCGATGCCGCCGTCCAGACCGGTCGGCATCTGCTCCTCGCGCGCCGCCACATCGGCGAGAAAGCCGTCGAGGTCGGTGACCCGGCCGGCCTCGACCATGCGTTCGGCGAGCGACCGGGCGGCGGCTTCCTTGGTGTCGGCGGACAGGTCAAGGTCGACCAGATCCGCGGTGATCAGCTCACTCATCTCGCGGCTCCCTTGTATGCGGTGCCGCCCTGGGGGAGGCGGGCGGACGGAGTGGGGACTGGGG
>NZ_JAEEAP010000473.1 GCF_016103465.1 Streptomyces sabulosicollis
GGGAGGGGGGTGGCCGCCAGCCTGGCCACCGTGATGTCGCCCTGCCGCACGGCGAGTTGCGGCTCGTCCAGGGCGAGCGCGGTCGGCAGGGCGAGCGCCGACTCCTCGTGCTCGTCGAGGTCGACGAGCACGAACCGGTCGGGGTTCTCCGACTGCGCGGAGCGCACCAGGCCCCAGACGGCGGCGTGCGCCGGATCGGGTACGTCCGCGCCGGGTGTGGTGGCCACCGCGCCCCGGGTGAGGAACACCAGGCGGGAGTCGGCGAACCGCTCCTCGGTCAGCCAGGCCCGGACCAGCGCCAGCGCCCGGTGGGTCGCGGTCCGTACGGCGTCGGCCATGCCCAAGGGCTGCGGCGCGCAGGGCACCAGTACGGTGGCGGGCGTGGCGGCCGGGTCGGCGGGCAGCGCCTCCAGGTTCGGGTACGTGTGCAGATCGAGTCCGACCAGCTTGAAGTCGTCGTCGCCGAGCAGACCCCAGACCCCGGCGTGGTGCTCGGGCGCCACCGCGGAGGTGTCGGCGGCCACCCAGTCGAGCCGGTAGAGCGTGTCGCCGCCGGTGGTGGCGTCGCCGAGCCGTTCCGGCCGCTTGCGCAGCACCAGCGATTCGACGGTGGCCACCGGCCGTCCGATGGTGTCCGCCACGGTCAGGGCCACCGTGTCGGTGCCGCTGGGCGTCAGCCGCACCCGTACCTCACCGGCCCCGGAGGCGTGCAGCGTCACTCCGGTCCAGGAGAACGGCAGCCGGCCCTCGCCCTCCTGGAGCATCGGGCCGAGTGCGATGGTGTGCAGCGCGGCGTCCAGCAGGGCGGGGTGCAGTCCGTAGGCGGTGGCGGCGGACTGCTGCTCCTGCGCCAGCCGTACCTCGGCGAACACCTCGTCGCCGCGCAGCCAGGCCGCGCGCAGCCCCTGGAACGACGGGCCGTAGCCGAAGCCGCCCGCCGCGAACCGCTCGTACAGGTCCTCGACCTCGATCGGCTCGGCGCCCGGCGGCGGCCACGCCCCGCCCAGGTCGTACGAGCCCTCGGCGGCACCGGCGGCCAGCACACCCGTGGCATGCCGGGTCCACGGCGGCTCACCGTCTGCGTCCTCGGGGCGGGAGTAGACGTTCAGGGTGCGCCGGCCGTCCTCCTCGGGCGGGTCCACCACCAGTTGGAGGGTGACGGCTCCGCGCTCGGGGAGGATGAGCGGCGCCTGGAGGGTCAGCTCCTCGACCCGGTCGCAGGCCACCCGGTCACCGGCCTGGATCGCGAGCTCCAGGAACGCGGTGCCGGGGAAGAGGACCACGCCGGAGACCGCGTGGTCGGCCAGCCAGGGCTGGCCGCGCGTGGACAGCCGCCCGGTGAGCACCAGGCCCTCGGTGTCGGCGAGTTCCACGGCGGCGCCGAGCAGCGGATGCCCGGCGTCGCCGAGACCGGCCGAGGCCACATCGCCCACGCCGACGGGCGCGTCCAGCCAGTAGCGCTGCCGCTGGAAGGCGTACGTGGGCAGCTCCACCCGGCGGGCGCCACGGCCCGCGAACACCTCTTCCCAGTCCACCGCCCCACCGTGGGCGTGCACCCGGCCCACCCCGGCCAGCAGCGACTCGGCCTCCCCGCGGTCCTTGCGCAGCAGCGGGACGAACGCGGCGTCGATATCGGTCTCGGCCTGGGCGTCGGCCTCGGCCAGGCACTCCTGGCCCATGGCGGAGAGCACCCCGGCGGGGCCGATTTCGATGAAGCGGGTCACATCGCGCCCGGCGAGGAAGCGGACGCCGTCGCCGAAGCGCACCGCCCGGCGGACGTGGCGCACCCAGTACTCGGGCGAGCACAGCTCCTCGCCCGCCGCCTCACCGGTGACGTTGGAGACCACCGCGATGCGCGGCGCGGAGTAGCCGATCCCGGCGGCCACCGTGCCGAACTCGGCGAGCATGGCGTCCATCAGCGGCGAGTGGAAGGCGTGCGAGACGGTGAGCCGCCTGCTCTTGACCCCGACCGCCTCCGCGATCCGCAGGACGGTGTCCTCGTCACCGGAGATGACGGTCGCCCGCGGCCCGTTCACCGCCGCCACACTCACCCGGCCCTCGTGGCCTTCGAGATACGGCAGCACCTCGGCCTCGGCGGCCTGCAGGGACACCATCGCACCGCCCTCCGGCAGCGCCTGCATCAACCGCCCCCGGGCCGCCACCAACGCACACGCGTCCTCCAGCGAGAACACCCCCGCCACATGCGCCGCCACCAGCTCACCCACCGAGTGACCGACCAGGAAGTCCGGCACCAGCCCCCAGGACTCCACCAGCCGGAACAACGCCACTTCGAGGGCGAACAGCCCCGTCTGGGTGAACACCGTCCGGTTCAGCGCCCCCGCGTCCTCGCCGAAGACCACCTCCCGCACCGAACCGTCCAGATGCCGGTCCAGCTCGGCGCACACCGCGTCGAACGCCGCCGCGAACACCGGGAAGGCGTCGTACAACTCCCGCCCCATACCCGGCCGTTGGGCGCCCTGCCCGGTGAACAGGAAGGCGGTCTTCCCGGCGTCGGCCACCGTCTCCCCGGCCGTGCCGGAGGCCAGGTCCGCCAGGCCCCGCAGCAGTTCCTGACGGTCGGTGCCGACGACCACGGCGCGGTGTCCGAAAGCCGAGCGGCCCGTCGCCAGCGCGTAGCCGACGTCCACCGGGCGCAGCTCCGGCCGCTCCTCCAGATGGTCCCGCAGCCGTGCGGCCTGCGCCCGCAGCGCGGTCCCGCTCCGGCCGGAGAGCACCCACGGCACCACGTCGGAGTCGACCGTCCGCTCGGCCACCGGTGCGGTGGCCTCGGGGCCCTGCTCCAGCACCACGTGGACGTTGGTGCCGCTGACGCCGAAGGCGGACACGCCCGCGCGCCGCGGCCGTCCCGTCTCGGGCCACTCCCGGGCCTCGGTCAGCAGCTCCACCGCACCGGCCGACCAGTCCACCTCGGGCGAGAGCTCATCGGCGTGGAGGGTCTTCGGCAGCACGCCGTGGCGCAGTGCCAGCACCGTCTTGATGACCCCGGCGACGCCCGAAGCGGCCTGGGTGTGGCCGATGTTGGACTTCAGCGCGCCCAGCCACAGCGGCCGGCCGGCGTCCCGCCCCTGGCCGTAGGTGGCCATCAGCGCCTGTGCCTCGATGGGGTCGCCGAGCCGGGTGCCGGTGCCATGCGCCTCGACCGCGTCCACATCGGCGGCCGACAGGCCCGCTCCGGCCAGCGCCTGGCGGATCACCCGCTGCTGGGAGGGGCCGTTGGGGGCGGTGAGGCCGTTGCTGGCGCCGTCCTGGTTGACGGCCGAGCCACGCACCAGCGCCAGCACCTCATGGCCGTGTCTCCGCGCGTCCGAGAGCCGCTCCAGCAGCAGCATGCCGACGCCCTCGGCCCACCCGGCGCCGTCGGCGTCGGCCGAGAACGCCTTGCAGCGTCCGTCGGGGGCCATGGCCCGCTGTCGGCTGAACTCGATGAAGGTGTCCAGCGTGGACATCACCACGACACCGCCCGCGAGCGCCAGCGAGCACTCCCCCTGGCGCAGCGCCTGGGCCGCCTGGTGGAGGGCGACCAGCGAGGACGAGCAGGCGGTGTCCACGGTGACCGCGGGCCCTTCGAGGCCGAAGGTGTACGAGATGCGCCCGGACGCCACACTGCTGGCGCTGCCGGTGGCCAGATAACCCTCGAACTCCTCGGGCGCGCGGGTGAAGCGCGAGCCGTAGTCGTTGTAGCTGGCGCCGATGAAGACTCCGGCCTGGGTGCCCTTCACCGAGACCGGATCGATCCCGGCCCGTTCGAACGCCTCCCAGCTGGTCTCCAGCAGCAGCCGCTGCTGCGGGTCGATGGCGAGCGCCTCGCGCGGGGAGATCCCGAAGAACTCGGGGTCGAAGTGGTCGGCCTCGTGGAGGAAGCCACCGCCGGTGGCGTAGAAGGTGCCCGGCTTGTCGGGGTCGGGGTCGTAGTGGCCCTCGATGTCCCAGCCACGGTCGGTGGGGAAGTCCGAGATGGCGTCCCGGCCGTCCATCAGCAGCCGCCACAGCTCCTCGGGGGTGGTCACCCCGCCCGGGAGGCGGCAGCTCATGGCCACGATGGCGATCGGGTCGTCATCGACCGCGACGGCGGCGGGCACCGGGCCCGCCGGGGCGGCGGCCCCGGTGTCACCGGCGCCGCTCTCGGCGAGCAGGAAGCGGGCCAGCGCGGTGACGGTCGGGTAGTCGAAGACGAGGGTGACCGGCAGCCGCAGCCCGGTGGCCGCGTTCAGCCGGTTGCGCAGGTCGACGGCGGTCAGCGAGTCGAAGCCCAGTTCGCGGAAGGCGCGCCCGGCCTCGACCGCCGTGGTGTCGGAGTAGCCGAGCGCGGCGGCCACTTCGGTGCTGACGAGGTCGGCCAGCGCGTCCTCGGCCTCCCGCGGCGACAGCCCGGCCAGCCGCTGGGCCAGCGAGGTGTCCTCGTCTCCCGTGGTGGCGGCGGCCGCCGCCTCCGTCCGCCGGGCGTCGGGGAGTTCGCCGAGCACGGCGGCCCCGTCCAGGGAGGGGGTGGCGGCTACCAGCCGGTCCCACTCGACATCGGCCACGGCCACATGGGTGTCGGCCACGTCCAGGGCGCGCTGCAGGGCGGCGATCGCCAGGTCGGGCGCCATCGCGGGCATTCCGGTGGCCCGCAGCCGCGCCTGGACGGCCTCGTCCACCAGCCCGCCACCGGACCACGCGCCCCAGGCCACGGAGGTGGCGGGCAGGCCCTGGGCGCGGCGGGCGTGTGCGAGCGCGTCGAGGAAGGCGTTGGCGGCCGCGTAGCTGCCCTGGCCGGGGCCGCCGAGCGTGCCCGCGAAGGAGGAGAAGAGCACGAAGGCGGACAGCTCGCGGTCACGGGTGAGCTCGTGCAGATGGAGCGCCGCGTCCACCTTCGGGCGCAGCACCCCGTCGGCACGCTCGGGGGTGAGGGTGTCGAGCACCCCGTCGTCCAGGACACCCGCGGTGTGCACGACCGCGTCGAGCGGGGCCCCGTCCGCGTCCAGCCCGGCGAGGAGGGCGGCCAGCGCGTCGCGGTCGGCCGCGTCACACGCGGCCACGGTCACCCTGACCCCCGACTCCCGTAGTTCGGCGGCCAGTTCGGCCGCGCCCGGGGCGTCGGGACCCCGGCGGCTGGTGAGCACCAGGTGTTCGGCGCCGCCCCGGGCCAGCCAGCGCGCCACATGGGCGCCCAGGCCGCCGGTGCCGCCGGTGACCAGCACGGTGCCGCGCGGCCGCCACGGCGCGGTGGCGTCGGTCGGCGCCGCCGAGGCCCTGACCAGCCTGCGCCCGTGGACCCCGGAGGCGCGCACGGCGACCTGGTCCTCGTCGGCCAGCCGTCCCGCCAGCACACCGCACAGCCGGGCGACGGCACGGTCGTCGAGGGTGCCGGGCAGATCCACCAGACCGCCCCGGCGCCGCGGGTACTCCACGGCGGCGATCCGGCCCAGGCCCCAGGTGAGCGCCTGCAGCGGGTGGTCCAGTGCGTCCGCGCGACCCACGGACACCGCACCGCGCGTGGCGTACCACACCGGGACGTCGGCGCCGGTGTCGCCGAGCGCCTGCAGCAGGGCGAGGTTGAGGGCCAGGCCGAGCGGCTGCGCCGTGCCCGCGCGGTACGGGTCCTCGGCGAGCGCGAGGAGCGAGAGCACCGCGGTCGGTGGCGTGTCTTCCGTGACCTCACCGAGCGTACGGGCGAGTGCCTCGCGTACCGCGTCGGCCTCGGTCAGCTCCACCAGCCGTACCCGGGCGCCGCGTTCCCGCAGCGCCTCCGCGACGCGCGGGCCTTCCGGCGCTCCGGCGGGGGCGGCGATCAGCCAGGTGGCACCGGCCGACGACCGGTCGTGTGCGGAGGTGAGCGCGTCGCCCAGGGGCTTCCAGGTGATGTGGTAGCGCCAGGAGTCGAGCACGGACCGCTCGCGGCGCGCCCGGCGCCATGCGGCCAGTGCCGGAACCACCATGGCCAGGGACGACTCCTCGGCGTCCACCTCCAGCGCGGCGGCCAGCGCAGCCAGGTCCTCGCGCTCCACGGCGTCCCAGAAGTCCGCGTCCACCGCCTCGCCTTCGGCGGGCGCGGAGGAGCCTTCGAGCCAGTAGCGCTGCCGCTGGAAGGCGTAGGTGGGCAGTTCCACGACCGAGGTCCCCGCGAACACCGCGGCCCAGTCGACGGCCACGCCGCGGACATATGCCTCGCCCAGGGAGGTCAGGAACCGTTCGGGGCCGCCCTCGTCGCGCCGCAGCGACCCCACGACCACGGCGTCCTCTGCGGTCGCCTGGAGCGGCATGGTCAGCACCGGGTGCGGGGACATCTCCAGGAACGTGCCGAACCCGGCGGCGGACAGGGCCCGCACCGCCGACTCCAGCTCGACCGTCTCCCGCAGATTGGTGTACCAGTACCCGGCGTCCAGACCCGCGGTGTCCAGGGGGGTGCCGGTGACGGTGGAGTGGAAGGTGATGTCCGAGGTGCGCGGGCGGATCGGGGCGAGCAGGTCGAGCAACTCCTCGCGGAGCGCTTCCACCTGGGCGGAGTGCGAGGCGTAGTCCACCGGGATCAGCTTCGCCCGTACCTCCTCCGCCTCGCACTCCGCCTGGAACTCGCGGAGCGCCTCCGGGTCACCGGAGACCACCACCGCGCCGGGGCCGTTGACCGCCGCGACGGAGATACGGCCGTCCCAGGCGGCGATCCGCTCCCGCACCACCTCCACCGGAAGCGACACCGACATCATGCCCTGTCTCTTA
>NZ_JAEEAP010000474.1 GCF_016103465.1 Streptomyces sabulosicollis
AGCCGCCACGGCCCCAGCGCCCACCGGCCCGGCGCCCGGCGACGGAGCCGCGCCGCCCGCCCCCTGCCCCGTTGCTCAATTGCGCCGAAGGCGCGAGATGAGAGCCGCACCCGACCGAGCCGAGCAGCCTCGCGCAACCCGGCTCCGACTCCGGCTCCGGCTCCGGCTCGGGCTCCGGCTCGGGCCGGCCGGACTCCGGCCCAAGATCAGCCGCGCAGCGGCAAGGGCTGACCGGCCACCACCAACAGCACCTGCTCGCACTCCTCGGCGAACGCCGCGTTGAGGCGGCCCAGTTCGTCGCGGAAGCGGCGGCCGGAGGCGGTTGCGGGGACGATGCCCGAGCCGACCTCGTTGCTCACCGCGACCACCGTCCGGGTCGTGGCGCGGACCGCCGCGACGAGGGCGGAGACCCGTTCGCGGAGGGCGCGTTCGCCGCCGTGTGCCCACTTCTCGTCGTCCCAGGCGCTCACGGAGTCCATCGCGTCGGTGAGCCACAGCGCCAGGCAGTCGATGAGCAGCGGTGGGCCGTCCTCGGCGAGCAGCGGGGGCAGATCGCACGTCTCGGCGGTGCGCCAGGAGCCCGGGCGGCGGTCGCGGTGGGCGGCGACGCGGTCGGCCCACTCGGGGTCGCCCTCGCGCGTGCCGCCCGTCGCGACGTACAGGACGTCGGGGAACGCGGCCAGCCGCCGTTCCGCCTCGAGGGACTTGCCGGAACGGGCGCCGCCCAGCACCAGCGTGCGGCGCGGCAGGTCCGGCACCGCGTGGTACTCGCCGACGGTCAGCGTCTGGCCGTCCGGCACCGCCCGCGCACCCGCCGTGGCGAGGCGGCGGTGCAGCTCCCGGCCGGGCGGGGTGGTGTGGTCGAGGTGGACGGCCAGGACGTCGGTGGTGGCGGCCACGGCGCCCGAGGCGCGCAGGGCGGCCAGGGCGTCGGGGCGGCCCAGCACGTCGAGCAGCACCATGGCGTACGGCTCGGCCGGGTCGGGGAGCCCGGCGGCGGCCGCGCCCGGCGGGAGGTACAGCAGCCGGGTGCCGTCGGGGCCGGTGACCTCGTAGCCGGTGCCGGGGGTGTCCAGCGCGACCGCCCGCACCCGGTGGCCGCTGATCAGGGACAGCGTGCGGCCGTCCGGCACCCGCCCCGGCGCCGGCAGCCCGGCCGGGAACTCGACCGCCGGGCCCGCGTGCGGATGGGAGAGCAGCACCTGCCGGACGCCCACCAGCGAATACCCGGCCCGCGCGGCGGCGAAGGCGGCCCCCGGGGTGAGGTCGATCAGCAGCGCGCCGTCGATCAGCAGTGAGGTGGCGGCCCGCGCCTCCTCGCCGACGGCGGCGGCACAGGAGGCGCAGGGGCAGCCGTGGCGCGGCAGCCCGTCGGGGGCCCCGGTGCCCAGAAGAGTGAGTTCCACGCCCCGATCGTCTCGCGTCCGTTTCCACGGGTCGCGCGGGGTCACCCCGTACGGAGTGATCAGTCACCTAGGCTGCGGGCAGACATCAGCTGTGGACCGGCGGGTATCACCTGTGGGCCGGCGGGATGGAGGAGGCTGGAATGGCGTGGACATGGCGGTTCGAGAAGTCCGACGGGACGGAGACGAAGCCCGCGGTGCAGCCGGAGGAGTTCCCGACCCAGGGGGACGCGGAGTCGTGGATCGGTGAGGAGTGGCGGGAGCTCCTCGAAGGAGGCGCGGAGCAGGTGACCCTGTTCGAGGACGGGACGAAGATCTACGGCCCGATGAGCCTGCGCGCCGAATAGCCGCCGAAGAGACCCGTACGGGGTGGCGGTCCGCACCGCCACCCCGCCCCGGCCCCGGATCAGCCGCGCACCCCGCACAGATGCAGCAGCGCCGCCACCGCCCGGTAGGGATCCGTGCGACCGGCCCGCTCCTCGGCCGTCAGCAGGCGCTCCCACTCCGGGGAGCCCGGCGGCTCCGCGTCGTCGGGGGCGAGGTCGGTGAAGACCCGCACGCCGTACCAGGCGCGCAGCGGCGCGCCGATCGCGGTGAGGGTCTCGGTCAGCTCCTCGCGCCGGTCGGCGCGCACCGGCAGCCCGATCCGGTTGGTGTACGAGGGGGAGTCGAAGGCGGCCAGCGCGGTGTCCCAGTCCCCGGCCAGCCCGGGCCGCATCGCCAGCGCGTCACCGTTGCGCACCAGCAGCGAGAGCAGACCGCCGGGGGCCAGCACCCGGGCCAGCCCGGCGAGCAGCGGATCCGGCTCGGGCACGTACATCAGCACGCCGTGGCACAGCACCACGTCGAAGGCGCCCGGCAGGAAGTGTGCCCCGGTCTCCCGGCCGTCGCCCTCGATCAGCCGCACGCGTCCCCGGATGCCCTCGGGCTCGTCGGCGAGCGCGGTGCGGGCCGCCTCCAGCATGGCGGGGTCGGACTCCAGCCCGGTCACCTCATGGCCGCCGCGGGCCAGCCGCAGGGCCTGGGTGCCCTGGCCGACGCCCACGTCGAGCACCCGCAGCCGCTGCCCCACCGGGAAGCGCGCGGTGATCTGCTCATCGAGCTGCTGGGCGACCAGCGCCTGCCGGACGGTGTTCCGCAGGCCCCCGAGGTGGCGCAGCCAGCCGGCCGCCCCGCCGGTGAAGCCGGCGGGGGAGGGTTGGCCGCTCAGGGTCGCTCTCCGCGCTTGACCTGCGGCTTGGGCAGCCGCAGCCGGCGCATCTGGAGGGTGCGCATCAGGGCGTACGCCACCGCGCCGCGCAGATTCTCGTCGGGGAAGCGCTTGCGCAGCTGCCGCCGGAGCTGGACGCCGAGAACCACGGAGTTGATCACGATGAGGACGATGACCACCATCCACACCAGCAGCACATAGCTCTGCATGGCGCCGGCCCGGATCATGCTCAGGACCAGGATGACCACCGCGAGCGGCAGGAAGTACTCGGCGACGGAGAACCGCGAGTCCACGAAGTCGCGGGCGAAACGCCGCACCGGACCCTTGTCGCGGGCCGGCAGATACCGCTCGTCGCCACCGGCCAGCGCCTGGCGCTGGCGGGCCAGATCGGCGCGGCGGGCCTCGCGCGCACGCTTCGTGGCGTCCTTACGGTTGGCCGGCGTCTTGGCCAGGCTGCGGCGCTGCGACTGGGCCTCGCTCCGCTTGGGAGTGGGGCGGCCCTTGGGCGCCTGCGGGTCACGGGTCTGCTGCGGCTGGTCCGCGGTCACCTTGGTGGTAGCGGCCTGCTCATCCTTGGAACGGCTTCGAAACACAAGGCCCAAGGGTACGGGCTGCGGGGTGTGCGGCCCATCCTCAGGGGGAACGATCAAGCAACGGAGTCCCGCCGTAATCGGGACACAGGGGGCGCACTCCTCCTTGCGCCGGAGGCTCCCACCGTCTGATCGTCCTGCAGGAGGAGCGCGAGCGGGCTCGAACAGTGCGGTAATGGAAGCAGGGCCCGTAGGCTGGGTCTGTTGGAGTGCCGGAGTCACACGTCCGTCAGAAGGGGGCGCGCGAGGCCCATGAGCGGTGTCATGAAGCGTATGGGGATGATCTTCCGCGCGAAGGCCAACAAGGCCCTGGACCGGGCCGAGGACCCGCGCGAAACCCTTGACTACTCGTACCAGAAGCAGCTCGAGCTGCTCCAGAAGGTACGGCGCGGCGTCGCCGACGTGGCGACCTCGCGCAAGCGCCTGGAGCTTCAGCTCAACCAGCTGCAGGGCCAGTCCGCCAAGCTGGAGGACCAGGGCCGCAAGGCGCTCGCGCTCGGCCGGGAGGACCTGGCCCGCGAGGCGCTGTCCCGCCGCGCCGCGCTGCAGCAGCAGGTCACCGACCTGGAGACCCAGCACCAGACGCTGCAGGGCGAGGAGGAGAAGCTGACCCTGGCCGCCCAGCGGCTGCAGGCCAAGGTCGACGCCTTCCGCACGCGCAAGGAGACCATCAAGGCCACCTACACCGCGGCCCAGGCCCAGACCCGCATCGGCGAGGCGTTCTCCGGCATCTCCGAGGAGATGGGCGACGTCGGCATGGCGATCCAGCGCGCCGAGGACAAGACGGCGCAGCTGCAGGCGCGCGCGGGCGCGATCGACGAGCTGCTGGCCTCCGGCGCCCTGGACGACCAGTCCGGTATGGCCAAGGACGACATCGCGGCCGAGCTGGACCGGATCTCCGGCGGCACGGACGTGGAGCTGGAGCTGCAGCGGATGAAGGCCGAGCTGGCCGGCGGCAGCCCGCAGCAGGCGATCGAGGGCGGCACGGCGGACGAGTCGCAGCAGTCCCGGACCCAGCACAAGTTCGACAAGCAGTAGCAAGCAGTAGCCCGCGCCCCGCCTGGGCGAGGTCTCCGAGGAGGTCGTCATGATCGTACGGATCATGGGGGAGGGCCAGGTGCGGGTGGCCGAAAGCCATCTGCCCGGACTGAACAGGCTGGACGACGAGCTGCTCGCGGAGATCGAGGGCGGCGATCACGAGGGCTTCCGGAGGACCCTGGGCGCGCTGCTGGGCGCGGTGCGCTCGGCCGGTGAGCCCCTGCCCGACGACGCGCTCCAGCCGTCCGAGCTGATCCTCCCCGCCGCCGACGCGACCCTCGAGGAAGTCAAGGCGATGCTCAAGGACGACGGCCTCATTCCGGGCTAGTGCGGCGCGCTCCCGGACCCACACTCCAGCACAGGTCGTACCTCCCCTCACCGGCCGGATACGGGCCGTCCACGAAGCCGGGCGGTCCGCCGCGCCCCTTACCGTTGGATTCCGTGACTCCCCTCGCCGTCGGGCCGGGCCTGGCCCGTCCGCACCGCTGGCTGTGCGCCCACCCCCGTGCCCTGGACACCCTGGTGGCGCTGGGGGTCCTGGCGCTGATCCTGATCGGCGCGGTGGCCGGTCCGCGCATGCGCCACCAGTCGCTTGGCGTCCTGTTCGTGCTGCTGGCCGTGCTCGCCGCGGCCTCGCTGGTGCTCCGCCGCGATCTGCCCCGTGGGGTGCTCGCCTTCAACGTGGCCCTCGCCCTCGTCGAACTCGTCACCAATGACGTGGGCCCGCCGCGCACCTCGATCGTGTTCGGGGTGGTGGTGGCGCTCTACACCGTGGCCGCCCGCACCGACCGCCCCACCACATGGCGGCTGGGCGCCGCCACGGCCGTGCTGCTCACCGGCGCCGGGATGCTCTTCGCGCTCAACCCCTGGTACTCACAGGAGAATTGGGCCCTGTTCGCCTGGACCGGGCTGGCCGCGGCCGCCGGTGACGCGGTGCGCAGCCGGCGCGCCTATGTCGCCGCCATCGAGGAGCGGGCGGTCCGCGCCGAGCGCACCCGCGAGGAGGAGGCGCGCCGCCGGGTCGCCGAGGAACGGCTGCGGATCGCCCGTGAGCTGCACGATGTCGTGGCGCATCACATCGCGCTGGTCAACGTCCAGGCCGGGGTCGCCTCCCACGTCATGGACAACCGCCCGGACCAGGCCAAGGAGGCGCTCGCCCACGTGCGGCAGGCGAGCCGCTCGGCGCTGGAGGAACTGCGTGCCACGGTCGGCCTGCTGCGGCAGTACGGCGACCCCGCCGCCCCCACCGAACCGGCCCCCGGCCTCGCCGTCCTGGACCAGCTCGTGGACGGCTTCGTACGGGCCGGGATGCGGGTCCGGGTCCGGGCGGAGCCACCGGAGAGGGTGGGCCCGCTGCCGGGTTCGGTGGACCTCACGGCCTACCGCGTGGTCCAGGAGGCGCTGACCAACGTGCACAAGCACGCCGGACCCGGGGCCACGGCCGAGATCCGCATCGCCCGGGTCGCGGGTGCCTTGGAGGTGACGGTCGAGGACGACGGGGCGGGGACGCGGACCGAGGGTCCCGAGGAGGCGCCGGACGGCACGGACGCGTCCGGGGAACCCCGGGCGGACGGGACCGGGACCGGTGGCGGCGGACACGGCCTGCTGGGGATGCGCGAGCGGGTGACCGCGCTGCGCGGCAGCTGCGAGGCGGGGCCCCTGCCCGAGGGCGGCTTCCGGGTGCGGGTGAGACTTCCCCTGCAGCCGCACAGGGGAGGGGACTCATGACGATCAAGGTGTTGCTGGCGGACGATCAGGCGCTGCTGCGCAGCGCGTTCCGCGTCCTGGTGGACTCCGAGCCGGACATGGAGGTGGTGGGCGAGGCGTCCGACGGCGCGGAGGCGGTGGAGATCGCCCGCGCCCGGGGCGCCGACGTCGTCCTGATGGACATCCGGATGCCGGGTACGGACGGACTGGCCGCCACCCGCATGATCACCGAAGACCCGCAGCTCGCGGACGTCCGGGTGGTCATGCTGACGACCTTCGAGGTCGACGAGTACGTGGTGGACTCGCTGCGGGCGGGGGCCAGCGGCTTCCTCGGCAAGGGCGCCGAGCCCGATGAGCTGCTCGCGGCGATCCGCATCGCGGCGGCGGGCGAGGCGCTGCTGTCCCCGGCCGCGACCAAGGGGCTGATCGCCCGCTTCCTGGCCCAGGGCGACGGGAGCGGCGGCGAGGGCGCCTATGACGCCGCACGGCTGGACGCCCTGACCGTCCGCGAGCGCGAGGTCCTGGTCCAGGTGGGCGGCGGGCTGTCCAACGACGAGATCGCCGCCCGGCTGGAGGTCAGCCCGCTCACGGTCAAGACGCATGTCAACCGCGCGATGGCCAAGCTGGGCGCCCGCGACCGCGCCCAGCTGGTGGTGATCGCCTACGAGACGGGCCTGGTCCGCGCGGGCGCGTAGGGGGTGCCCGGCGGGCCTTTCCCCTCCCCGCCCCTTCCCGAACCTGGGGCGCAGCCCCAGCC
>NZ_JAEEAP010000475.1 GCF_016103465.1 Streptomyces sabulosicollis
CCCATGATCACCCCGAGCCCGGTGGCGTCCCAGGAGTCCAGTTCGGTGAGGTCGAGGACGAGATCCCCGCCGCCGGCGTCGACCGCGGTGTGCAGGGCCGTACGGGCGTCCGCCGCGCTCCGGACGTCCAGTCGGCCCCCGACGACCAGCTCGGCGTGGTCGCCCCTGATGTGCATATGCGCTCCCCTATACGGTGCGTCGTGTCGTCAATGCGCCATTTCTGTCTACAGAACTGACTGCCTCTCACACGAGGAAGTTGCCGTCTGTAAGCGAACCGATACCGAATTCACCCGGGAGGGTGAGTTCCGGGCCTGGCGCCGCACCAGGGCCCTCAGTACCGGTAGAAGCCCTCGCCGCTCTTACGGCCGATGTCCCCCGCGTCGACCATCCGGCGCATGATCTCCGGCGGTGCGAACTTCTCGTCCTGCGACTCGGTGTAGATGTTGTCGGTGGCGTGCAGCAGGATGTCCACGCCGGTCAGGTCGGCCGTCGCGAGGGGTCCCATCGCATGGCCGAAGCCCAGCTTGCAGGCGGTGTCGATGTCCTCGGCCGTGGCGACCCCCGACTCGTACAGCTTCGCCGCTTCCACGACGAGGGCGGAGATCAGCCGGGTGGTGACGAAGCCCGCGACATCGCGGTTGACGACGATACAGGTCTTGCCGACGCCCTCCGCGAACTCCCGTGCGGCGGCAAGGGTTTCGTCGCTCGTCTTGTGACCGCGCACCAGCTCGCACAGCCCCATCATGGGCACCGGCGAGAAGAAGTGGGTGCCGACGACCCGCTCCGGGCGCCGGGTGGCCGCGGCGATCTTGGTGATCGGGATGGCGGAGGTGTTCGAGGCCAGGATCGTGTCGTCCTTGACCAGTTCATCGAGGGCGCGGAAGATCTCCCGCTTGACCTCGATCTTCTCGAAGACCGCCTCCACCACGACATCCGCGTCGGCGGCGGCGTCGAGGTCGGTCGTGGTGGTGATCCGGCCCAGCGCCCGCTCGGCCTCCTCCGCCTCCAGCTTGCCCTTGGAGACGAACTTCTCGTACGAGGCCCGGATGCCGTCCGTACCGCGCCGCAGCGCCTCGTCGGTCACATCGCGCAGCACCACGTCCCAGCCGGCCTGGGCCGAGACCTGCGCGATACCGGACCCCATGAGTCCGGCTCCGATGACCGCGAGCTTCTTGGCCACGACACACACCCTTCGTCTTCCTGAACAGTCCGATGTGCCGGACCTTAACGCCCGTTCACCCCCGCGGGCAGCCCCTCGTAACGCGCGTCACGGTGTGTTCTTCACCGCATAGTTGAGGACCGTGTCGCTGAGGAGCGACTCCATGACGTCGACCTTACGGAGGGCGTCCTCGGCCACGGCGTCCACACCGCCGCCCTCCGCGAGCCCGCGGATGATCGAGCGCAGCACGGCGTTCTGCAGTCCGACGAGCTGGTGCGCGATGAAGTCGGGCCTGGGGTCCTCGGGGTCGGCGGCGGCCTCCTCGCGCAGGGTGACCCCGAGCTGGTGGACCGCCTTCCCCTGGATGGCGAAGAGCCTGGCCATCAGCGTCGGGGACTCCACGATGACCCGCCGGAACCGGTCGTAGCCCTCGCTCAGCCCGACGTAGGCGTGCCGTTCGCGGATGTCCTGGCGCAGCTGGTCCATCAGCGCCCGGGCCGCCGACTGTCCGGCCGCGCGCTCCCGGACGAGCCGGGAGGGGCGGTCGACGACCTCCTCCTCGCGGTCGACGAAGAGGTCCTCCTTGGTCGGGAAGTAGTTGTAGACCGTGTTGACGGAGACCTCGGCCGCCTCGGCGATCTCCGCGATCGTCACCGCCTCGAAGCCGCGCTCCATGAACAGCCCGGTCGCCACATCCGAGATGTGCTGCTTGGTCTGCCGCTTCTTCCGCTCCCTGAGCCCTTCCGCCATGACCTCATCCTAGCTTCGCTGGAGCTCATTGATTTTTGGGGTGATTGCAAAATTGGTGTGTCTCTGTTTTTCTGGATCCCATGGCAGTCATCACGACGAACGGCCTCACCCACACCTTCCGGACCAAGCGCGGCCCCGTGGCGGCCGTGCGCGGCATCGACCTGACCGTCGAGCGCGGTGAGATCCTCGGCTTCCTCGGGCCCAACGGCGCGGGCAAGACCACCACGCTGCGCATGCTCACCACGCTGCTCCCGCCCACCGGCGGCGGCGCCACCGTCGCCGGACGCGACCTGGCCCGCGATCCGGCCGGGGTGCGCCGGCGGATCGGCTACGTGGCCCAGTCCGGCGGGGTCGATCCGACCGTCTCCGTACGGGAGGAACTGGTCACCCAGGGGCGGCTGTACCGGATGGGCAAGGCCGAGGCGAGGGCCCGCGCCGGGGAGCTGGCCCGGGACCTGGGCCTGGCCGAACTGCTGGACCGGCCCTGCGCCGCGCTCTCCGGCGGGCAGCGGCGACGGCTGGACATCGCCCTCGGCCTGGTCCACCGGCCCGAGATCCTCTTCCTGGACGAACCGACCACCGGGCTCGACCCCGGCAGCCGCGCCGATCTGTGGCAGTTGATCCGCCGGCTGCGCGCCGAGCACGGCATGACGGTCTTCCTGACCACCCACTACCTGGACGAGGCGGAGGCGCTCTCCGACCGGCTCGTCATCGTCGACCAGGGGCTGGTGGCCGCCGAGGGGACGGCGGAGCGGCTCAAGGCCGAGTACGGCGGCACCCCGGACGCCACCCTCCAGGACGCCTTCATCGCCGTCACCGGGCGCGGCACCACCCCACAGGAACCCGCCCCGCTCGCCGTCTGACCCGGACCCATCCCGCACCCACCGGAAGAAGGCCCCATGCCTCATCTCGTCTCCGACACGGCCCTGATCTTCGGCCGCTACGCCCGCCAGACGCTGCGCTCCAAACCCGCCCTGGTCTTCGGGATGGTCCAGCCGCTGCTCTTCCTCGTCTTCTTCGGCCCGCTGCTCACCGACCTGCCCCTGGGCGGCCGGGCCGGCTCCTGGCAGACCATCGTCCCCGGCGTCCTGGTCCAACTCGGCCTGTTCAGCGCCTCGTTCGCCGGGATCGGGCTGATCCTCGAGCGGCGTACCGGCGTCATCGAGCGGATGCGGGTGACCCCGGTCAGCCGGCTGGCGCTGCTCATGGGCCGGGTGCTCAAGGACGCCGTCCAGCTGCTGTGGCAGTCCCTGGTGCTGGTGTGCGTCGCCGTGGTGCTCGGGCTGCGCGCCCCGGTGCTGGGCGTGGCGATCGGCTTCGCCTTCGTCGGCGTGCTGACCATCTCGCTCGCCTCGCTCTCCTACGCGCTGGCGATGCGGGTGTCCTCGCCGCAGGGGTTCGCGCCGGTCATCAACTCCGTCACCATGCCCGCGATGCTGCTGTCCGGGATCCTGCTGCCGATGTCGCTCGGGCCCCGCTGGCTCGACATCGCCTCGCACTTCGTGCCGTTCCGCTATCTCGTGGACGGGGTGCGGGCCGCCTTCGCCGGGGAGTACGGGGACGGGAAGATCGCGCTGGCCGCGCTGGTCGCCACCGCGCTCGCGGCCGTGGCCGTCACCCTCGGGGCGCGGCTCTTCCGGCAGGCCGGGGCGTAGGTCCGCCGCGTAGGCTCGGAGCCATGGTCAATCTCACCCGCATCTATACGCGCACCGGTGACACGGGCTCCACCGCCCTCGGCGATATGAGCCGCACCGCCAAGACCGATTCGCGGATCGGCGCGTACGCCGACGCCAACGAGGCGAACGCCGCGATCGGGGTGGCCATCGCACTGGGCCAACTGCCCGCCGAGATCGTCAAGGTGCTGGTCCGCGTCCAGAACGACCTGTTCGACGTGGGCGCGGACCTGTGCACACCGGTGGTGGAGAACCCCGCCCACCCGCCGCTGCGCGTGGAGCAGAGCTACATCGACAAGCTGGAGGCGGACTGCGACCGCTTCCTGGAGGGGCTGGAGAAGCTGCGCAGCTTCATCCTCCCGGGCGGCTCCCCGGGCGCGGCGCTGCTGCACCAGGCGTGCACGGTGGTGCGCCGCGCCGAGCGCTCCACCTGGGCGGCGCTCACCGAGCACGGGGACGCGATGAACCCGCTCACCGCCACCTATCTCAACCGGCTCTCGGATCTGCTGTTCATCCTGGCCCGCTCGGCCAACAAGGAGGTCGGCGACGTCCTGTGGGTCCCGGGCGAGAACCGCTGACAAGCCACGGGCCCCGTCGGCCCGGCCGCGCGTCGCGCGTCGCCGGGGCCGACGGGGCGGGGCGGGGCCCGGCGTCGTCTGCCCGTTACGGGGGTCAGCGGGCGGACGACGCGGAGCGCTCCCGCTTGGGAAAGAGCGTGTAGCTGAGCGCGATGACCACGTTGATGCCCATCAGGAACAGCATCTTCAGCTGCCAGTCGCGCAGCGAGCCGATCTCACCGTCGTCGCCGACGTACCAGATCCCGCCCTGGAGCAGGGCGATGGCGATGGCCGCGGCCAGCACCCAGCGGCCGGCGGTCTTCCACTCGTGCAGCGTGCGCGCCGCACCGTACTTCGCGGGCTTGACCGGAGGCGGCCCGCCGAAGAAGCGGTGGGCCACCCGGGCGTCGACCCATTTGATCGTCGAATGGCCGAGCGCGGCCGAGTAGCCGATGTAGACCGCGGCGAGGCCGTGTTTCCAGTCCGGTTCGGCGCCGTTCCTCAGGTCGATCACGGTCGTCACGAACAGCACCACCTCCAGTACCGGTTCGCACAGCAGCACCACGGTGCTCGCCTTCGGCATCTTCGCCACGTAGCGCAGCAGAATGCCGATGCCCAGCAGCACCCAGAAGCCGACCTCACAGGCGATGATCAGCGTGACAACCACGATGTTTCCTCTCTCGCTCTGCCCTTGCCCCAACCCTTCCCGTCGTTCGGGCCGCGCGCGTCGTCGGCGGCGACGAATCCCGACTGCATCCTTCGATGTACGCCGCCGGGCGGCGGGCCCGGCCCCAAGGGGGAGGCCCGCGCGGCGCGCCGCATGGTCTGATGGGTGCCATGCCGTCCCGTCCCCACCTCCCACGCCCGCACCAGCATGACGTCCTGATCGGCCTCGGCGGACTGCTCGGCGGGGCCCTGATGTGGGCGCTGGGGCTGCAGAACAATCCGTCGTTCTTCCACACGCCCCGGTGGCTGGGGCTGATCGCGCTGGCCGTGATCTCGACGGCCGAACTGCTGCGGCGCTCCAGGCCCCTCATCGGCCTGGGCCTGGGGACCGCCGCGCTCGCCGTCGACATCCTCAACGGCGGACTGGCCGCGACGATGCTGATGTACACCGATCTGGTCTACGCGGCCGTCATGTATTCCGGTGCCGCCGCCGCCCAGCGCATCCCCCGGATCTGCTGGCTCGTCACGGGGCTGGTGACCGTGGTGCCGCTGGCCGTCTACAACGACCCCCTGGCGCTGGTGGCCGGGGCGTTCGTCGGACTCCTTGTCGTCACCCCGGCGTGGACCGGGACGGTGGTCCGCAACCACCGCGAAGATGCCGCGGCCGCCCGTCTGGAGGCGGAACGCGTCGCCCTGCTGGCCGAGTTGGACCGCCGGGAAGCGGTCGCCTCCGAACGCTCGCGGATGGCGCGCGAACTCCACGACATGGTGGCCAACCACCTCTCGGCCATCGCCATCCACTCCAGCGCCGCGCTCTCCCTGAAGGACCCCGCCGCGACCGACGAGGCGCTCGGTGTCATCCGGGAGAACAGCGTGCGCGGCCTGGCCGAGATGCGCCGGCTGATCGGGCTGCTGCGGGACCCCGGGGACACCTCGGAACCGGCCGCCACCTCCACGCTCGACGCGCTCGACACCCTGCTGGAGCAGGCCCGCACCAACGCCCGCCCCGGCGGCCAGGACATCGTCCTGTGCGACGAGCGGCCGGACGGCGCCGCCCCGCTGCCCGCCCCGGTCGAGCTCGCCGCGTACCGCATCGTGCAGGAGTCGCTCACCAACGCCCTCAAGCACGCCGCGCCCGGACGGGTGGACGTGACGCTGGCGCATCGCGCGGACGGCCCGCTCGAGGTCAGCGTCATCAGCCCGTACGGCGACCGCGAGGGCCCCCGGGCGCCCGGCTCCGGCACCGGGCTGATCGGAATGCGCGAGCGGGTGACCCTGCTCGGCGGCACGCTCGACGCCGGACCGGTCTCCGGCCCCGGGGGCATGGTGTGGCGGGTGCGGGCCGCCCTGCCGCTGGGCGACGAGAGCGCCCAGACTGTTCCATGACCCTTCGACGACCAGGAGCCGCCGTGACCCCGCCCGCCCCGCACTCCCGTTCCGCGCCCGAGCCGATCCGGGTGCTGGTCGCCGAGGACCAGGGCGCGGTCCGCTCCGGGCTGGTGCTGATCCTGCGGTCCGCGCCCGATGTCGAGGTGGTCGGCGAGGCGGTGGACGGCCTCCAGGCGGTGGAGATGGCCCGGGCGCTGCGCCCCGACGTGGTGCTCATGGACGTCCAGATGCCCCGGCTGGACGGGGTGTCGGCCACCCGTCAGGTGGTCGAGGAGCAGCTGGCCGATGTGCTGGTGCTGACCACCTTCGACCTGGACGAGTACGTCTTCGGGGCGCTGCGCGCGGGCGCCGCCGGATTCCTGCTCAAGGACAGCGAGGCGGGCGATCTGATCCAGGCGGTCCGTGCGGTGGGCCGTGGCGAGGGCCTGATCGCCACCGCCGTCACCCGCCGACTGATCGCGGAGTTCGCCCGGCCGCGGGCCGCCCCCTCCCCCACCGCCCCCAGCC
>NZ_JAEEAP010000476.1 GCF_016103465.1 Streptomyces sabulosicollis
GACCTGGGAGAGTCGGCCGACGAGCCTTCCGCCCCGGTCGCCCACCTGAACGCCCTCCCGGCCCCGGGACCGGTCGAGCTGCCCGCCCCCGACCGGTCGGCTCCGGTTGGTGCGGCGGTGGCGGCTGAGTCGGCCCGTCCGCGTCGGGCGACCGGTCGGGTACCTGAGTCGGCCCGGCCCGCCCGACCGAAGCGGACCCCCGCCGAACTGCTCGACGAGGCCCGAGAGGCAACCGCCGAGTGGTCCGATGCCGAACTGACCGCCGAGCGCATCCGCAAGGAGGTCCACACCTCAGCGGAGAAGGCGCGTGGTCTGCGGGATGCGCTCCGTGCCGAGCGGGCCGAGCGGATGGCAGGCGACGCCGTTACTGATTCTCGTCAGCCTGACGCAACGCCTGTGGCCGCCTGATGTCCCCGGCATTCGGCAAGTGCTACGACCCCACCGGCACCACATGGGGCCTGGCCACCTACCCGTGGCAGTTGGCGCCGGACGGCTACGCGACGCGCCGCCAGTTACGGGCCCGTGGCCTGCGCCCCGGTGGTCAGCCGATAGCGGCGCAGGTGATGCGCCGCTCGCGCCGCCGGAAGTCCGGTGTGTCGGTGGCCTACCTCTACCGCCTCGACTTGGCCAAGCCCGTCCGTCCGATGACCCCGGCCCTGTGGCGCGCGCACGACGCGATGATGCGCGCCCGCCGGATCTGCCCCCAGTGCTCCAAGGACGCGGGTTACTGCATCCCCACTTCGCTCGGGGTGTGCGTGACCTGCGCCTATCCCGACGATTTCACGGAGGCGGCATGACCACGCCCCTGCCCTACCACCCGCCCGGTGAGCCGGACCCCGACCAGCTCACCCCCGACCTGTACGGCCCCGTCCAGCAGCCGCTGAGCGGGGCCGTCGAACTCGCTGCCGAGCGTGGGCCCGTGGTCTATGTGCCCGGCGCACACGGCGGTTTCGTGGCCGTACGCCGCGAGGATCTGCCCACCATCCACGCCCCGGCTCCCGTGCCGGTTTCCTCCGGGCCGGACCCACAGGCTCAGCGGGTGGCCGCCAAGGGTGTGTTCGCCGCCGGGGCCGGAGTGGGGGCGTACTTCGCCGCCGGGGCCGCCGCGATCGTGGTGGATTCCCTGGTCAAGGCTCTCCTGGCTGCGGGTGTGGCGGCTGGTGCGGCCCTGGCCACCGGCCGCCGCAAGGGCGGCGACACCTACATCACCCACCACCACGTGGCGAACCGCTGGTTCGGCCGCTCCCACACCACCATCCGTAACCGTTGACCAGGGAGAGCACCCGATGGACGACATCGTCCGCACCGCCGAACAGATCATCACCCTTGCCCGCGTCCGTGACTACGTCGCCGCGATGGGCCTGGTCGACGTGAACGACCCCGAAGAGCTGTCCAGCCGCCTCATCGCGGCCAGGAACCTTCTCGCGGAGGTGGCCGCCACGGTCACTCAGCCCACCAGCGACGACGCGGAGGGCACCGCCGAACAGGTCCTCACCCTCGAAGGCGTGCGCGCCCTGGTGAGCGAGTACGGGGACGTTCCCGCGACCGATACGGGCCGCCTCCTCGGCCACCTCATGGCGACCGAGGTGCAGCTCATCGAGGTGAACGGGGTGTTCGGCGAGTCCGAGCACACCATCTGACCGGCACCCGCGTATCCATCGCCCTGTGACCAGGAAGGACACCGTTGTGAGCGAGGTTTTCCGCTCCTACACCCCGGCCGAGAAGCGCAAGCGCGCCTGGCTGATCCTGCGCAGTGTGAAGCAGGCGGCTGCCGATGCCGTGGACCCGAAGATCGAGCGGCAGATCGACGCCATCGACGCCGCTGCCGAGGAGCGCGGCCGTCTGGAGGCCGCCGCCCTGCACCGCCAGAACGAGAAGGCCAAGGCCGAACTGGCCACCGCCAAGGCCGCCCTACGCGCCGCCTCCCGCGAGGACAAGGCCGCTGCCCGCACCGCCCTCACGCAGGCGGAGAAGCGGGCGCGGGCCACCGCACAGGCGATCCGTCGCGCGGGTCTGTGACCTGGCCCCGGGGCGGCCCTTCTCCCGGCCAAGGAATACCGGCCGCCCCGGGGCTCTCACCCCTACTCCCGCCCCCGAAAGGGGGCAGTTGAGGAGACTTCCAGCATGAGCGACAACGTCGTTCACCTCCACAAGCACACCCCGACTCCCGCCGCCGAGGACCGGCCGACCCTGGCCGTGGTCGAGGCCGCGCCGGCCGCGCCGTTGTGGGTGCGCTCCGGCCGCGCCGTTCGGACGGCCGTCACGCACGAGCGGACCAAGGCCGCCGCCCGTGCGGTCGTGCGGCACAACATGTACGTGGTGGGCGGGGCGCGGATCGTGGCCCGCCGCACCTGGGACGGGCGGACCGCCTCCCGCTATGAGCGCATGCTGCGGGCCGCCGAAGCCGCGGGAAACTATGAGGTGGCCGCCGAGTGGGAAGAGCGCGGCCAGCGCTTCCGCGAGGCGAGGCACCGCCGCCGGATGGACCTGCTGCGCGCCCCCGTCGCCATGGCCAAGGGCGCCGTGGTCGGCACCGGTGTGAGCATGGGCGCCCTGGTGGCGCTCGGGGTGGTGCTGGCCTGCGCCAACAAGGACGTCACCGACGTGGTCACGCCGCTGATGGCGGTGGTCGAGTTCATCCGGCTGCTCATCACCATCGTGGCCATCGTGTGGGGCCCGCTGGTCACGATCGGCCCCATCCTCGCCCTGCTCGGCCTGTGGACAGTCGGCCGCCACCAGCAGGCCGCACCCACCTGGGCCCTGCCCGCGAATGCCCGCAGCAGCGAGGGGGAGCCCATCACCCCCTCGATCGTCGTCAAAGCCCTGCGCGACCTCGGCGTTCCCGCCCTGCGCAACGCCATCAAGGAGATGGGCGACGCGGGCGCGGCGATGCTCTCCCCGATCGTGATCGCCGGATGCGGCGTCGAACTCGACGTCACCCTGCCCTCCGGGGTCTCCACGATCGAGGTCCAGAACCGGCGCAGGAAGCTCGCGGAGAACCTCTCCCGGCATGAGCACGAGGTGTTCATCACCATCCCGGAGGCAGCCCGCACCGTCCGGCTGTGGGTCGCCGATTCCGGGGCGCTGGACGAGCCGATCGGGCCGTCCCCGATGGTCACCGACGAGACCCTGACCGCCGACTACAAGAAGGGCCGTGCCCCCTGGGGTCAGGACCTGCGCGGGGACGCTGCCGCGCTGAGCCTGTTCCAGCGGCACCTGCTGGTCACGGGCCTGTCGAACCAGGGCAAGACCGCGTCCCTGCGGGCGCTGGCCCTGTGGGCGGCGCTGGACCGCACGGTGGAATTCCGGATCGCTGACCTGAAGGGCGTGGGGGACTGGGCCATGTTCGACGGTCTGGCCACGGTGCTGATCCAGGGTCCGGCCGATGAGAACGTCATCGAGGCCACCGAGATGGTCGAGGGCCTGGTGGTGGAGATGAACCGCCGGATCGAGGCGCGCAGGCTCGACCCCAAGGCGGTCTTCGCGCCGCTGATCGGCATCGTGGACGAGGCACAGGTGGCGTTCATGTGCCCGGTCAAGGACGAGGAGAACCGGCCCTACGGCGGCTCCAAGGCCACCTCCCGGTACTTCATGGCCGTCCGCAAGGTCCACAACCAGGGCCGAGCAGTGGACGTGATCCTGTGGGAGGGCACGCAGGACCCCACCGACCAGAACCTTCCCAAGCTCGTACGCGAGGGTGCCCACACCCGCGCCTCCCTCGCGCTGGGCACCGAGTCACAGGCCCGCATGGCGCTGGGAGACAAGGCCGTTGACGGCGGGGCCGCGCCGCACCTGCTCCGTCAGGGGCTGGACAAGGGAACCCTGGTCGTCGCCAGCGACGGGATCGAGATCCCCAAGGGACAGTCGTCCCTCACGGTGCGCACGCACTACATCGACGACGACCAGGCCGAGGCCATCATCAACCGGGCCAAGGCCCTGCGGGATGGCGTGACCACGCTGCATGTCATCGACCGGGGTGAGGAGCGGGACCCGCTCGCCGACATCGCCACTGTGGTCGGGGACGCCTCGCGCGTGCTCACCCAGGACGTGCTCAAGCGGCTCGCCGCGCTGGACGCAGACGTCTACGGCAAGTGGTCGTTCATCGACCTCAAGCGCGTCCTGGAGGGCACCGGGGCCGAGCCGTACAAGTCCGATGGCCGCATGGTCGTCGGCCGCGACCGCGTCCAGCGCGCCCTCGCCGAACGGGACGAGACGGATTCCGCTTCCGCCGCTGAGTAGAGGGAGCCGAACCCTCGCGGTTCAGGGAGGCAGGGAGAACTCCCTGAAACCCTCCCTGGCCCGCCTCCCTGGCCCTGACCAGCCCAAATGATCCATCAGGGAGGCAGGGAGGCACGCAGGTCAGCACCCCTGAAACCCCCTCCACAGCCGCCCCGACAGTGGGTGGCCCTGCCTCCCTGGCCTCTCCCACAACCAGATTCCGCATACGCCATCGAGGAGAACCATGACCGACGTCAACGCCCTGCCGTGGTCACATGTCCGCTCGATCGTCGCCCACCTCGATGCCCGTAACGGCGCCGACCCGGACGAGATCGCCATGCGGCTGCTGAAGGTGACCGAGGAGGCAGGGGAAGTCGCTCAGGCGTACATCGGCATGCAGGGCCAGAACCCCCGCAAGGGAATCACCCACACCCGCGCCGACGTCGCCGACGAGCTGTGCGACGTGATCCTGTCCGCGATGGTCGCCCTGCACAGCTTCGAGGACGACCCCGCCGAACTCCTCGCCCTCGACGCGAAACACAAGGCCGAGCGCCTGCACCGGCCGATCAGCGCCTAGATACGCCCGGGGCGGCCCCCTCTCACGCCAATGAAGTCGGGGCCGCCCCGGTCTCCCAGCACTCAACAGAACTGGAGACATCCAGCATGACCCAACCTGCCGTCATTCGGCGAGTGATCCCGCGCCCGGCGCGGGAGCTCCCGGACGCAGCCGCGCGCCCCGGGGGCATGTGGTTCTACCTGACCACGCACAAGAAGCACTGGCTGCGGGAGACAGCGGTGCCGTTGTTCTTGAAGTCCGAGCACCTTGCCTCGGCCGTCAAGCCGCTGCGGTCCATCGGCCGCTATGCCGTGGACTCCGGCGGCTTCTCGGAGCTCCAATATCACGGCTGCTGGACCCGCAGCGCGCGTCAGTACGTCGATGACCTGCGCCGCATCTGGGAACACATCGGCCCCTACGACTGGGCTGCTCCGCAGGACTGGATGTGTGAGCCGATCATGATCCAGGGCGGCACGGTCGGTAATCAGCACTTCGTCGGCACCCACCTGAGCATCGCAGAGCACCAGCGTCGCACCGTGGCCAACTACCTTGAGCTGCGGGAACTGGCACCGGACCTGCCGATCATCCCGGTACTCCAGGGCTGGGAGCTCCCAGACTACGAACGCTGCGTGGCCCTATACGAGCGGGCCGGAATCGATCTGTCCCGGGAACACACCGTGGGACTCGGCTCGGTCTGCCGCAGACAGGCCACACGCGAAGCCGCCGCCATCGTCACCACACTCGCCGGATACGGCATCCGTCTGCACGGCTTCGGCTTCAAAACCCTTGGCCTGGCCAAGGTCGGCCACCTGCTGGCCTCCGCCGACTCCGCCGCGTGGAGCACCCACGCTCGCCATCGGCCCGCTCTCCCCGGCCACACCCACAAGAACTGCGCGAACTGCCTGCCCTACGCCCTGCGCTGGCGGGGCCGCGTCCTGGCCGGACTGCCTACCTCGCATCACCCCGCCCCGGAAGGGAGCTCCCACGCATGACCAGCACCCTGACGGCCGCCCTGGCCGCTGCTGAACGCGCCTGGCACGTCTTCCCCCTCCGCCCCGGAGCCAAGCCCCCGGCCCTGCACGGCGAGGCATCCTGCACCGGTACGGGCGAGTGCGCGGCCGGGCACCGCAAGTGGGAGCAGCGCGCCACCACCGACCCCGACCGCATCCGCGCCGCATGGTCACGCGCGGCGTTCAACGTGGGCATCGCCACCGGTCCGTCCGGGCTGGTCGTGGTCGACCTCGACGTGCCCAAGCCGGAAGATGATGCGGACACGCCTTGCGGCGTGACGTCCTTCGAGGCGCTCTGCGAGCGCGCCGGGCAGGCCGTCCCCACCACGCTCACGGTGCGGACTCCCAGCGGCGGAAAGCACCTGTACTTCACTACCCCGCCCGGTATCCGTCTGCCCAGTACCAAGGGCACGCTCGCGAAGAAGATCGACACCCGCGCATGGGGCGGGTATGTGGTGGCTGCGGGCAGCGTCACCCCCGCCGGGCCGTACGAAGCCGTAGGCGGCCCTGTGGTGGCCCCGCTGCCCTCGTGGCTGCTGAGCATCCTCAAACCCGCTCTAAAGCCCGTACAGGCCCCGTCAGTTGCCATAACAGCACAATCCAGCCGATACGCCGACACCGCGCTGGCCAACGAGACCCGCAACGTGACCACCGCCCAACACGGCGGACGCGAGGCGGCCTTGTTCCGGGCGGCGCGCGCACTGGGGCGGTTCATCGCGTGGGGCGACCTCCCCCGGTCCGTGGTCGAGGATGCTCTTCAGGGAGCGGGGGAGGCGGCCGGACTCACCGCGTCCGAGTGCCGCTCGACCCTGCGCAGCGCGCTGAACTGGTCCATCGCACACAACCAGCAGCGCCGGGAGACGGCATGAACACCCCCCGCCGCCCCCACCTGAAGAGCATCCCC
>NZ_JAEEAP010000477.1 GCF_016103465.1 Streptomyces sabulosicollis
GCGCCACACCGTCCCAGATCGCCGGGCGGACTCTGATCGGACTCACGATCGTCGCGGGGTTCATCGGCTCGCTGATGTTCGGGATACCCGCCCTCGACAGCCAGTCGCACCCCACCCACCAGATCCAGCAGTCCGAGGCGTCCGACGGACGCTGACCGGCGCTGGGATAGCCTCACCCAGCACAGGCCCATCCGGACATGTGTGTGAGTGAGGACTCCCGTGCCCCTGCCCTTCCTGACCGCCGACCGCGCCCGTGACGACGACGCGGCGGCCGGAGCGGACCCGCTCGGTTACGAGGACCCGGACCGCTGGCGCCGTCCCTACCGACCGGGGCCCTGGAGGGTCGGGGGCGCCGCTCTTCTGCTGCTGCTCGCCTCGTACGTCCTGTTCTCCGCCATGATCATCGCGATGGCGGGATCGCTGCCCGCGGCGGGCGTCTGCGTCGCCGTCGGGGCGCTGATGATCGTGACGGCCGTAAGGCTGGTGCGCAGCGGTGTCGTGGTGAGCGCCCAGGGGCTGCGCCGGATCGGCCTCCTGCGCAGCACCACCGTGCGCTGGCAGGACATCGCCGCGATACGCACGGCACAGCAGCCGGTCCGCTGGCTGGGCCTGCCGCGCACCGTCCAGGGGCAGGCGCTGCTGCTCCAGCCCGTGCGCGGCGGAGCACCGGACACGTTGATCACCAGCCATGACGCCGACTTCCTGGGTCAGGCGGAGAGCTTCGAAAGGGCCGCCGACGCGATCGAGGGCTGGTCCGCCGCCCACCGCTGAGCCGTACCGCCGGAGGGCGGCAACGCGAACCGCCGGGGCGGCAACGCGAACCGCCGCGGGGCGGCCACCGCCGAGCCCCCGCATCCGCTACCGCCACGGGCGGTCCGGGGTCAGCCCCCGGCCGCCCGCACCGGTTTGCCGTCGTGCAGGGCGATGGCGCGCTGCATCGCCTTACGGGCGCGCGCGGTGTCCCGGGCGTCGTGGTACGCCACGGCGAGCCGGAACCAGGACCGCCAGTCGTCCGGCGACTGCTCGGTCTCGGCCCGGCGCTTGGCGAAGACGGCGTCCGCCGAGTCCCGGTCGATCCGCCCGCCGGGCGTCCGCACCAGCTCGTCGACCGGGAGGCCGCCCTCCGCCTCCAGCTCCCGGGCCAGCCGGTCCGCGCTCCGCGCGAACTGCGTGGTCTGCCACAGGAACCAGGCGCCGATGAGGGGCATCACCAGCACCGCCACCCCGAAGACGACGGTGACCGGGGTGCCTTCCCGGATCAGCAGCACCCCCCGGTCGCCGACCAGCACGAAGTAGACGACCAGGACGGCCGCGAGAACGAAATAGGTGATCTTTGCGCGCACCGCTGTGCCCTCAGTCCAGATCGAGGAAGTGTTCCAGGCCGAAGGTCAGGCCGGGGGTGGTCACCACACGGCGGACGCCGAGCAGGATGCCGGGCATGAAGCTGCTGTGGTGGGTGGAGTCGTGGCGGATGGTGAGCGTCTCGCCCTCGCCGCCCAGCAGGACCTCCTGGTGGGCCAGGAGCCCGCGCAGCCGTACCGAGTGCACCGGCACCCCGTCCACGTCGGCGCCCCGCGCGCCGTCGAGCGCCGTGGCGGTGGCGTCCGGCTGCGGGGCACAGCCGGCCTCCCGCCGGGCCTCGGCGATCAGCTGGGCGGTGCGCGCGGCCGTGCCGGAGGGGGCGTCCACCTTGTTGGGGTGGTGCAGCTCGATGACCTCGACCGATTCGAAGAACCGCGCGGCCTGGCGGGCGAACCGCATGGTCAGCACGGCCCCGATGGAGAAGTTCGGCGCGATGAGCACACCGGTGGTCGGCGAGGCGTCGAGCCAGCCGCCCAGCCGCGCCAGCCGCTCGTCCGTCCAGCCGGTGGTGCCGACGACGCCGTGGATGCCGTGGCGGACGCAGAACTCGAGGTTGTCCATCACCGAGGCCGGTTCGGTCAGCTCGACCGCCACCTCGGCGCCCGCCTCGACCAGGGTCTCGAGCTGGTCGCCCCGCCCCAGCGCGGCGACCAGCTCCAGGTCCTCGGCGGCCTCCACTGCTCGTACGGCCTCGGAGCCGATCCGGCCCTTGGCGCCGAGGACGGCCACACGCAGCTTGCTCATCGATCCTGTTTCCTTCGATCCGGGAGGCTGGGACTGACGCACCAACGGGTCAGGCGACGGCCTCGTCGAGACGCGCCGCCTGCTTGTCCTTCAGCGGCCCGATGACGGACAGCGAAGGACGCCGTCCCAGTACATCGCGCGCCACCTCGCGCACCTCGTCCGGGGTGACCGCCGCGATCCGCTCGAGCATGTCGTCCACCGACATCTGCTCGCCCCAGCACAGCTCGCTCTTGCCGATCCGGTTCATCAGCGCGCCGGTGTCCTCCAGGCCCAGCACGGTGGAGCCGGAGAGCTGGCCGACCGCGCGCCGCAGCTCCTCGTCGCTCAGACCGCCCTCCGCGACCTGGGTGAGCTCGTCGCGGCAGATCTTGAGGACGTCGTGCACCTGGTTCGGGCGGCAGCCGGCGTAGACGCCGAAGAGCCCGCAGTCGGCGAAGCTGGAGGTGTAGGAGTAGACGCTGTAGGCGAGGCCGCGCTTCTCCCGGACCTCCTGGAAGAGCCGGGAGCTCATCCCGCCGCCGAGCGCGGTGTTGAGCACCCCGAGCGCCCAGCGGCGGTCGTCGGTGCGCGGGATGCCGGGCATGCCGAGGACGACATGGGCCTGCTCGGTCTTGCGGTTCAGCAGCCCGACCTTGCCCGCCGTACGGATCGCGCGGGTGCCCGCGCGCGGGGCGACCGGGACCGCGTCGGCGCGGGACAGGGCGCCCGCCCTGTCGAAGGCCGCGTGCACCTGGCGCACCACGTCGTCGTGGTCCACATTGCCCGCGGCGGCGACGACCAGGTGCGTCGGGTCGTAGTGCTTCCGGTAGAAGCGGGCGATCTGGTCGCGGCCCAGGGCGTTGACGGTGTCGACGGTGCCCAGGACCGGACGGCCGAGCGGGGTGTCGCCGAGCATGGTGTGGGCGAACAGGTCGTGCACGCAGTCGCCCGGGTCGTCCTCGGTCATCGCGATCTCTTCGAGGACGACGCCGCGCTCCGCGTCCACGTCCGCCGCGTTGATCACCGAGCCGGTCAGCATGTCGCAGACGACGTCGATGGCCAGCGGCAGATCGGTGTCGAGCACCCGCGCGTAGTAGCAGGTGTATTCCTTGGCGGTGAAGGCGTTCATCTCGCCGCCGACCGCGTCGATGGCCGCGGAGATGTCCAGCGCGGTGCGCCGCCGGGTGCCCTTGAAGAGCAGGTGCTCCAGATAGTGGGTGGCTCCGCCGAGCGTACGGGTCTCGTCGCGGGAGCCGACGTGCGCCCAGATGCCGAAGGTCGCCGAGCGCACGGAGGGGAGGGTCTCGGTGACGACGCGCAGGCCCCCCGGGAGGGTGGTCCTGCGGACCGTGCCGATGCCGTTCTCGCCCTCGAGGAGCGTTTGGGTACGGGCGACGGCCCGCGCCTCCGAGGAGGTGCGGGCCGTCGTGCCGTCGTCGCGGGACGTCACTTGGCGGCTTCGTCCTTCGTCTGGGGCTTGGCCTCGGCCTTGGCCTCGTCCGCGCCCTCCTCGTCCTCGAGGACCGGGATGAGGGAGAGCTTGCCGCGCTGGTCGATCTCGGCGATCTCGACCTGGACCTTGGCGCCGACCTTCAGCACGTCCTCGACGTTCTCCACGCGCTTGCCGCCGGCGAGCTTGCGGATCTGCGAGATGTGCAGCAGGCCGTCCTTGCCCGGGAGCAGGGAGACGAACGCACCGAAGGTGGTGGTCTTCACGACCGTGCCCAGGTAGCGCTCGCCGACCTCCGGCATGGTCGGGTTGGCGATGCCGTTGATGGTCGCGCGGGCGGCCTCGGCGGCCGGGCCGTCGGCGGCCCCGATGTAGATGGTGCCGTCGTCCTCGATGGTGATGTCGGCGCCGGTGTCCTCCTGGATCTGGTTGATCATCTTGCCCTTGGGGCCGATGACCTCACCGATCTTGTCGACCGGGATCTTCACGGTGATGATCCGCGGCGCGTTGGGGGACATCTCGTCCGGGACGTCGATGGCCTCGTTCATCACGTCGAGGATGTGCAGCCGGGCGTCGCGGGCCTGCTTGAGGGCCGCGGCCAGCACGGACGCCGGAATGCCGTCCAGCTTGGTGTCCAGCTGCAGTGCGGTGACGAACTGCTTGGTGCCGGCGACCTTGAAGTCCATGTCGCCGAACGCGTCCTCCGCACCGAGGATGTCGGTGAGGGTGACGTAGTGGGTCTCGCCGTCGATCTCCTGGGAGATCAGGCCCATGGCGATGCCCGCGACCGGGGCCTTCAGCGGCACACCGGCGTTGAGCAGCGACATCGTCGAGGCGCAGACCGACCCCATGGAGGTCGAGCCGTTGGAGCCGAGCGCCTCGGAGACCTGGCGGATGGCGTACGGGAACTCCTCGCGCGTCGGCAGCACGGGCAGCAGCGCCCGCTCGGCCAGGGCGCCGTGGCCGATCTCGCGGCGCTTGGGGGAACCGACGCGGCCGGTCTCACCGGTGGAGTACGGCGGGAAGTTGTAGTTGTGCATGTAGCGCTTGCGCGTCTCGGGCGCGAGGGTGTCCAGCTGCTGCTCCATGCGGAGCATGTTCAGCGTGGTGACGCCCAGGATCTGGGTCTCGCCGCGCTCGAACAGCGCCGAGCCGTGGACCCGCGGAATCGCCTCGACCTCGGCGGCGAGCGTACGGATGTCCGTGACGCCACGGCCGTCGATGCGCTTCTTCTCCTTGATGACGCGCTCGCGCACCAGGGTCTTGGTCAGCGCGCGGTACGCGGCGGAGATCTCCTTCTCGCGCCCCTCGAACTGCGGCAGCAGCTTCTCGGCGGCCACGCCCTTGACGCGGTCCAGCTCGGTCTCGCGCTCCTGCTTGCCCGCGATGGTCAGCGCCTGCGCCAGCTCGTCGCGGACGGCGGCGGTGAGCGCCTCCAGGACGTCGTCCTGGTAGTCGAGGAAGATCGGGAACTCGGCGGTCGGCTTGGCGGCCTTGGCGGCGAGGTCGGCCTGCGCCTTGCACAGGACCTTGATGAAGGGCTTCGACGCCTCCAGGCCGGCGGCGACGATCTCCTCGGTGGGAGCCTCGGCGCCGTCCTTGACCAGCTGGATGGTCTTCTCGGTGGCCTCGGCCTCGACCATCATGATCGCGACATCGCCGTCCTCCAGCACCCGGCCGGCGACGACCATGTCGAACACGGCCTCCTCCAGCTCGGAGTGGGTCGGGAAGGCCACCCACTGGCCCTGGATCAGGGCGACGCGGGTGCCGCCGATGGGCCCGGAGAAGGGCAGCCCGGCGAGCTGGGTGGAGCAGGAGGCGGCGTTGATCGCGACCACGTCGTAGAGGTGGTCGGGGTTGAGCGCCATGACCGTCTCGACGACCTGGATCTCGTTGCGCAGGCCCTTCTTGAAGGACGGGCGCAGCGGACGGTCGATCAGACGGCAGGTGAGGATCGCGTCCTCGGAGGGGCGGCCCTCACGGCGGAAGAACGAGCCGGGGATGCGCCCCGCCGCGTACATCCGCTCCTCGACGTCGACCGTGAGCGGGAAGAAGTCGAGCTGGTCCTTGGGGTTCTTGGAAACAGTGGTGGCCGACAGCACCATGGTGTCGTCGTCCAGGTAGGCCACGGCCGAACCGGCGGCCTGACGGGCCAGGCGGCCCGTCTCGAAACGGATGGTGCGGGTGCCGAAGGTGCCGTTGTCGATGACCGCTTCGGCGTAGTGGGTCTCGTTCTCCACCAGGGAAATCTCCTCTTCTGCGTCCCTCGTCCGTGTGACGGTGGACGGTGGTGGAGCAGCGCCCCGGGCCTTACGGGCCGGCGGCCGGGCCGGTCTTCGATCGAAGCCACCGGAATTGCCAGTTCCGGGAGCCACTACCGAGGACCGGCTCCTGTGGCGCCGGTGCGGCGGGAATGAGGCGCTCCTCCTTCTTCGTTATGGCGTTGTTGGGACCAGACTACAAAGATTCGGCCGTCATCACGATGGCTGTACTGTCCGGCCCCTACGGTACGTAGCGCTGGGCTTACGCACCGGCGCGAAGGCCGTACGGGTCACCTTTGGCCGAAACCGTACGGCGCCGCGTACCGCGGCCGCGCAGGCAGCCGCGTACGGCAAAGGGAGCGGCCCCCGTAGCGGGAACCGCTCCCTCCTCGGCGTCTTACTTGGCGCCCGCCGCACCCCGGCGGATGCCCAGGCGCTCGACCAGCGCACGGAAGCGCGTGATGTCCTTCTTCGCCAGGTACTGCAGCAGGCGGCGGCGCTGGCCGACCAGGAGCAGCAGACCCCGGCGGGAGTGGTGGTCGTGCTTGTGGGTCTTGAGGTGCTCGGTGAGGTCGGAGATGCGGCGGGTGAGCAGCGCGACCTGGACCTCGGGGGAGCCGGTGTCGCCCTCCTTGGTGGCGAACTCGGTCATGATCTGCTTCTTGGTAGCGGCGTCGAGCGACACTCGGTACTCCTTGCTTTCGTCATCAGCCGCCGAGTGCCCCTGGTCGTTGTCTCAGGGGATCTTCCGTGACTCGGGAGGCGGGGTCCGCTGGGCGCTGTCTCCCGAGACTCGAAGCCTCCGGGGACGCGTACGCAAACGGCCAGCACACAGAGTACCAGCGTCGGGGCGGTGGACCGGCGGGGAGGGGGCTGGTA
>NZ_JAEEAP010000478.1 GCF_016103465.1 Streptomyces sabulosicollis
TAAGAGACAGGAGGGGAAGGAACCGCCGGTCACCCCCTGGCGGCCGAGGCTTCGCGGCGTGGGGCCCGGGGCGGAGCCCCGTTTGAGGGAAGGTGTTACGGCGCCTCCGTGGCGTCGGCGACCGTGAAGCCCAGTATCGCGCCCCCGCCAGGTCGCGGCCGGGCGAAGACGGTGCCGCCGTGCGCGAGGGCGACCTCGCGCACGATGGCCAGGCCCAGCCCCGAACCGGGCAGGCTGCGGGCGCCGGGCGCGCGGTAGAAGCGGTCGAAGACACGCTCGCGGTCCTCCTCGGCGATGCCCGGCCCCCGGTCCAGGACCTCCACCCGGCGGCCGCTGATGACCACCTCGACGGGCCGGGTGCCGTCCTGGTCGAACTTGGCGGCGTTCTCCACCAGGTTGGAGATCGCGCGCTGCAGGGTGGCCGGGTGGCCCGACAGCCGGGTGTCGCCCTCGGCCCGTACGGTGATCTCCCGGCCGGTCCGGCGCCGGGCGAGGGTCACGGCGGTGGTGGCCACCTCCTCCAGCGAGACCTCCGTACGGGGTTCGTCGTCCCGCTGCCCGGCCGCCAGGTCCACCAGTTCGTTGACCAGATCGGTCAGCTCCCGGGTCTCCCCCGCCAGATCGGCCAGCAGATCCTCGCGCGCGGGCCCCGGCAGCTCCTCGAAGCGGCGCAGCAGGGAGATGTTGGTGCGCAGCGAGGTGAGCGGGGTGCGCAGCTCGTGCCCGGCGTCCTGGACCAGCCGCCGCTGGTCGTCCTTGGAGCGGGCGAGCTGTCCGAGCATGCCGTCGAAGGCCCGCCCGAGGCGGCCCACCTCGTCGTCCCCGGCGACCGGCACCGCCACCTCCATCCGGCCGGTGGCCGCCACGCTCTCGGCGACCCGGGTCAGCCGCACCAGCCGCCGGGTGATCCGCCCGGCCAGCCACCAGCCGGCCAGCCCGGCGGCCAGGATGACGGCGACCACGAACAGCGCGGTGCGCTTCTGGAGCTCCCGCAGCAGATCCTCGGTGTCGCTGATCTGCTGGGCCACCTGGATCGCCCCGGTGCCGTCGCCCACGGCCACCGTGGCCATCCGGTACTGCTCCCCGCCGATGTCGATCTCGCGCCGTACGACCGTGCCCGGGGTGCGCGAGGCGGCGGCCATCCGGTCGTCGTCGGTCACCGGCAGCGGGGGCTTGCCCGCGTCGTAGACCGTGCCCCGGCCGTTGATCACCTGGACGTCCATCCGGCTGATCCGGCGCAGGTCGTCCCGCAGGTCGTACGGAACGGGCACGACGGACTCCGAGGGGTACTGCCGCAGGATCACCTTCTCGCCGCGGACCTCGCCGCGCAGATCGCGGATGACGTCGTCGAACGCCGACTGCTGGTCCACCCGCACCAGCCCGGCCGCCGCGTCATAGCTGAGCCCGCCGACCAGGAGGGTGACCACGGTCGCCGCCGCGGAGAACGAGAGCGCGAAGGTGGTCCGCAGACTGGGCCGCCCACGGCGGAGGGATGGGAGCCGCACCATCACTCCTCCCGCAGCGAGTATCCGACCCCGCGCACCGTGTGGATCAGCGGGGCGCGCCCCTCCGGATCGACCTTGCGGCGCAGATAGCCGATGTAGACGGCGAGGTTCTTCGAGCCGGGGCCGAAGTCATAGCCCCAGATGCGGGCGTAGATGGTGGCGTGGTCCAGGACGATGCCCGCGTTGCGGGCCAGCAGCTCCAGCAGGTCGAATTCGGTGCGGGTCAGCTCCAGCTCGGTACCGCCCCGCCAGACCCGGCGGGCCGAGGAGTCCAGGCGCAGATCGGCGACCTCCAGCACCCCGTCGATGGCGGTGTCCTCCGGCGCGGCGGGTTCGGCGGGGGCCGCGCGGCGCAGCAGTGCGCGCAGCCGCGCGAAGACCTCCTCGACCTCGAACGGCTTGGCCACGTAGTCGTCCGCGCCGGCGTCCAGCCCCTCGATCCGGTCGGCGGTCTCGACCCGCGCGGTGAGCATGAGGATGGGGGTGCGGTCGCCCTCGGCGCGCAGCACCCGGCACACCTGGAGCCCGTCCACGCCCGGCATCATCACGTCCAGCACGATCACGTCCGGGCGCTCGCGGTGGATGGCCGCCAGCGCCTCTATCCCGTCGGGCACGGCGGTGACGCGGTACCCCTCCAGGGTCAGTGCGCGTTCCAGCGCCTGGCGGATGGCACGGTCGTCCTCGGCGAGCAGCACGGTGTTGGTCACACCCCGAGTCTGCCAAGGCCACAGCGGTGCCCGCGGGGGGCGGGGGCCTTGAGCGGGCTTCTTACCCCGCTCTCACCTTCTTCACGCGACCGGCTTACCGGGCCTCGACAAGGTGTCGATCAGCTTCCGGGGGAAACTCGCCCCGGGGACGCACCCGGCCGGAGAAAATACCGCATGAAGATCGCATTCCTGCTGCACAACGCCTACGGGATCGGCGGAACGATCCGGACGACGATGAACCTCGCGACGGCGCTCGCCGACCGCCACGAGGTGGAGATCGTCTCGATGATGCGGCACCGCGAGACGCCGCGTTTCGCCCTCGATCCGCGAGTGCGGCTGGTCCCCCTGGTGGACACGCGTCCGGGGAGCGCGGACGCGAAGGACCCGCTGTCCTTCGAGCCCAGCCGGGACTTTCCGGCCGCGGAGAAGCGGAACCACCAGTACAACCGCCTGATCGACACGCGGGCGGCGGAGTATCTGCGCGGCTGCGACGCCGATGTGATCATCGGCACACGGCCCGGGGTGAACGTCTACATAGCCCGCTTCGCCCCGCACCGCGCGCTGCGCATCGCCCAGGAGCACCTGCGGTACGAGGCGCACAGCAAGAAGCTGCGGGCGGAGCTGGCCCCGTTCTACCGGACGCTGGACGCCGTGGTGACCACGACGGAGGCGGACGCGGCGGTCTACCGCAAGAAGATGCCGATGCCGGGGGTGCGGACCCTGGCGATACCCAACAGCGTCCCCCGACCCGATGTCGCCCCCTCCGAGGGCACCGAGCCGGTGATCGCGGCGGCCGGGCGGCTGGTCCGCGGCAAGCGCTTCGACCTGCTGATCGACGCCTTCGCGGAGATCTCGGCGAAGTTCCCGGCCTGGCGGCTGCGGATCTACGGCGGGGGCGCGGAGAAGGAACGGCTCGCGGAGCGCATCGAGCGGCTGGGCCTGTCCGGGAGCGCGGAGCTGATGGGGTCCCGCTCCCCCATCGAGGCGGAGTTCGCCAAGGCGTCGCTGGTCGCGGTCGCCTCGGACGCCGAGTCCTTCGGGATGACGATCGTGGAGGCCATGCGCTGCGGGGTGCCGGTGGTGAGCACCGACTGCCCGCTCGGCCCCGCCGAGATCATCCGGGACGGGGTCACCGGTCGGCTCGTCCCCACCGGGGACAAGCACGCGCTGGCGAGCGCCCTGATGGAGCTGATGGGCGACGCCCCGGCCCGGCGGGCGATGGGCGCGGCCGCCCTGGAGAGCTCCCGGGCCTATGACCCGGAGCCGATCGCCCGGCGCTACGACCAGCTCTTCGAGGAGCTGCGCGCGAGCCGGTTCGCCCGTACCTGGGAGCGCTACCGGACCGCCGCCCGCGCCCGCCTGCGGCGGCTGGTCCGCCGCTTCGGCTTCTCCCCCGGCCGTCGCGCCCCGGCGGCGGGCCGCAAGGCGAGCGCGTGACCCCGGGCCGGACCGCCGGCCGGACCGTGGCGGGCGGGGCGCGGGCGGGCGCGCCCCGCCGTCCGGCGGTGCCCCCTCGTCACCAGGACGTCGGGGCGTAGTCCTTCAGGAAGCAGCCGAAGAGGTCCTCGCCGCGCTCGCCCCGGACGATCGGGTCGTAGACCCGCGCCGCGCCGTCCACCAGGTCGAGGGGGGCGTGGAAGCCCTCGGCGGCCAGCCGCATCTTGTCCGGGTGCGGGCGCTCGTCGGTGATCCATCCGGTGTCGACGCTCGTCATCAGGATGGCGTCGGACTCGAACATCTCGCGTGCGCTGGTGCGGGTCAGCATGTTCAGCGCGGCCTTGGCCATATTGGTGTGCGGATGGCCCGCACCCTTGTAACCCCGGCCGAACTTGCCCTCCATCGCGGAGACGTTGACCACGTACTTGCGCCGGGCGGGCGATGCGGCCATCGCCGGGCGCAACCGGCTCACCAGGATGAACGGCGCCGTCTCATTGCACAGCTGGACCTCGAGCATCTCGACCGGGTCCACCTCGCCGACCCGCTGCACCCAGGTGTTGCTCGGGTCCAGGTCCGGCACCAGCCCGCCCGCGTCGATCGCGGTCCCGGCCTCGATCCGGGCCGGTGAGGCGGAACCGCGGCTCAGGGCGAGGGCGGTGAGGTCCTGCGGGGTGAGGGCGCCGTCCCGTGGCGCGCGGGGCGCCGGCAGGGCCGCCTGGGCACCGCTGCCGAAGGCGCCGAGGACCACGGACTCGGGCAGTTCCCCGGCGGGGAGCGGCGCCGACTCGCCCGCTATCAGCTCCGCGTACGCCTGCGGGGTGCGGCGGACGGTCTGGGCGGCGTTGTTGATCAGTATGTCCAGCGGGCCCTCGGCACTCACCGCGTCGGCCAGCGCGATCACCTGGGCGGGGTCGCGCAGATCGATGCCGACGACCTTGAGCCGGTGCAGCCACTCCCCGCTGTCGGGCATGGCCTTGAAACGGCGTATGGCGTCGACCGGGAAGCGGGTGGTGACGGTGGTGTGCGCGCCGTCGCGCAGCAGCCGCAGCGCGATGTACATGCCGATCTTGGCCCGGCCGCCGGTGAGCAGGGCACGGCGCCCGGTGAGATCGGTGCGGGCGTCGCGGCGGGCCCGGTTCTCGGCGGCGCAGTCGCGGCACAGCTGGTGGTAGAAGGCGTCGACCTCGACGTACCGGGTCTTGCAGACGTAGCAGGAGCGGGGGCGCTCCAGGATGCCCGCGATCTCCGTGGTGACGGAGCTGCTGAGCGCGCGGCCCAGCGTCTCGTCGTCGATCCGGTCGGCCGCGCCGGTGGCGGTGGCCTCGGTCACGGCCTTGTCATGGGCGGTCTTCGCGGCCCGCCGCTCCTGGCGCCTGCGCTGCTTCACGCTGCGGTAGATCCCGGAGGTGGCCCGGCGGACCATGATCGCGTCGGGGTGGTCGACCGGCAGCCGGTCGAGTTCCGCCAGGACGCTCAGACAGGTCGCCAGCCGCTCCGGGTCGATGCCCGGCTCCTCGGCCGGGGCGTGCTCGGCCCGGCCTTCGTCAGTCACCGTCATCGCCGCTGCCGCTTTCTGGTTCGCCTGTTCCCCTGGACAACGGCGAAACTTTACGGAAGCGGGGGCGTATGCGCCAAACCGCGCCCGGTCCCACCCCCTTCGGGCTTGCGGTACGCATAGCCGCCGGTCGGCGCCGGGGGGCCCGCTCCGGCCGGTCGCCCGGACCCCTTCGTCAGCGCGCGGAGCACCCCGTGGTCCGGGGAGAGCGCACAGGCCGGGTCGGTACGGGCGGCGTCGCCGGTCAGGGCGTACGCCTGGCAGCGGCAGCCGCCGAAGTCCTCCTCGCGGCGGGAACAGGTGCGGCACGGCTCCCGCATCCACTCCTCGCCCCGGTAGCGGTTGAAGGCGCCCGAGTGGTCCCAGATCCACTCCAGGGAGTGGTCGCGGACCGTGGGCGGGTCCAGGTCCGGCAGGCTCGCGGCGGCGGGGCAGGGCAGCACGGTGCCGTCGGGCGCGACGGTCAGCGAGACCGCGCCCCACCCGCCCATACAGGGCTTGGCCACGCCGTCGAAGTAGTCGGGCACGACCCACACCAGGTCGGTGGCCCCGCCCAGCCGCTCCCGCCGGCGCCGGACCGTGTCCCGCGCCCGGGCGAGCTGGTCGCGGGTGGGCAGCAGGGCGTCGCGGTTGCGCAGCGCCCAGCCGTAGAACTGGGTGTTGGCCAGCTCGATACGGTCCGCTCCCCAGTCCAGGGCGCGTTGGATGAGGGCGTCGAGCGCGTCGAGGTTGTCGCGGTGCAGGACGACGTTGATCCCGAGCGGCAGTCCGGCCGCGCGCACCAGGGCGGCGGCCCGTTCCTTGGCGGCGTACGAGCGGTACCCGGCGATCCGGTCGGAGGCGGCCGGGTCGGCGTGTTGCAGGGACAGCTGGACACTGCGCAGCCCGGCGGCGGTCAGCGTGGCCAGCCGGGCGCGGTCCAGGCCCACGCCGCTGGTGACCAGCTGGGTGTAGATCCCGGCGGACTCGGCGGCGGCGACGATCTCGGCGAGATCGCCGCGCAACAGCGGTTCGCCACCGGAGAGATGGGTGTGCACCACGCCCAACTCCCCCGCCTGGCGCATCACCTCCGCCCACTCGGCGGTGGACAGCTCACGGGAGCGGCGGACCAGCTCCAGCGGGTTGGAGCAGTAGGGGCAGTGCAGCGGGCAGCCGTGGGTGAGCTCGGCGAGCAGGGCCCAGGGGCGGGGCGCGGCGGTCATCGGACCCAGCCTTGCGTACGCATCCGGTCGAGGAAGGCGGGCACGTCCTGGGCGACGGGCGCGCCGGGGAAGCGGCCTTCGAGCTCCGCCACGATGGCGTCGAGTTCGCGGTCGCCGTCGCACAGCCGCAGGATCTTCGCGGCGCTGCCGCGCAGCACCACCACCCGCTCGGGCAGCACCAGCAGATCGGCGTCCCGCACCCGGTCGTGGCGCAGGCTCACGGCGGGGGACAGCGCGGGCCGCCATCCGGCCGGGGCGGGTGGGGTG
>NZ_JAEEAP010000479.1 GCF_016103465.1 Streptomyces sabulosicollis
GGGCGGCGGGGGTCTGGTGTTGGAAGATTTGGCGGGGGGTGAGTAGTAGCCCTTGTTGTCGGGCGCGGCTGACGAGTTGGATGGACAGGATGCTGTCGCCGCCGAGGGCGAAGAAGCCGTCCTCGGGTCCCGTTTGGGGAAGGCCGAGGATGTCGGCGAACAGCTGGCACAGCGTGCGTTCGTGGGCGTCGGCTGGGGCTCGTCCCTGGCCGGTGTGGGTGGTTGCCGTGGTGGGTGCGGGGAGGGCGGTGTGGTCGAGTTTGCCGTTGGCGGTCAGCGGTAGGTGTTCCAGTGGGATGTAGTGGGAGGGGATCATGTAGTGGGGGAGCCGGTCGGTCAGATGGGTCCGGATCTCCGCGGCGGGCGGCGGCTCGGCCCCGGTCCCGGCCACGGCCCCGGCCACGGCCCCGGTCCCGGCCTCGCTCTCCGTTTGCGCCGGGGTGAGGTAGGCGACGAGACGGCGGTCGCCGGGGCGGTCCTCGCGGACGGTGACGACGGCTTGCCCGATGGCTGGATGGGTGGTGAGCGCGGCTTGGATCTCTCCTGGTTCGATGCGGAATCCGCGGACCTTGACCTGGTCATCGGTCCGCCCGCGGAACTCCAACTGCCCGTCGGGTGTCCATCGGACCAGGTCCCCGGTCCGGTACATCCGCTCCCCGTCCGCCGTGCCGTAGGGGCAGGCCACGAATCGTTCCGCGGTCAGTCCCGGCCGGGCCCAGTACCCCCGGGCCACGCCACTCCCGGCCACGTACAACTCGCCCACCACACCCACCGGAACCAACCCCAACCCCCCATCCAGCACGAACAAGCGGGTGTTGCCGACAGGCGTGCCGATCGGTGGCGGGCCCGTGTCATCGGGGCTGGTGAGGTGGCCCGTGGTGTCGACGGTGGTCTCGGTGGGCCCGTAGGAGTTGTGCAGACGCGCATGCGGAAGCGTGGCCACGAAGGAATCGCGCAGATCGGCGGTCAGTGGTTCGCCACCGCAGACGACGTGGCGTACGGAGGCGCAGAGCCGCCGCGCTCCCTCCCACTCCAGCAGCAACCGCAGCAGGGTCGGCACACAGTGCACCACCGTGACCCCATGACGTTCGACGGCGGACAGCAGGTGGCCGGGGTCGGCGTGGTGATCGGGATCGGTGCCGATGATGCTTCCGCCGGTGAGCAGCGGGCAGAAGAGTTCCCACACCGAGACGTCGAAGCTCATCGGCGTCCGCATGAGGAAGCGGTCATGCTCCGTCCAGCCGAAGGTCCCGATCCGCCACAGCAGGTTGTTGACGATGGCTCCGTGCGGCACCACGACCGCCTTGGGTGTGCCTGTCGAGCCTGAGGTGTAGATGACGTACGCGGGGTGTGCGGGTGTCAGCGGGGCGTGGCGCTGGTGGTCGGACACGTTCTCCGTGTCGTGGTTTTCCAGGCGGGTGTGGGTGTCTTCGGTGTCGAGGAGGAGCCAGGGCAGGGTGGTGGCGCTGGTGGGGAGGGTGTTGGTGAGTGTGCTGGTGGTGATGAGGAGGGTGGGTTGACTGTCGTGGAGCATGAAGGTGATGCGGTCCGGTGGGTAGCCGGGGTCGAGGGGGACGTAGGCGGCTCCTGTCTTGGTGATGGCCAGGACAGCCGTGATCAGGTCGGGGGAGCGTGGCAGGGCCAGGGCGATACGGGTCTCTGGTCCGGCGCCGTGTTCGATGAGCAGTCGGGCCAGCCGGTTCGCGCGCGTGTTGAGGTCCGCGTAGGACACCTCGTCGTTCTCGAAGGTCACCGCCGTCGCCTGGGGAGTACGTGCCGCCTGTGCCTGGAACAGCTCCGGCAGCACCCGCCCCGCCCCGGCCGCCACGGGGGCACCCGTACCCCAGCCGAGCAGCCGCTCCCGCTCCTCGTGACCGAGGAGGCCGATCCGGCTCACGGCCTGGTCCGGGCGGTCCGCGACGGCGTCCAGCACACGCAGGAGGCGGTCGACGATGGCCTGGGCCGTGCGGTGCTCGAACAGGTCGGTGGCGTACTCGAGACCGCCCCGGATGCCGTTCGGCTCCCCGCCCTCGGCGGTGTGCGTCTCCGCGAGGGCGAAGGCCAGGTCGAACTTGGCCGTGTCGGTGGCCACCTCCAGCGGCTCGGCGGCCACTCCCGGCAGGGACAGCTCGGTCGCCCGGAGGTTCTGGAAGGTGAGCATCACCTGGAACAGCGGGTGCCGGGCCAGGGACCGGACCGGGTTGACCGCCTCCACCACCCGTTCGAACGGCACCTCCTGATGGGCGTAGGCGGCTCCGTCCGTGTCCCGCACCCGTTCCAGGAGGGTGAGGAAGTCCGGGTCCCCGCTGGTGTCGGTGCGCAGCACCAGCGTGTTGACGAAGGGGCCGACCAGGTCGTGCACGGCCACCTCGTCCCGGCCGGCGAACGCCGTGCCCAGAGGGATGTCCGTCCCGGCGCCGAGTCGCGTCAGCAAGGCCGCGAGGGCGGCCTGGACCACCATGAACACGCTGGCGTCCCGGGAGCGGGCCAGCCGGGCCAGCTTCCGGTGCAGCGGGGCCGGAACGGTGATGTCCACGGTCGAGCCCTGGTGTCCGGCAACCGGTGGCCGCGGCCGGTCCGTCGGCAGCGGGAGTTCTTCGGGCAGCTCCGCGAGCGTCTCCCTCCAGAACGCGAGCTGCCGGGAGAGCACACTGTCATCCCTGTCCTCCGCGCCCAGCACCTGACGCTGCCAGAGTCCGAAGTCCGCGTACTGCAGCGGCAGGGCGCTCCAGCCGGGTTCCGAACCGGCCGTCCGGGCCCGGTAGGCGGTGGCCAGATCGGCGAAGAGCGGCTCCAGCGACCAGCCGTCGGCCGCGATGTGGTGGACCACCACGAGCAGCACGTGCTCCTCGTCGCCCCGCGGGAACAGGCTTATGCGCAGGGGCAGTTCGGTGGCCAGGTGAAAGCCCCGCCCGGCTTCCTCCGCCAGCGCGGCGGCAAGTGTGCCGTCCGCCGCGCCCGCGCCCGCGCCCGTGTCCGTGTCCGTGTCCGGGCCCGCGCCCGCGCCCGTGTCCTTGCCCGCGCCCGGGTCCGCGGTCGAGGCCCCGGTGGCGCCCCCGTCCGAGTCCGTGTCGTCGGCCACCGGCCGGACGCCCCGCACGACGGTGTGCAGCGCGGACCGGGCCGCTTCCGGGCCCAGGACCCGCTGCCACGGTCGCCCGTCGTCCCCGTGCGGATAGACCGTGCGCAGCACCTCGTGCCGGGCCACGACGTCCCCCGCCGCGGCCATCAGGGCCTCCCGGTCCAGCGGGCCGTGGAGCCGCAGGCCGACCACGATGTTGTAGGTCGCCGCCCGATCGCCCTCCAACTCCTGGAGGAACCACAGCCGTTGCTGTGCGTACGACAGCGGCAACCGGCCCGAACGCGCCATCGGTCCCAGCGCCGGGCGAGCCACGTCCCGTTCCGCACCCTCGATCACGGCCGCCAGCCGCTCCACCGTCGGCGCCTGGAACACCGCACGGATGCCCAGGTCGACGCCCGTGCGGATACGGACCTGTCCCATCAGCCGCATCGCGAGCAGCGAATGCCCGCCCAGCTCGAAGAAGCTGTCCGTCACGCCCACCTCGGGCACGCCCAGCACCTCGGCGTACAGCGCGCACAGCAGCCGCTCCCAGGGGGTGGCCGGTGGCCGGCCGGTGCCGGGGCCGCCGACGGGGCCGGGCGCGGGCAGCGCCTTGCGGTCCAGCTTCCCGCTCGACGTCAGCGGCAACGCGTCCAACGGCACCACCGCCGCCGGCACCATGTGCTCCGGCAACCGCTCGCGCAGCCAGGAGCGCAGCTCGGCCGGGGCTGGTTCACGGCCGGGCCGGGCGACGGAGTAGGCGATGAGACGAGGGTCACCTGGCCGGTCCTCGCGGACCGTCACGGCGGCCCGCACCACCTGCGGATGCGAGGCCAGCACCGCCTCGATCTCTCCCGGCTCGATCCGGAATCCGCGCAGCTTGACCTGGTGGTCGGCCCGGTTGAGGTACTCCAGCCGCCCGTCCGCGTCCCAGCGCACCACATCGCCGGTGCGGTACATCCGTGACCCCGGCGGGCCGTACGGGTCGGCCACGAACCGCTCGGCGGTCAGGCCGGGGCGGTCGAAATATCCGCGGGCCACACCCGTTCCCGCGATGTGCAGCTCGCCCACCACGCCCGGCGGCAGCAGGCCCAGGTGCCGGTCCAGGACGTATACGCGCGTGGTGTCCAGCGGTGTTCCGATCCGCGGCGAGCCGTCCTCGTCGGCGCCTACGGTGGCGGTGGTGGACCAGACCGTGGTCTCGGTGGGCCCGTACAGATTCACCACCTCGGCGCCGAGCGCCAGCAGTCGCCGCGCGAGCGGGGAGGGCAGCACCTCGCCACCGCTGAGGACCCGCACCCCCGACAGCAGCCCCGCACGGTCGCCGCCGTCGGACACCTCGGCGAGCACCGCCTGCCACAGCGTGGGCGTGGCCTGTGCCATCGACACCTCGTGGCGGCTCACCAGCCGCAGCAGCGCGGCCGGATCGCGGGTCTGGCCCGGGGAGGCGAGGACGATACGGGCCCCCGCCACGAGCGGCATGAACCACTCCACCGCCACCACGTCGAACGATGGTGTGGAGGCCGCCAGCACCGCGTCCGACCCGGTGAGCGGTGTGCGCCGGGCCATGGCCCGCAGGAACCGGCCGAGACCGCTCCGGGACGCCACCACACCCTTGGGCCTGCCGGTGGAACCCGAGGTGTAGAAGAGGTGTGCGGGGTGGTCCGGCAGCAGCGGGCACCTGCGGTCCGCGTCCGTCAGGTTGCCCGGCCCCGCCTCCGCCAGCCGGTCCGCCGTGTCCTCCGTGTCCAGCAGCAGCCGTGGCACCGTGGCCGCCTCCGACGGCAGGGACTCGGCGATCGCGGTGGTCGTCACCAGCAGGGCCGGGCGGCTGTCGGCGAGCATGAACGCCACGCGCCGCGCCGGGTAGGCCGGGTCGACGGACACGAAGGCGGCACCCGCCTTGAGGACGGCCAGCGCCGTGATCAGCAGGTCCGGGCCCCGGGGCAGGGAGAGGGCGACCCGGGTCTCCGGTCCCGCGCCCGCCGCGACGAGCACCCGGGCCAGCCGGTTCGCCCGCTCGTTCACCTCCCCGTAGCTGATCCGCCGTTCCTCGAACACCACGGCCACCTCGGCCGGGGCGCGCTCGACCCGTCGCTCGAACACCTCCGGCAGCGGTGCCGTGTCATCGGCTCCGGCCACGCCGGGCGAGCCGTTGCCCCACCGCCGCAGCAGGCGTTCCCGTTCCCCCGGGGCCAGCACATCGAGCCGCGCCACCGTCCGCTCCGGGGCGTCCGCCAGGTTCTCCAGCACCCGGACCAGACGCCGCGCGAGGTCCCGTACGGCCGAGTGGCCGAAGGCATCGGGGCGGTAGCCCAGCTGGAGCCGCAGGGACTCGCCCGGGACGACGACCAGGGCCAGCGCATAGTGGGTGGCGTCCCGGCCGGTGCTGCCCACCACCCGCAGACCGTCCTCCGGCGCGCCGACCCGCTCGGGCCGCACCGGATAGTTCTCGAAGACCAGAACCGTGTCGAAGAGCTCACCGACCCCCGTGAGCGACTGCACCTCGATCAGCCCCAGATGCTGGTGCTCCGACAGCGCCGCCTGGCGCGCCTGCACCTCCTCCAGCAGGTCCACCAGCCGCTGGCCCGGGGCGAGTCGCACCCGTACCGGCAAGGTGTTGATGCACAGGCCGACCAGCGACTCGACACCGGGTACCTCCGGCGGCCGCACCGCGGCCGTGGCTCCGAACACCACATCGTCGCGGCCGGTCAGCCGCCCCAGCAGCAGCCCCCACGCCACCTGCACCAGCGTGTTCAGCGTCAGCCCCGAGGAGCGGGCGCGCCGGGTCAGCCGTGCCGTCAGCCCGGCGGGCACATCCAGGCAGAACTCCCGGGGGACCACCGCCGTACGCCCATACGCCTCCGGAGCCAGCAACGTCGGCCCCTCCACCCCGGCCAGCGCCTCGCCCCACGCCTCGCGGGCGGCGGTGGCGTCCTGCGCGGTGAGCCAGGCGAGGTAGTCGCGGTAGGCCGCCGGGCGGGGCAGCAGCCCGTCGTCCCCGGCCTCCCCGTACAGGAAGAACAGCTCCTGCACCAGAACCGGCGTCGACCAGCCGTCCAGCAGGATGTGGTGATGGGTCATGACCAACCGGCTGCGCCCGTCGCCCAGGCGGAACAACGTGAACCGCATCAGCGGCGGCCGGGTGAAGTCGAACCGCGTGGCGCGGTCCTCCGCCAGCCAGCGCTCGTACTCCCCCTTCTGCTCGGTGGCGGAGAAACCGCTGATGTCGATCTCCTGCCACGGCGTCGGCGCGTGGCGGGGCACCACCTGGACCGGCCTGGACAGGCCGTGGTGGAGGAACCCGGCCCGCAGATGGGGGTGGCGGAGCAGCAGAGTGTCCACCGCCCGCCGGAAGCGGGCGCTGTCGACGTCACCCTCGAGGTCGAAGGCGAACTGCACCAGATAGACGTCCGGGGCCGCCTCGTCGTACCCGGCGTGGAAGAGCAACCCCTCCTGCAACGCGGTCAGCGGCAGGGTGTCGACGGCACCGGGAAACCTCTGCTCGACCGTGTCCGCTTCCTCGGTGGTGAGGGAGAGCAACGGGACCGCGACGACGGGCGGGGCGCCGGCAGCGTCCGGGGCGGCGGGCGGTGAGGTGAGG
>NZ_JAEEAP010000047.1 GCF_016103465.1 Streptomyces sabulosicollis
CGCCCCCGGCACCGGCCCCCACGCGCTCCTCCCAGTCCTCGGGAATCTTGCGGAAGTCCTCGCCGAACCGGTCGTAACGGGCACGCGTCTTGGGGTCGGAGAGCACGCTGTAGGCGTCGTTGAGCTCCTTGAACCGCTCCTCCGCGTTCGGGTCCTTGTTCACATCGGGGTGAAGGCGACGGGCCCGGGTGCGGAACGCCTGCTGAATCTCGTCCTGGCTCGCACCCCGGGACACCCCGAGCACCTCGTAGTAGTCCCGTGCCATGGCCGTCTCACTCCCGCTTCGCCACGGCCACGGCCACCGGCCTGAGCTGGTTGCCGGGATCCCCGTAACCGGGGCGCAACACCTGGACCACCGTGCCCGGTTCGGCCTCGGGATCCTCGACCACACCGACCACCTCGTGCCGGGCCGGGTCGAACGGCACCCCCGTCTCCCCCTGCCGCTCGTAGCCCAGCTGGGCCAGGGTGTTCACGGCCTGGTCACGGATGGCCTTGACACCCTCCACGATCGAGCCGGGGTCCGCTTCGGCATGGGACAGGGCGAGTTCGAGGTTGTCGATGACGGGCAACAAAGCCGCCGCCGTACGGGCCCGCTCGGCGGCCCGCTCCCGCTCCAGCTCCCTGGCATGACGCTTGCGCAGATTCTCCAGGTCGGCCAGGGCCCGGCGCCAGCGGTCCTCCAGCTCCGCCAGCGCCGCAGCCTGCTCATCCGATACGGCGAGAGCGGGGCCGCCGGCCGCGTCCGGACCCGGACCCTCCCCGCCCGTCCCGGGCGCCTCCGCGGCGCCCGGGGCGGGCAGGCCCTGCTCCGGCTCCTGCTCCGGCTCCGTCACGGCACCCTCCGGCACCGGGTCGGGCTGCTGCGGTTGAGTGGACATCGCGGCCTCTCCGTCAGCCTTCCTCTGGGCCCGCCGGTCGTATCGGTCAGCCCTTGTCGAACTCGGCGTCGATGACGTCCTCGTCGCCTCCACCGCCTCCGGCCCCGGTGTCCTGGGCGCCGCCCGCCGACGCCCCACCGGCCGCCGCGCTCGCGCCAGGACCGCCGGCACCGGCCGTCTCATGCGCGGCCAGGCCCGCGTAGACCTGCTGGAGTTCGGAGATCAGCGGCCTGGTCCGGTCGACACCGGCCTCGTTCCTGACCGCCTCACGGGCATCGTTGACCAGCATCTCGGCGCGCGACCGCTCATGCGACGGCGCCGCATCACCCAGCTCGGCAAGGCGCTTCTCGACCTGGTAAGCGACGGCGTCCAGCTCATTACGCGCGTCCACGGCCTCACGCAGTGCCTGGTCCTCGCCACGGTTGCGCTCGGCCTCCTGCACCATCCGCTCGACCTCACTACGGTCGAGGTTGCCCGTCTCACTGATCTGGACGGACTGCTCCTTGCCGGTGTCCCGGTCGCGCGCGGTGACATTCAAGATGCCATTGGCGTCGATATCGAAGGTCACCTCGACCTGCGGCTCACCCCGCGGCGCCGGACGGATACCGGTCAGCTGGAAACGACCGAGGACCCGGTTGTCGGCGGCCCGCTCCCGCTCGCCCTGGAGGATCACGATGTCCACGGCCTGCTGATTGTCCTCAGCCGTGGAGAACGTCTCAGTACGCCGCACCGGAATCGTGGTGTTCCGCTCGATGATCTTCGTCATGACGCCGCCGCGGGTCTCGACGCCCAACGACAGCGGGGTGACATCGAGCAGCAGCACATCCTTGACCTCGCCCTTGAGCACCCCGGCCTGGATCGCGGCGCCCAGCGCCACCACCTCGTCGGGATTGACGCTCATATTGGGCTCCTTGCCGCCGGTCAGCCGGCGGACCAGGGCCTGGACGGCGGGCATCCGGGTCGACCCGCCAACCAGGATCACCTCGTCGATGTCGCTCTCGCCGACCTTGGCGTCGGCCATCGCCTGCTGCACCGGGCCCAGACAGCGCTCCACCAGATCACCGGTGATCTGCTCGAAGGTGGACCGCATCACCGTCTCGGTCAAATGCTTCGGACCGGCGGCGTCCGCCGTGATGAACGGCAGACTGACCTGGGTCTGGGTCACCGAGCTCAGCTCGGTCTTGGCCTTTTCCGCGGCCTCGAAGAGCCGCTGCAGCGCCTGCGGATCCCGGCGCAGATCGATGCCGTTCTCCTGCTGGAACCTGTCGGCGAGGTGGTCGACCAGCCGCCGGTCGAAGTCGTCGCCGCCCAGGTGGCTGTCGCCCGCGGTGGAGCGGACCTCCACCACCCCGTCCCCCACGTCGAGGATCGACACATCGAAGGTGCCGCCGCCGAGGTCGAAGACGAGGACGGTCTCATGGCCCTTCTTGTCCAGGCCGTAGGCAAGGGCGGCCGCGGTCGGCTCGTTGATGATCCGCAGCACCTTCAGACCGGCGATCTCACCGGCGTCCTTGGTGGCGCTGCGCTGGGCGTCGTTGAAGTACGCGGGCACCGTGATGACCGCCTCGGTGACCCGCTCGCCCAGCTGCTTCCCGGCGTCGTCGGCCAGCTTGCGCAGCACCTGCGCGCTGATCTCCTCCGGCGAGTACAGCTTGTCGCGCACCTTGAAGCGGGCCAGGCCCTGCTCGTCCGGGACGACGTCGTAGGCGACCGCCCTGGCCTCGTCGGAGACCTCGTCGTAGTGGCGGCCGATGAACCGCTTGGCCGAGTAGATGGTGCCCTTGGGGTTCAGGATCGCCTGGCGCCGGGCCAGCTGCCCCACCAGCCGTTCACCGGTGTCGGTGAAGGCCACCACCGAGGGTGTGGTGCGGCTTCCCTCGGAGTTCGGAACGACCGAGGACTCACCACCCTCCCACGCGGCGATCACCGAGTTGGTGGTGCCCAGGTCGATGCCGACTGCCTTGGCCATGGCGACTCCTTCCAGGGGCGGCCGCGAGCCACGGTCAGCACCCGCTCAGCCGCGGGAGTGGGATCGATTAACGAGCCTCTACACAAAGGGTTACAAACCGGGCGGCCGCGGTCCAGCGATCCGGGGACGAATATCGGCGCCCCGAGCGCTCCCCGGGACTGGGGCCGTCAGCGCGAGCCGTCCGGGTGCAGGACGACCTTGGTCCAGCCCTCGTCGCGGCGGTCGAAGTGCTGATAGCCGCTCGGAGCCTCATCCAGCCCGAGCTCATGGGAGACGACCCAGCTCGGCTCGGCCTTGCCCCCGGCGATCAGATCGCGCAGCATCCGGTTGTATCGCTTCACCGGCGCTTGGCCGGTGCCGATCCGCTGGCCCTTGAACCACAGCTTGCCGAAGTCGATCGGCACCTTGCCCTGGGCTTCGAGTTCACCCTGGACGTCCTTCCCGGCCGGGTCCTTGGGGGCGAACACGCCCACGACGCCGATCCCGCCGGTGAACCGCACACAGTCGATCAGGCCGTTCACGGTCATGGAGGCGTCCTCGCGGCCTTGCGGGTCATGGGCCTGGTAGCCCACGCACTCACAGCCGTTGTCGGCGCCGAGCCCCAGGGTGGCCGACTTGATGACGTCGGACGGGTCCTGCTCACGGGTGTCGATCGGGATGGCCCCGATCTCCTCGGCCTTTCGCAGCCGATCGCCGTGGAAGTCCACCGACCACACCCGGCCTGCGCCCTTGAGCACCGCCGAATAGGCCGCCATCAGCCCGACCGGGCCCGCGCCGAAGACAACGGTCTGGTCCCCGGGCTTGACGCCGGCCATCTCGGTGGCGTGGTAGCCGGTGGGAAAGATGTCGGCCAGCATCACATAGTCCAGCTGGCGCTCCTCGGCGTCCTCACCGAGCCGCAGCGCGTTGAAGTCGCCGTACGGCACGCGCAGATACTCGGCCTGGCCGCCCTGGTACGGCCCCATGTCCGCGAAGCCGTACGCGGCTCCGGCCGCAGAGGGTTCCGGTTGCATGGTCAGGCAGTAGTTGGTCAGCCCGCGTTCGCACTGTTTGCAGAAGCCGCAGGCGATGTTGAACGGCAGTACCACGTACTGACCGACCTTGACCTTTCTGACCGCCGAGCCGACCTCGACGACCTTCCCCAGATTCTCGTGCCCCAGGGTGCGGCCCGGTTCGAAGGAGGTGCGCCCTTCGTACATGTGGAGATCGGAACCGCAGATGTTCGTGGTGGTGACCTGCACGACGACGTCGCAGGGATGCTCGATCTTCGCGTCCGGCACATCCTTGACCGTCACCGTCCGGGGCCCCTCGTACACAGCTGCTTTCATGGTCGCTCCTCGAATCGGGCATTCCCCCCTTCACCACCGTCCCACCCGTAACGCCCGCCCGCGACCGGGGAGTTATCGGTCCAGTTCAGTCCGGGGAGAGGTCCTGCTCGACCCAGATCGTCTTGCCGTCCGTGCTCTGCCGGGTGCCCCAGCGCGTCGCCATCTGGGCGACCAGCATCAGACCGCGGCCGCCCTCGTCGAGGACCCGGGCCCGCCGCAGATGGGGCGCCGTGCTGTTGGCGTCGGAGATCTCGCAGATGAGGCCGCCGCGGTCGCGGATCAACCGCAGCCGGATGGGTGGGCTGCCGTAGCGGATCGCGTTGGTGACCAGTTCGCTGACGATCAGCTCGGTGGTGAAGAGCGTTTCCTCAAGCCCCCAGGCGAGCAGTTGCTCGGTGGTGTTCCGGCGGGCCTCGGCGACGGCGGCCGCCTCCGCGGGGATGTCCCAGGTGGCGACCCGGTCGGAGTGGAGCGCCCGGGTGCGGGCGAGGAGCAGGGCCACGTCGTCCTCGGGACGGGCCGGGAGCAGGGCCCGCAGGACGTTGTCGCAGAGGGCCTCCAGGGACGGGGCGGGCCGGCTCAGGACCTCGCGCAGTGTCTCCAGCCCGTCGCCGATCTCGCGGCCGCGGCCGTCGATCAGGCCGTTGGTGTAGAGGGCGAGCAGGCTGCCCTCGGGCAGCTCCGTCTCCGTGGTCTCGAAAGGCAGCCCGCCCAGCCCCAGCGGCGGACCGGTGGGAGAGCCGAAACGATCGGAGGCGCCGTCCGGGCCGACCACCAACGGTGGAAGATGGCCCGCCGAGGCGAGGGTGCACAGGCGGGAGACCGGGTCGTAGACCGCGTACAGACAGGTGGCGCCGACGGCCCCGCCGATCTCGGGGTTCTCGTCCGAGGACAGCCGGGTGACCAGGTCGTCGAGGTGGGTCAGCAGCTCACCGGGCGGCAGATCGATATCGGCCAGGGTGCGCATGGCGGTGCGCAGCCGCCCCATGGTGGCCGCCGCCTGGATGCCACGCCCCCTGACACCACCGACCGCCACGGCGGCGCGGGCGCTGGACAGCGGAATCGCGTCGAACCAGTCGCCGCCCACCCCGGCGCAGGCGCCCGCGGGCAGATAGCGCGAGGCGATCTCCAGCGCCGTCAGCTCGGGCGTCCCCTGCGGCAGCAGGCTGCGCTGCAGGGTCACGGCCGTCATGCGTTCCCGCAGATAGCGGCGGGCGTTGTCGACACAGACGGCCGCTCGGGCGGTGAGCTCCTCGGCCAGCAGCGTGTCGTCCTCGGTGAAGGGCGCCGACGTACGGTGGCGAGCGAAGAAGGCCGCACCGAGGGTGACCCCGCGGGCGCGCATCGGCGCCACGATCACCGAATGCATTCCGTGTTCGCGGATAAGGGCGGCCCGGGCGGGGTCCGTGGCCTCCCAGCGCGCCAGCAGGGGCTCCGTCACCCGGTACAGCGCGGCCCGGCCCTCGATCAGGCACGCCGCCGTGGGGGAGCGCTTGGGATGCGTGGCCAGGCCCCCGACGTCGACCACCGCCTCCGGGACGCCCTCGAGGACGGACCGGTGAGCCGCGCGCCGCAGGGTGATGGGCTCGCGCAGCGGCCCCTCCGGGGGCTCCTCGCCCCGGTGGAGGAAGGTGAGCAGATCGACGCTGGCGAAGTCGGCGAGCCGGGGGACCGCCGCCGCGGCCAGCTCCTGGGCGATCCGGTCCAGGTCCAGATGGCTGCCCAGCCGCGCCCCCGCCTCGCTGAGCAGCAGCAGCCGCCGCCGGGCCTCCTGCTCGGCGGTCGTGTCGCGCGCCGCGAAACACACGCCCTGGCGCCTGCCGGTCCGGTCGACCAGCGGGGCCAGGGAGACCGACCAGGCGTGCTCACGGCTCTCGCCCGGCTTCCGCCAGTGCGTCTCCAGCTCGAGTCGTTCACCGCTCTCCAGCACCCGCCGCATGGCCCGCTCGACCCGCTCAGTCTCCTCGTGGCCCTCCAGCTCCGTCAGCCGCAGCCCGCGCATCTGCTCCTCGCTGCGGTGGGCGACGGCCTCCGTGTCGGTGTTCGCCGACACCAGACGCAGCTCCGTGTCGAAGACCGCCAGGGCGCACGGGCACTGGGCGAACGCACGGTCCGCCCGCGCGCCCGGCTCCTGGGACAGCGGCTCCCGGGGCGTGGCGGAGACCAGCAGCCAGCCCGCGGAGCCGTCGCCCATCGGGCCGCGCTGGGCCAGCAGCTCGACCTCCACCCGGTGCCCGTCCCGGTGGCACAGCGCGACCCGTCCGCTCCATCGGGGCTCGTCCGCCAGACACGGCCCGGCGCCGCGCGCGGTGTCCCCGAGCGTCTTCTCCGCATGCAGCTCGGCCGTCGGCCGCCCCACGACCTCCTCGGCGCGGTAGCCCAGCAGCCGCGACGCGCCCTCGCTCCACCCGGTCACCACGCCGTGGTCGTCGACGGTGGCCGTGGCCAGGCCGAGGACTCCGGGCGGAGTGTCCGGCCGGACGCGGCGGGCGGTGGGGTCGGGGGGCGTCATCGAACATCGTCCCGACGGATCAGGGATCCGGCGGTCGCCACTCGATCATCAACATCGTGGCGTCGTCACCGAGCTCACCGTGCCGGTGGTCGAGGATCGCGTGGATGAGCAGCCGGAGCACCTCGGGGGCGTTCTCCCCGGCGGCCGTCGAGCGGATGATGTGGCCGGCGAAGCGCTCCCGACCGAACTGCTCACCGCCCTCGTCCCGCGACTCCACGGCCTCGTCCGTGTACGGCAGGACGCGGTCACCGGACTCCAGGGCCGTCTCGTGGACCTGCCGGGGCGCGTCCGCCAGCCGCGCGGGCAGACCCAGCGGCGGTTCCGAGGGCCGCTCCAGCTCCTTGTCGCGATTCGGTGCGGATCGAGGACGAGGACGCGGACGGCTGCGGAAGGTGAATCCAGCCGGGGAGTCGTCGAGCTCCAGGCGCGGCTCGTCCTCGTCGAGCGGCATCAGCGGCCGCTGCGGGAGGTCGATCAGGTAGCTCACCGCGCGGCCCGTGTTCCTGGCCTCCGCGTAGCGGTGCAGGGCCACCGGGAGCTCCCCCGGTGATGCCTCGTGGGTGGCCCTGAGCAGCTCGTCCAGCGACTGCTCGGCGCTCTTGTCCGAGGTCGACACACTCGCGTCCACCATGCGGTCCACCTTACGGCGGCGGGCCGCCCGGTGCCCTGGGACAGCGGCAAGCCCGCGTACGGCCAGCACCTCCCGGTCGCCGTGTCGGCGTCGGCCACCTCCTTGAGGGAGGGTCTAGAAGGGGGGCGCGGTGCCGGACTCGGCCTCTTTGCGTCTGCGCTCCGCCTGCTCGCGGCGCAGCCTCTCCCGTTTGCCGTAGGCGGCGCGGCGGACTGCTTCATCGCTTTCGAACTCCGAGCCGAGCGCTCCGCCGACGATGGCCGCCGAGCTCGCCAGCCACGCGAGACGCGCGTAGTCGCCGAATCCCACCGGGCGCTTCACCTGATTCGCCAGCACTCGGCTCTCGATGAGAAACGACGCCACCGCGAAGTCCACCACGAAGAGGCCGAGGAGACCCCCCAGGACGCCCAGGGACAGGGTCACCACCGTGGAGGCGTTGTACAGCGCGGCCTTCTCCCGGTCATGGCGGGCTGAGGAGTCGGGGCGCTCCCACAGATGCCGGTGGACGATGAGCCAGACCACCATGGTCGCCGTGGAGAAGACCGACACCACCGCGAGCCGCTCGGCCGCGATCGCGGTGGACACGTTCCAGAGGGTTCCGTTGACGAGGACGACGGCGCTGGTGGCCAGGGCGGCGGCGAGCGCCTTCGCCAGGGCGGGGATCAGCCGCCAGGGGGTGTTCGCCCGCACCATGCCCAGCAGCAGGCGCAGCCGCCCCCGCGCGGCTGATCCCACGATCCGCAGATCGATGAGGTCCTCGTCCGCCACCGCGCGCTTCAGCGGGGCGGTCCGCTCCGGGACCACGGGGCCCGTATCCACCCGCATCAGATCCCTCACCAGCCGGACGATCGAGCGGCGCAGCCGCCGTCGCAGGAAGAACCCGCCGAGCGCGGCCATGGACACCAGGGCCACTCGGTCCGCTGTGTCCGCATCGACCGCCAGTGGCCTGCCGTCGCCGTACAAGGGAAGATCGGTGAGGCAGATGGCGATGTCCCAGGAAGCGCGAATCTTCCGCTCCCGCGTCACACCGAGGATGCTCGCGCTGTCGAGCAGGGCGGCGGGCATGGGATCGCGGACAACCTGCACGGACCACATGACGTTCGGGTCGATCTGCTCGGAGAACAGGCCGGGCAAGTCCTCGGCCAGCTCCTCCGCCAGCTCCGCGGGGGCGTCCGGATCGGCGACGAGGCCCACCGTCACCTGCGGTGGCGGCTCACCTCCGGCGTCGTGAGTTGGCTGGCTCACCCGTCCCGCCTTCCGCGATGTCATGGCCCGGCCCGCGCCGCATCACGGTAACGGGACATCCCGGCGGTGGCGCGGCGACACGGCGCTTCTCCCACGGTTCGGCGAGCCATCGATCCACCCCCGGAGGAGCGGATCAGCGGCATCCCGCGTGGCCGCCCCGCGGCACAGCTCCAGGACGGTCCGCACCGGCAGATGGTCGCCCGGCAGGAGGGGGCCGGGACATCATGGCGGTGCGGCTTGGCCAACTGCCGGAGCGTGGCCTGGAACCCATATTTCCTCGTCCGGTGTGACCGCCCTTCACAGGAGCAGGACGAACGTCACCGCCATCCCCAGTGCCATGGCGCCGTGGCAGGCGAGATCGAACGCGTCGCGCTCCGCCGGTACCGACAGGCCCCGCGGCCCGGTGGTGCCGTCGAGCCTGGCGGTGTCGAATCCCCGCGCCAGCCACCGCAGGGCGAGCAGGAGGAGCACCCCGGCCAGCAGTCCGGCGGTCAGTCTCGGGCCGGTTCCGGTGAGGGTCATGGCCGCGGTACCGGTGTCACCGGACATGTCCATCCCGGGCATGTCCGCCATGCCGCCGGAGCCGCCGTGCCCCGACATGGACGCGGACGAGACCATCGCGGCGGCCATCCAGGCCATCGCACCCATCATCACCACGTGCGGCAGGGCACCCGACAGCGCGTGCGTACGGGAGACGGGAGCGGGCCGGGCCAGGGCCGTCCCCGCGAACCACACCCCGCCCAGCGTGAACAGGACGATCTGCGGCCGGGCCGGAAGGTCCATGCCCCACGGCCAGACCATCGCCACCATGGCGAGGGCCATCACCGCGTGCAGCAGATGTGCCACTCTCCCAGAGGCGCCCGGCCCGCCACCGGCGCGTCCGGGTGTAACGGCGCGCCACACCGCGGAGAGGGCGGGCACGAGGAACAGTACGGTCAGGACCCAGCGCAGCCCCGTCGCGGCAATCATCGGACCACCACCGCGCAACGGCGCTCAGAGACGTCGGGCGATGTCGCCCGGTCCTCGGGCGTGGTCGGCGTGGTCGGCCTGTCGGGCATCGCTGCACCTTCTCTCGAGTAGTGCGGAGACCGTGACCACCTTGCTTCCGGGAGCGGGACAGCCTGTTGTCGCAGTTCCGCGGTGTGCGCAGAGCGGCGGAGGTCAGGGGGTGGCGAGACCGGCGACGCCGTATCCCGCTTCGGCGATGGCTGCGCGCACCCGCTCGTCGTCGACTGTGGTGCCGCGCACGGTGACCTCGTTGCGCGGGAGATCGACACTGACGTCGCGGACTCCGGGCACCTGGGTCACTTCCTCGGTGATGCTGGCGACACAGTGTCCGCAGCTCATGCCGGTGACGGTGTAGCGGAACTCGTCCATGGTCATCGCTCCTGTTGTACGGAGATGGGGCCGTTGATGCTTTCGAGAGGGAATACGCGCGTATGCACACCGGTGTTCAGGTCAGACACCGGCCGCCTGAGCCCGTTTCCCACGCCGGTCGGCCAGGCGGCCGAGCGCGAGGTCGATGACCAGGAAGGCGACCAGGGGAATGCCGAGGAGCGGCAGGTAGTAGCCGAGGACCGCGACGACGACGGTCAACACCGCGAGTGCGTACGACGGCACCTGCCGCCAGGCGCCGCGCGGTATGGGACGGCCGAAGGCGCCGGCCCGACCGCGCTGCCACCACATCCGGTAGCCCCACACGATCAGGAGGATCAGGGCGAGCGCGAGGGCAGCCAGGGCGATCTGGTTGGGCAGCCCGAACAGGCTCCCCATATGGGCGTCGATGCCCCAGCGGGAGAGCTTGGCCAGCAGCGGATAGTCGGCGAACCGCACCACGTCGGTGACCTGGCCGGTGGCCGGGTCGACGGCCGCGGCGTCCTGCTTCTCGGGCCAGCTGCGCTGGATCTGGCTGACGGTGTACGCGGTGCCGGGCCCGGCGGGCGGGACGATCTCCACCGGGTTGCCCACTCCCTCGGCGCGCGCGGCCTTCAGCACGGCGTCGACGCCGACGTCGGCGGATTCGCCGCCCTTTCCGCTCGACCCGCCGATGTCCATGCCCTCCATGCCCTCCATGCCCCGCATGGAGCCATGTCCGGCGTGTTCGCCGCCGACGGCGGAGCTGACGGCCGGAGTGGCCTGCCCGAGGGAGGCGCGGAAGTCGGTGACGTTCGCGCCCGCGTACGTGGACCACGTCAGACCGGTCGCGGAGAGGAAGAACAGCCCCAGCGCCGCCCAGACCCCGACCGAGCCGTGGAAGGACATCGTCCGCCTGCGCCCCGTGGCGGAGCGGTCCGGCAACGCCGTCGCACGGAGCTTCCGCTTCGCCGAGCCCTTGCGGCGGCGGGCGATCCACAGCACCAGCCCACCGCCGGTGATCACCCAGAGCCAGCTGGCGGCGAGTTCGCTGTAGAGGCGGCCGGTGTCGCCGAGATGCAGATTGCGGTGCAGGTCGTCGATCCAGGTGCGCAGTGGCAGCGCGCCACTGGTGCCGTACTGCTCCAGCGCGCCCCGTACCTTCCCCGTGTACGGATCGACGAAGACGGCCAGCTTGTGCTCGGGGTCGACACCCTTGACGCCGGAGAGCAGCACGCGCGTCGTGGCGCCCGCCTCCGGGGAGGGGCGGATCGCGCCGATCTCCCCCTCGGGGTATGCCTTGCGGGCGGCGGCGATCTGCTGGGAAAGCGGCAGTTCGCCCTTGCCGACCGGGACCCGCAGTTCATGGTCGTAGACGATCTTCTCGGCCTGGACGGACCCCGCGTAGAGGAGTCCGGTGACGGCGGCGACGAGCAGGAAGGGGGCGACGAGGACGCCCGCGTAGAAGTGCAGTCGCAGGACCAGCGGACGCAGGGCCGACCAGCCACGAGGACCCGCACCCGAGTCCGGTGTCCGGGGCGCGGCGCCGGGCTGCGGCGCGCCAGGCGGCTGTGGTCCGTCCTCGGTGTCGGCGGCGACGGGTTCGGCGGACATGGGAACTCCTGGCTCGGGGACGATGCTGGTCGGCCGGAGCCGCACCGGTCCAGTAGTCGGACCTTTTGAGGAAGAAGTTCCGGAGGTGCGGAGTGACGTGCGCCACAGAGCATGGTCGAACTGGCGACCGTTGGAAACATGCCGCGTGAAGGCTGGCCGAAGGGCTCTCCCCGGAGGGGGTCTGCCCGACGCATGCGGGGCCCGTGGGTGCGTGGCTGCTGTCGACCGGCCGTCCGCCCGCGTGATCGTCGTGCGCCGCCGTACCGACCCGGCCGTCCGCTGTTCCCGTCTCACTGAGACGATGGGCGGCATCATGGACGCGGGGCAGATGCTCAGGACGGTGCGTGCCGCGGTGTTCGCGGTGGTCTGCGTGCTGCTCGCCGCGTTGGGGCACGTGGTGATGTCGGGCGTCGCGGTGCCCTTGCCGGTGGTGCTGGGCGCCTTGGCCGTGACGGCTGCCGGTGCGTGGTGCTTCGCCGGCCGTGAGCGCGGCCCGGTCGCGGTGGGCCTGCTCACCGTGGGCGCCCAGGCGGCGCTGCACACCGTCTTCTCGTTCGGCCAGACTCTGGACGGCGGCGGGCCCCGGCCGTCGCTGTCCCGGCGATGGGCCGACGCCCTGCTGTGCGGGCCGGAGCGTGCCTCGCTCTCCGGGAGCGAGGCAGCGCGGGTGGTCCGGGACGCCGGGCTGAGCGGGCAGCTCCACCACCACGCCGCCTCCGCCATGGCCGAGCACGGGCACCCCGGCGGCCGGATGACGGTCGACCATATGGCCGGAATGTCGCCCTCGATGGCGCACGACGGTATGCACGGAACGATGACCGGCATGGTCGCCGCGCACCTTCTGGTCGCCGTCCTGAGCGCGTGGTGGCTGTGGGGCGGTGAGCGGGCGGCCTTCCGGCTGGCGCGCGCGGCGGCCATTCGGCTGTTCGCACCGCTGGTCGTCGTCTTCGGCGTGGTGATTCCCGACGCCCTTCCCTCCGCCGGACCGGCGCGGGAGAAGTCGCGTCGCACCATACGGGAACTGCTGCTCGCCCACGCCATCTCTCTGCGGGGTCCTCCGCCGGGGCCCGCTGTCCGCTGACAGCTGGTCTGTTCCCTTCCAGGGCGCGCCCCGGTGCGACATCGCGTCGACCGGGTCGCCGCGCCCTGGTCACTCCTTGTGCCGGTCCCCGTGCGACACGGGGACCGGACCATGCGAAGGACTCCCGATGATGATTCCTGTCCGGATGCCAAGGCCATCCGTTCCCGATCCCGTCCGCCACTCCGAGAGGTTTCCGCGGCCGCGGCGGCGCCCCGGGGTGTTGCCCGGTCGCCGCGGCGAGGCGGCGGCCGGCCCGTTCAGCCGCCGTGTCGCCACAGCCGCACCTGCCCGAGTGTCAGAGCGCCTGCCGTGGCCGCCTCGGCGCTTCTCCTCCTGGGGTGGGGGTGGTGTCCGCCTCCCGCAGTCGCGCGATGTGTTCGGTGAGCTGCCGGGCCCGGGTCTCCCACAGCCGACAGGCGGCACATGCCTCCAGGTGGGCCGCCAGCTGCTCCGTGGTGATACCCGGGGGCAGTCCTTCACCGTCGAGTCGGGCGGAGACGGCCGTTCGGATCCGCGAGCACAGCATGCCGCCATCCTCCCCGATGTGAGCGCCGGCCGGCGGGGGGAAGGGCGGCATGCGTGACGACGCCGCGGTGACGTCCTGGGCGCTCGCGGCCCGCGACGGTGACCCGATCGCCGTGGAGGAGTTCGTCCGCGCCACCCGTCTGGACGTCCGCCGCTACGTGGCGCACCTGAGCGGTGATCCGCAAACGGTGGACGACCTGGTGCAGGACACCTATCTCCGCGCTCTGCGAAGCCTCCCCCGGTTCGAGGGGAGGTCGTCGGCGCGCACCTGGCTGCTCGTGATCGCGCGCAGAGTGGTGGCCGACCGGATCCGATGGCTGACGACCCGCCCCAGAATCTCCGGAACCGAGGACTGGCAGGCGGCCGCGGAACGGAACCAGCCGTGCGATGTACCGGGCTTCGAGGAGAGCGTCGCTCTCGGGGAACTGCTCGCGGCGCTGCCCGCGACCCGGCGGGAGGCGTTCGTGCTCACCCAGTTGCTGGGGCTGACCTACCCGGAGGCCGCCACCGTGGCGCAATGCCCGGTCGGCACGATCCGCTCCCGCGTGGCCAGGGCCCGGGAAACCCTGATCGCCCAACTCACCTCCGATGAGGAACAACCGGCCGCCCCGGAACCGGCGGAGGCGGCCCGGAACGGCGTCCCCCATGCACCGGCCATGGCCGTAGCAGTGGCCTGACGCCTCTGTCCGGCAACGGACTCCCCGGGTGCGGTGGAGGGGCGAGCGCTCGCCCTCCGCCGCACCCGGCCCCCGCGCTCGGCCGGGTGGACGGGTGCGCCCCGGCCGCTGTCCAGCCGGACTCTCCGCTCTCCGCCGGGCCGGGGCAGAAACCTCTCACAGCTCAGATGTCGGCTGACGGGCCCGGACAGTTCCCGGCCGGGGCGGTTTTTCTCCTTGTGTGACAGAGCCTCCGTACGGTGAGCGGCCGGCACCCCAGGCCCGTAAAGGTGAGCGAGCCCGAGCCGCTTCCACCAAGCCTGCACAGGGGAGTGCCGAAGATGCCGCTGACCGATACCGCCTCGCCGCCGCGACCGGCGCCCGACGGAACGGAGCCGTACGTCGCCCGGGTGCGTCGCGCGCTGCCGCCTCCCGCCCTGACCGGGTTTCTCGTCCTCCTGGCGGTGCTGATGGCCGCCTCCTACACGGTGGGGCGGGCGGCCGGTCCGGTGGCGCCCGGTATCCACCGGAGCGTGCCGGAGGACGGCGGGGCCGGGGGCATGGACACCCACGGCATGAGGTCGGGCCACAGCGGATGGCAGGGGTCGCGATGAGCGAGCGGCCGGACACCGCGTCCGATCCGACCACCTCGTCCGACGTACCCGCGCGCACCACCGATCTGCTGATCGGCGGGATGACGTGCGCGGCCTGCGTGAACCGGGTGGAGAAGAAGCTGGCCCGCGTCGAGGGCGTGAGCGCCAGCGTGAATCTGGCCACCGGTACGGCGCGGGTCTGCCACCCGGACACCGTCACCCTGGACGAACTGATCGCCACCGTCGAGCGGGCGGGTTACACCGCCGAGCTCCCGGCCCCTGCCACCGGAGCCACGGACGAGGGCCTGGCCTCTTCCACGGACTCCACGGATCCTGCGGATCCCGCGGATTCCACGGACGCGTCCGCTGGGCAGGACCGCGAAGAGGCCGGTGACGTCGAACGGCTCTTCTTCACCGCGGTGCTGGCCATGCCCGTGATCGTGCTCTCGATGGTTCCCGCCTGGCAGTTCGACCGGTGGCAGTACGTGTGTTTCACCCTCGCCACACCGGTCGCGGCCTGGGGCGCGTGGCCCTTCCACCGGCGGGCACTGCGCGGCCTGCGGCACGCCGCGGCCACCATGGACACCCTGGTGTCCCTCGGTGTCCTCGCCTCCTACGCGTGGTCCGCGTACGCGCTGTTCTGGGGCGGGGCGGGCCTGCCGGGCATGCGGATGCCGTTCAGCCTGCTGCCCTCCGCCGGTGACGGGGTGCCCCATATCTACCTGGAGGCGGCGGTCGCCGTGCCGCTGTTCGTCCTCATCGGGCGGCATCTGGAGGCGCGTGCCAGGCACCGGAGCGGCTCCGCGCTGCGGGCGCTGGCCGAACTGGGCGCCAAGGACGTGGAGTTGCGGGAGCGGGAAGGCAATCGCCGCGTCCCGGTGGCCGCGCTCACCACGGGGCAGGAGTTCGTGGTGCGCCCCGGTGAGAAGGTCGCCACGGACGGGGTGGTGGTCGAGGGCGGGTCGGCGCTGGACCTGTCCCTGGTCACCGGCGAGAGCGTACCGGCGGAGGTGACACCCGGCTCGGCCGTGGTCGGCGGCGCCGTCAACGCCGGCGGACTGCTCGTCGTACGGGCCACGGCCGTCGGGGCCGACACCCAACTCGCCCGCATCACCCGGTTGGTGACCGAGGCCCAGGCGGGCAAGGCCAGGACGCAACGGCTCGCCGACAAGGTGGCGGGAGTCTTCGTACCGGTGATCGTGGCCATCGCCGGTACCGTGCTGAGCTTCTGGCTGGGCGCGGGCGCCTCGGGTGAGGTGGCCGTCACCGCGGCCGTGGCCGTCCTCGTCGTGGCCTGCCCCTGCGCACTGGGGCTGGCCACACCGACCGCGTTCCTGGTGGCCAGCGGGCGCGGGGCGCAGCTCGGTGTCCTCGTCCGCGGCCCGGAGGCGCTGGAGCGGCTGCGCCGCGTGGACACCGCGGTGCTCGACAAGACCGGCACGCTCACCACCGGCCGCATGTCCCTGACCGACGTGGCGGTGGCGGAGGACGGGCCGGAGGCGAACGAGGTGCTCCGGCTCGCCGCGGCAGTGGAACAGGGCTCCGAACACCCCATCGGCCGGGCGGTCGTGGCGGCGGCCCGCCGCGACACGGCCGGTGACACCGGTCTGCCGGAGGTGAGGGAATTCCGGGCCCACCCCGGCGAGGGGGTGTCCGGCAGCGTCGAGGGCCGCCGGGTGCGCGTACGCCGCCCTCGTCCGTCGGAGCCACTGCCGGACGCGCTGCGCCGGGCGCGGGACACCGCCGGGCGTGCCGCGCACACCGCCGTGATCGTGGAGATCGACGACCGCCCGGTCGGACTGCTCGCCGTCGGTGACACCCTGCGGCCCACCAGCCGCGAGGCGGTGGACGCGATGCGCGCGCTGGGCATCGAGCCGGTGCTGGTGACCGGCGACGGAACCGCCCCCGCCCAGGCGATGGCGAAACGGGCGGGCATCGACACGGTCCACGCCGGGGTGACCCCGGAGGGGAAGGAACGGATCGTCACCGCGCTGCGTGCCGAGGGCCGGTGCGTCGCGGTGATCGGCGACGGGGTCAACGACGCCGCCGCCCTGGCCACCGCCGATCTGGGCATGGCGATGGGCGGTGGCACCGACGCCGCGATCGGCGCCGCCGACATCACCCTCGTACGGGAGGACATGCTGGCCGTCGTCGACGCCATCCGGCTCACCCGGCGCACCCTGAGCACCATCCGCGCCAACCTCGTCTGGGCCTTCGGCTACAACGTGGTCACCGTTCCGCTGGCCGCCACCGGCTGGCTCAACCCCATGGTCGCGGCCGCGGCCATGTCCGCCAGTTCGGTCCTGGTCGTCACGAACAGCCTGCGGCTGCGGACCTACGCCCCCGGCGGACGGCAGACCGGCCCCCCGCCCACTCCCCTCTCCTCCTACGGCACCGCGGCCACCGAACACGGCCACCCGGGAAGGAAGAACGATGTCCTCAGCGACCGATGACCGCACCACGCCGCGACGCCGTCTGAGGGAGACGGTGGCCCGGGGAGTACGGGCGGCGCTGGTGCCGGTGGGCGGCTGCGCCCTGGCCCTGGCCCTGCTCACCGGCTACACGGCGACCGGGGCGGCGGGAGAGCCCACACCGAGGATCCGGGTCAGTGGCGGCCGTATCGTCCAGTCCACCGGGCAGACGGCCGCCGCCTACTTCGAGATCCGCAACGTCGGGGACACGGACGACACCCTGGTCTTCGCCGACTCCCCGGAACTGGGAGTCTCCATGCTGCGCGAGCCCGACCGGAAACGGCCGGGTGCCATCCGGCGGCCGAAGGCGGTGACCGTACGCGCGCACAGCACACTGCGAATGTCCCGGGAAGGCGTCCACATCGCCCTCCTCGACCCCCCGACGCTGCAACCGGGACAGAGGGTGTCCTTCAACCTGTGGTTCTCCGTACGCGGCCGGGTCGGGGCCGAGGCGATGCGATCGCATCTCACCGATCGTTGAGGGCGCGGCCCGCCGCCGTCGACGAGGGCCCCTCCAGGGGGTCGGTTTTCCGGCTCTCTCAGTTCCCCGCGACGCCCGATTCTTGTTTTCCCTCAAGGGGGTTTCACCCCATCGAAGGGCCGGGCACGACCGGGGCAACGACTGTCTTCCTCCCCGCATTCTCGGAAACCGAGGTGGTGCACCGTGCGCGACATCGCGACCCAGCCCCTGGCCACTTTCTGCGGCAACTGCAACTGCGGTTGTCCCCAGCTGTTCGTCGACCCCGGCGCGGAGCCGGAGCGGCGCATACGGATCACGGATGACTTCGGCCAGCAGGTGCAGATGAGCGAGGAGCAGTTCCGGGACCTGGTGGAGCAGGCCAAAACCGGTGCCCTCGACCAACTGACGGCCACCGCGGTCTGACGCCCGACGACGCCGGTCGCCCCGGCATGACGCTCCTGGACACCGTCGCTTCGCGCCGCCGGTACGGTGCGTCTGGCGTGGCCGCCGGTCGGAGTGGTCCATGCCCGACCGGGAAGAGCGCGTGGACCAGGGGTTCAGCGAAGCGCGGCAGGTGTGGTGCTCCGCGAGCGAGGCACTGGCGGCCGCGCTGCGCTGAGCGGTCGAAGCCGCCGCACGACACGGATCCCTGTCCTGAGCGCCGAAGCGTGGCACAGGCCGTGGCCGGAGTGCAGAATGTGCCACGGGGGGAGAAAGAAGGTGCCGCCATGACCACGCACACTCCCCACACCGGCCACTCCCACCAGCATGGAAGCGGTTGCGGCCACGTCGCGCTCCCGCACGACGATCACACCGACTACGTCCACGACGGCCATCTGCACCGGACACACGACGACCACGTCGACGAGTGCGAGCCCAGTGGCCACACCGTCCACGAAGGCCACGACCACCAGCACCGCGACGACTGCGGACATGTCGCCGTACCGCACGGCAATCATGTGGATTACGTCCACGACGGCCACCGCCACGCCCAGCATGAGGGCCACTGGGACGACCACTGACCGCGCGCCCCTGGCCGACGCCACGAGCGTCCCCCACCAGTCCCCTGGGCTCCGCGGCTGCTGACCCCTCCGGGCTCCCCGCCCCCGGGACACGGAAAGCCCCAGGCCGTCGGCCTGGGGCTGAACCATGCGCCCGCCGTTCACCGGTCCGCTTACGAGTCCGTTTCACCGGCCCGGCCGGGTCGGCACCGCGTCGTTGTACGGGTCCTTGGGTGCGGGGACGCGCTTGACGGCCGTGGCGTCCAGGGCCGGGCTCGCGTCGTCCGTACCGACCTTGCCGGTGGGGTGCCAGGTGCCGGTGACGGTGACCCAGGCATCGGCGGGTGGCGCCGTGGCCCCGTGCACCCGCACCTTGCGTACCGTCGCGTCGGCGGCGCAGCAGCTGATGGCCAGGCGGCTGACGTACCAGGTGCCATGGTGTCCGGGGGTGACGAAGCCGGTGAGGCGGACGGTGTGCCCCCTCAGGGTGCCGTCGGTGTCCCAGACCGCCCGGGAGCTGAAGTCGTTCAGCGACATCTCGACGATCCCGTTCCGCGGGAGGGCGGGGAAGAGGCTGTCTCCGGCGGTGGGGGCCTTCGCCTTCGCCTCGTCGCGGGCGGCGGTGTACGAGCCGAGAGCGGGTGGCGCGAGGAACAGGATGGTCAGGGCCGGTACGTACAGCAGCCAGGCGATCCGCGGCCCCTGAGAGTGATCGTGTCCATGGCCTTGGTGGCCGCCGTCTTGGTGGCCATCGTGACCGTGGTCGTGGTCCGTGCGCGGGCGGTTGAAGGGAAAACCGTCGCGGGCTGCGCTGACCGCGCCGAGCACGATCAGCAGCACTCCCGAGGCGATGAGCGCGGGCCGCAGGCCAGGTCGCACATAGCGCAGATACAGATCGGTCAGCAGCGAGATGTGCAGCAGCCCGACGCCGGTGAACAGGAGCAGCAGCACCTGGATGTTGCGCTTCACAGCAGCCACCACCCCACCAGAGCACTGCACAAGACCGCCACCACCCAGGTGGCCGACGAGAAGCGCAGGGCGAAGGCCCGCCCGAAGGTGCCGGACTGCAGGGCGATCAGCTTCAGGTCGACCATCGGGCCGACCACCATGAAGGCGAGCCGGGCGCTGGGTGAGAAGCCGGTGAGCGAGGCGGCGACGAACGCGTCGGCCTCGGAGCAGACCGCGAGGACCACCGCGAGCAACCCCAGCATGGGCAGCGAGAGCCACGGCGAGTCGGAGAAGAGCCGCAGCACGAAATGCGGCACCGCGACGTTGAACGTGGCCGCGGCCGCCGCGCCGACCACGAGGAACCCTCCGGCGTGCAGGAAATCGTGCTGGAGCGAGACCCGGAACTCCTCGGCCCGGCTCGCGCCGGCGGTGTGTCCGGTGGGCCCCTCGGGGGTGCGCAGCCACTCCTCGCGGCCCAGACGGATCCATAGCCAGCCCATGACCACAGAGGTCAGCAGCGAGGCGACGAGCCGGGCCGTGACCATCCAGGGGTTGCCGGGGAAGGCCACGTACGTCGCCATCAGCACGATCGGGTTGATGGCGGGGGCCGACAGCAGAAAGGCCAGCGCCGCCGCCGGGGTCACCCCGCGCCGCATGAGACTTCCCGCCACCGGGACCGACGCGCACTCACATCCCGGCAGCACCGCCCCGGCGACCCCCGCGACCGGCACGGCGAGCGCCGGGTTGCGCGGAAGAACCCGGGTGAAGACCCACGCCGGCACGAAAGCGCTGATCGCGGCCGACACCACAGTGCCGAGCAGCAGAAACGGCACCCCCTGGATGACGATCGCGGTGAACACCGTCCGCCATGCCGCCACCGCCCGGTTGTCGAGCCCGGCGGAGATCTCGGGCCCCAGCACGATGGCGGCGACACCGAGCACCGCCACGGGGAGCCCCGCGATCAGCGCATGAGAGGTGACGCGTGCGGCCGCGCGCAGTCCGCCACCCCCGTCGGGCCGTGTGGCCGACGGTGTCCGGTCGTGGGCAGGGCTCTCGGGCAACGGCGACGCGACGTCGACATCGCTGTCCACCACGCCTCCCCTCACAAGACTCTTCGTCACGGCGACCTCCGCAGCCACACCTTAGCGGCGGGGGGACAGTGCGAGTGTCCGTTCGGGGACCGCCGGCCCGGTTCTCTTCCCGGCGGCGGATCGAAGACCCGCACACATGAGATGTCATTCATATGGACATGGATTTCATTTCCATTTACGGTGAAGCAGCACTACCCGCTTCCAGCCGAGCGCCCCCGGAGGTGATCTGCCGTGAACAACCGGAGAACCCGGCAGCGAGCCGCCGTCCTGCGCGTCCTCACCAGCTGCCAGGACTTCGTCTCGGCCCAGGAACTGCACGCGCTACTGGCCGCCGAATCGGTTCCGATCGGGCTGACCACCGTCTACCGCGCCCTGCGGCATCTGGAGGCCACCGGCGGTGTCGATGTCATACGCGATGACGCCGGGGAACGGCTCTACCGCCCACGCCCCGCCGAGGGGCACCGCCACTATCTGATCTGCCGCTGCTGCGGCCGGAGCCGGCCGGTGGACTCCGAGGTGGTGGAGCGGTGGGCCGAGCGGATCGGGGCGGATACCGGATTCGCCGCGGTGGAGCACACCGTCGAACTCACCGGCATCTGCGCCGGCTGCCAACCCACCGCCGACGAAGGAGAACCACCCCCATGCCACTGGGAGCCCGCCCGGGGCCCAGCCCACAACTGCGCGAGCTGAGGCAGACCGTACGTCGTCTACTCGCCCTCGACGACGACACCGCCGTCGTGGTCCGCCAACTCACCTGCGCCGAGCCCGGCTGCCCTCCGCTGGAGACGATCATCGCCGTCCTGCCCATGAACGGCCGGGCCCGCCGCTGGACGCTGCACACCACCACCGAACAGATCACCGAGGACGACCTGCGGGCAGCCCTGCTCGCCCCGCCGCACGAAGGAGCCTGAATGACCACCCCAGCCACCGACGAGCCCCGCGACGAGCGCGTCCCCGTCACCGTCCTCACCGGCTTCCTCGGCTCCGGGAAGACGACCCTGCTCAACCGCATCCTCACCGAGCAGCACGGACTGCGGATCGCCGTCATCGAGAACGAGTTCGGCGAGGTCGGCGTCGACGACGCCCTCGTCCTCGACGCCGAAGAAGAGATCTTCGAGATGAACAACGGCTGCATCTGCTGCACCGTGCGCGGAGATCTCATCCGCATCCTGGGCGCGCTGATGCGGCGGCGCGAGACGTTCGACCACATCCTGATCGAGACCACCGGCCTCGCCGACCCGGCACCGGTCGCGCAGACCTTCTTCATGGACGACGAGATCGCCGCCCAGCTGCGGCTGGACGCCATCGTCACCCTCGTCGACGCCGCGCACATCCTCCAGCACCTGGACGAGGTCAAACCCGAGGGCGTGGAGAACGAGGCCGTGGAGCAGATCGCCTTCGCCGACCGGATCGTCCTCAACAAGACCGACCTGGCGGACGAGGCGACTCTCGCCGAGGTCACCGGCCGCATCCGCGCCATCAACAGCGGCGTACAGATCATCCACGCCCAGCACGCCCACATCTACCTCCCCCAGGTGCTGGACGTCGGCGCGTTCGACCTGGAGCGGGTGCTCGCCGACGACCCGTCCTTCCTCACCGAGACCGAGCACCAGCACGACACCACCGTCACCTCGGTCGGCATCGACCTGCCCGGCGAGCTCGACGAGGACCGGCTCAACCGGTGGCTGGGCACCCTGCTGCGGACGAAGGGCGTGGACATCTTCCGTTCCAAGGGCATCCTCGCCCTCGCCGGAGCGCCCAAGCGGTATGTCTTCCAGGGCGTGCACATGCTGCTGGACGGCGAGTTCGGCCGCGACTGGCGCGACGGCGAGGAACGCCGCAACCGGCTGGTCTTCATCGGCCGCGACCTCGACCGGGAGGCGCTGGAGCGCGGCTTCGCCGGCTGCCTGGCCACCGCCGGAGCCGCCGCATGAGCATCACCGCACCCGACACCGACCTCACCATCGGCTGGGACATCGCCGTCGACGACGCGCCCGTCGCGCTCAGCGCCCGCCATGGCCTGGTCGCCGTCGCGGGCGCCGACGGCACCGTATGGCTGCTCGACGCCGCCACCGGCACGCGCGTCGACACCTTCGAACTGCCCGGCGGGGCACTGCGTACGGCCCTGTCCCCCGATGCCCGGCACGCGGCCGCCACCGGACCCACCGGCTATGCTCTCTGGCGCCGGGAAGACGGCCGTACCACCGTCCACGAAACCGGCGCCTGGTCCTCCACCGCCGCGTGGGCGGACAACGAGCGGGTGGCGATCGCCTCCGGCCGCCGCGCACACGTCCTCGGCCCGGACGGCGAGAGGCTGTGGGCCACGGAGCCCGCCGCCAGCACCGTCACCGACCTGGCCTGGCTGCGTCAGGGGCGGCGGCTGGCCGTCGCCGCCTACGGGGCCGTGCGCTGCCACGAACGGCACACCCTCAAGCCGGTGATGACCTACCCCTACATCGGCTCGCACCTCGCGCTCGCCGTCGCCCCCACCGGCCGCTGGATCTGCAGCGGCAACCAGGACGCCTCCATCCACATCTGGCGCACCCGCGACGCGGGCGAGCTCACCATGTCCGGCTACCCGGAGAAGGTCTCCCGCCTCGCCTTCGACGACACCGGTTGCTGGCTCGCCGCCGACGGCGCCCCCGACGTCACCGTCTGGGACTTCTCCGGCAAGGGGCCCGCCGGTACGGCCCCCCGCTCCCTGCGCTGCCATGAGACCGTCACCGCGCTCACCTGGCGGCCCGGCAACAGCGGCCACCTCGCGAGCGGCGGCCAGGACGGCACGGTCGCACTGTGGCGGGCCACCTCCGGCAGGCCCGAGTCCCGGCTCTCCCCCGTCCGCACCCTGGACGGCGACGCGGCGGTCGCGGCACTCGCCTGGGCCGGTCCCCACCTGCTGATCGCCGCGCACCGGGACGGCCGCGTACGGGCCCACCGGCTGCCCTCCCGGACCGCGCTGTGAACCCCCGTACGGCCACGATCGGCGCCGCCCGCGACCGGCCCTGCACCCTGGTCGTCTGCCGGGGCTGCTGCTGTGGCGATCCGCGCAAACACCCCGGCACCGACCACCAGTGGCAACTCGACCGGCTGCGCGCCGCCGCCGCCGGATCCGACGGCCGGCTCGCCGTGCGCACGACCGACTGCCTCGGCCCCTGTGACCAGGCCAACGTCATCGTCGTCCAGCCCTCCGGAGCCGGACGCCGCAACGGCGGCCGCGCCACCTGGATCGGCTGGGCCAACGACGACGACTGCACCGACGACATCCTCGGCTGGGCCACCGCCGGCGGGCCCGGACTCGCCGAACCACCGGCCACGCTTCAGCTGCAGTTCATCCGCCCGCCCGGCGAAGCCCGGACGCGGGCACGCGGGCGCGGACGTGCACGCCGATGAGGACCTGGGCGGCCGCGATGTGCGCGCGGCCGCCCACCTCGACGAGGCCACGGCGGCATCCGTCGCCGCCGCGCTCCAGGCCCTGGCCACCCCGTCCCGGCTGCTGATCCTCACCACCCTGCGGCAATCTCCGCGCTCGGTCACCGAACTCGCCGCCGGCATCGGCATGGAACAGTCCGCCGTCTCCCACCAGCTCCGCCTCCTGCGCACCCTCGGCCTGGTCACCCGGCGCCGGAACGGCCGCCGCATCGTCTACAGCCTCTACGACGACCACGTCGCCCAACTCCTCGACCAGGCCGTCCACCACATCGAACACCTGCGCCTCGGCATCCGCGACGCGTGACGAACGTCGCTGGGGGTGGTCATCGGCGATGACCACCCCCAGCTGTCGGAGCGGCTATCGGGAGCTGTAGGGCAGCAGGGCCATTTCGCGGGCGTTCTTGATGGCGCGGGCGATCTGGCGCTGCTGCCGACGCGTCACATGGCTCACCCGACGGCTGCGTATCTTGCCGCGGTCGGAAATGAACTTCCGCAGCAGGTCGGTGTCCTTGTAATCCACATAGGTGATGCCCGCCGCGTCCAGCGGGTTGACACGGCGACGCTTGGGGTCCGGGCGCTTGGTGCCGATGCGTCGGGACATGATCAGTTCCTTTCCGTACGGTGCCGTCCGCGTTCAGGACACCGGGTCGAGCAGTTCGTCAAAGGCGTGCGACAGCTTCTTCCAGCCGTCCGGCCCCGCCGCGTACTCGGCGTCGGTCAGCAGACACGAGTCCAGCAGGGCGACCAGCCCGTCGCGGTCGAGGCCGGGCGAGGTGAAGGTCAGGTACTGACAGCGGTCGCCGTGGTCGGGATGCCAGTCCAGCGAAGCGGCCACCCGGCGCTCGGCCGGCACCATGTCCCAGGCGGCGTCGGGCAGCGCCGCCAGCCAGGGCCCGGCGGATTCCACGCACAGGGCGCCGCCCGCCGCGTCCCACGACAGCAGGGTGTCGGGCCGGTCCGCCAGCCAGAAGCGGCCCCGGCTGCGGGCAGCGGCACAGGTCAGATCCTCCAGCGCCGCATACAGCCGGTCCGGATGGAACGGGCGGTCGCGACGCCAGACCAGGGTGCTCACCCCGTGTTCTTCGCTCTCCTGCGGCAACAGCGCGCACGCCGGATGCTGCCGGGCGGCGGCCGCCTCGACATCGAACCCGGCCAGCAAAGCCATCCCCAGAGCCCCATCGCCGACACGCACCTGCCGTGCGCCCGGGGTGAGCTGGGTCAGCAGAGCGAGATCGCCGTCGTCCGCGGGTTCCTCGGACGTCTCGTCCTCGCCGACGGCGATCACGGTGGGGTACTCCAGCTGCCGGGCGAACGTGTCGCCGACGGTGCGCTGGTCGGTCGGGGCGGCGGCGAGACCGACCTCGGCCAGGTCGTCACCATTGGCCAGGTACGGCACCATCAGGACCGGGTCGACCGCAGTGGCCACCCCGGTCAGCTCCAGCGGCGCGCCCTCGGCCGCGATGACGGCGGCCATGGCCTGGGGTTCGACCGAGTCCCACAACTCGACGACGGCGAGCCGGTGCCCGCCCCCGGTGGCCAGGCGCAGCAGTTCGGGGACCATGTCCTCGCGCAGCGCACAGCACGCGCAGTCGTTCACCAGCGGCGCCTCGCCCTCGCCGAGCGGCCCGGAGGCATCGCGCACGGTACGGCACACGGAACGGTCGGTGGCGGACGACAGGTCGTGGTGCAGCGCCACGGAGCCGGGCACCGTGCGCAGGATCTCCTCGACGGCCGCCCGGCGCGCGTCGGCGTGCAGCCCGCCGACGATGGCAACGGGCAGCCGCCCCTCCGCCACGCTCACCGGTCCCCCCGTCCGCGTCCGTAGCGCCGCTCGAACCGCTCGACGCGGCCCGCGGTGTCCACGACGCGCTGGTTGCCGGTGTAGAAGGGGTGGCTCGCCGAGGAGATCTCGACGTCGATGACCGGATAGGTGTTGCCGTCCTGCCACTCCACGGTCTTGTCGCTGGTGGCGGTGGAGCGGGTGAGGAAGGCGAAGTCGGCGGCCCGGTCACGGAAGACGATGGGCCGGTAGGCGGGGTGGATACCGGGCTTCATGGCGGTCAGCGCTCCTCACGGAAGTCGACGTGGCGGCCGACGACCGGGTCGTACTTGCGGAGAGTCATCCGGTCGGGGTCGTTCCGCCGGTTCTTGCGGGTCACATACGTGTAGCCGGTGCCCGCGGTGGACCTCAGCTTGATGATCGGGCGTAGTTCATTGCGTGCCATGGACGACAGCATACATAGGATCGATTTTCATTTTCATGTAGCTGATACGGTGCTGGGGTCACAACCCCGCACAGAGAAGAGGACCCATGTCCGCCCATTGCCAACTCACCGGCCGGCAACCCGGCTTCGGCCACCACATCTCGCACTCCCACCGCCGCAGCAAGCGCCGGTTCGATCCCAACATCCAGCACAAGCGCTACTGGCTGCCGAGCGAGGGCCGCCACATCCGGCTCACCCTCAGCACCAAGGCCATCAAGACCATCGACACGATCGGCATCGAGGCCGCCGTCGCCCGCATCCGCGCCCGGGGAGGGAAGGTCTGATGGCCAAGAAGAGCAAGATCGCCAAGAATGAGAAGCGCCGCGTGATCGTGGCCCGCTACGCCGAGCGCCGCGCCCAGCTGAAGGCGGTCATCGCCGACCCTCGGACCCCCGAGCAGGAACGGCTCGACGCCCAGCGGGAACTGCGCCGCCAGCCCCGCGACGCCAGCGCCACCCGGGTACGCAACCGCGACTCCGTCGACGGCCGCCCCCGCGGCCATCTGCGCGCCTTCGGCCTCTCCCGCATCCGTCTGCGTGAGATGGCACACGCGGGCGAGCTCCCCGGGGTGACCAAGAGCAGCTGGTAACCATCGCCGGGCCGCCTCCCATCGGTGGCCCGGCCACCCACCCCAGGCACGGGATCCGGCAACGTCCCCACACCGCCCGCGCGGCGGCGAGGCCGACACCGTCGAGGCCAGCCAGGCCCTCATGGCGCCGTGTCAGCTCTCCGGGCCGGGCGCCGCGTCGCCGAGCAGCGGATCGGGCAGGCGGGCCCAGCGCTCGGTGCCGAGGGCCAGTTCACCGTCGTCGAGCACGGCGGCGTCCAGCGCGGCCCGCAGCCGGTCAGGATCCAGGTCGGCACCGGTGAAGACGATCTCGTTGCGCCGTTCGCCGTAGTAGTCGTCCCAGTACCACGAGGCGAGCGTCCGGCGCTGGGGCGAGGCGGCGCGCCATGCCGCGGTGTCCCCGTCCTCCAACCAGCCCCCCGCCTCGTGCAGTTCGAGGTGGCGCCCGGCCGAGCGCCAGGAGATGACCGTCTGCGGGCGGGTGGCCATCCACAGGTGTCCGCGGCTGCGCACCACCGACGGCATAACGCGCGGCAGGCTCTCCGCCAGCCGTTCGGGGTGGACCGGGCGCCGGGACCGCCAGAGCACCGAGGTCACGCCGTGGTCGACGCCACGGCGGCGCACGACGGGGGCGACGACGTCGAGACGGTCGGCCGGTCCGGCCGCGATCCAGCCGGAGTCGGACCGCGCCAGGGCCGTCAGCGCGGTGGCATCGGCGTCGTCCGAGTCGAGATGCACCACTGCCGACGGGTTGAGATGGCCGAGCAGGGCGCGGCACCCTTCCCGGCGGCCGTCATCCTCACCCCGTACGCCCCGCAGGACCATCACCTGGGCGGCCTCCAATTGGCGGGCGGCGGCTTCGGCGACCGTGAGGGGCGCGGCGTGCGGATGGTGACCGAAGACGTGGGCGGTGCGGTGCACACAGCGCAGATCGTTCAGCAGGCGGCCGGGGTCCACGCCGACGGCGGTCGGGGCCAGTTCGTAGTGGTGCGACAGCGGAGTCCTGCCCAGCGGGGTCCGCCACAGCTCGGCGAGAAACGGCACCGTGTCCACGTTGTCAGGGAGCGCGAGCACGACATGCGGACGCGAGGCGGTCCTGGCGATGGTGTCCAGATCCTGCCGGATGATCACCGCCGGGTCTCCGGTCGCCCCTTGACACAGCGAGGCACGCCGCCGTTCCTCACCACCCAGGACAAAGCGCTGCACGAAGGGGTACCGCCCCGCCCCGTCGGGGTGGACCGAGACCGAGAGCACCAGCGCGTCGGGCGAGGCACAGCGCAGCAGATCCAGTACGCGCCCCCGGGCTTCCGGGGTGTTGCCGCACACCAGGCCCAGGAGACCCCGGCTCGCGTTCGCGCCGGTGCTCACTCCGCCGCCTGGGCGATGGCGGTCACGACGGCGTGGGCGGTTCTGCGCACCCGCAGCAGCACCAGCGGCACATCTCCTCCTGGGCGACGGTGTCGAACTGTCATCGAAGACCCTACATGGAAACGGTGCCCATTTTCATATACGGTGAAGTGGCCACCCACCGAACAGGAAGGACCCGTACGTCATGGCCGTGCCCAAGCGGAAGATGTCCCGGAGCAACACCCGCCACCGCCGCGCCCAGTGGAAGGCGAGCACACCCGGGCTGGTGACGATCACCATCGACGGCCGCGAACACCGGGTGCCGCGCAATCTCGTCCCCGCCTACCGGCGCGGCCTGCTGCGCCCGGAGGGCTGACCGCCCGATGGCAGACCAGCTTCCGGTGACGGTCCTGTCGGGTTTCCTGGGATCCGGCAAGACCACGCTCCTCAACCACCTCCTCAACAACCGCGAAGGACTGCGGGTCGCGGTGATCGTCAATGACATGAGCGAGGTGAACATCGACGCCGCTCTCGTCCGCGACGGCGACGCGGCCCTCTCGCGCACCGAAGAGCGCCTGGTCGAGATGACCAACGGCTGCATCTGCTGCACCCTGCGGGACGACCTGCTGGAGGAGGTGGACCGGCTCGCCAGGGAGGGGCGGTTCGACTACCTCCTCATCGAGTCCAGCGGCATCTCGGAACCCATGCCCGTCGCCGCGACGTTCGCCTTCCCGCGTGACGACGGTGCCACGCTGGGCGAGGTCGCGCGGCTCGACACCATGGTCACCGTGGTCGACGCCGCGGGCTTCCTGCCGGAGCTGACAGGCGGCGACGAGCTCGCCGAACGGGGCCTTGACCAGTACGAGGACGACGAGCGCACCGTCAGCGACCTCCTCATGGACCAGGTCGAGTTCGCCGACGTCATCGTCCTCAACAAGCTCGACCTGGTCACCCCCGAGACCGCCGAACGCCTGGCGGCGGCGCTGTCCCGGCTCAACCCGGCCGCCCGTATCGTCCCCGCCACCCACGGCCGGGTGGAGCCGGCGGACGTCCTCGGGACCGGCCGCTTCGACCTCGAGCGCGCCCAGCAGGCCCCCGGCTGGGTCATGGAGCTCAACGGCGACCACGTCCCCGAGACCGAGGAATACGGCATCTCCAGCACCGTCTTCCGCGCCACCCGGCCCTTCCACCCCGCCCGGCTGTGGGAGTTCGTCGCCACGGAGCTGGACAGCGGAGCCTACGGCAGCGTCCTGCGCTCCAAGGGCTTCTTCTGGCTGGCCACCCGCCCGCGCGTGACCGGGCTGTGGTCACAGGCCGGCGCGGTGGCCCGGTTCGAGCCGTCCGGAGCACGCGACGCCGGCGAGCCCAGCCCCGCACCCAGCCCCGACCGGGGCCAGGAACTCGTCTTCATCGGCACCGGACTGCGCCCCGCCGCCCTGCACGAGGCCCTGTCCGCGTGCCTGCTCACCGACGACGAACACGCACGGGGCGTACCGCACTGGGTGACCTGGGACGATCCCTTCCCCGCCTGGGAGACCTACGGCCTCGACGAGAGCTGCGACCACGAGCACGGACCGCACGAGGCCGTGCCGGTGGCCCCGTACTGACCAACGGCGCAGCACCCGGCGGACTCCGAGTACATCGACATCATGATCGCCGAGGCGTGGGAGGCATGCGGCCCCGCGCCGACCGAGGCGCTGAAAGGCGTCGAGACCATCGCGGGGACGGTGGTCGACCTGGGCGCCGGGTCGGGGCGGGTCGTCCGCGCCGCTTGTGCCGCCCTCCCCGGGGACTCCCCCGCCCATGACGCTCGCCGACGGGATCTGGCACCAGATCTTCAACTTCGAGAACTACGGCGAACTCCTGACGCTGGTCCGCAACTCCCTCATCGCCGGCGCCGCGCTCGGTCTGATCGGTGGCCTGGCCGGGGTCTTCGTCATCATGCGTGACCTGCCGTTCGCGGTACACGGCAGCAGCGAGCTGACCTTCGCCAGCGCCGATCCGGACGTCGCCGAGGCCCGCGGGGTGCCGGTGCGCACGCTGTCCCTCGCCTTCATGATCGTGCTCATGGACTCGCGGTCGCCTTGTCGGTGCAGATCGTCGGCGCGCTGCTGGTCCTCTCCCTCCTCGTCACCCCCGCCGCGGCGGCCGCCCGCGTCACCGCGTCGCCCGTGCTGCTGCCGGTGCTCAGCGTGGTCTTCGCCGTCGCCTCGATCGAGGGCGGCATCCTGCTCGCCCTCGGCAGCTCCATCCCCATCAGCCCCTGCGTCACGACCATCTCGTTCACCATCTACGTCGTCTGCCGACTTGCGGGCACCTACCGCACCCGACGGTGGGGAGCCAGGAGGACGGCCCCCCAACCCACCTGAACGACGGCGCCGACCTGCCTTTGGGCGAAGGAGCGGACGTGACCCCCGCGCGGCCGCACCGTCTGGCAGGCTGCTCGTCATGGCAGCGCACGAGACGGTGAGGCCACCCGAGTTCGCACAGTTCTCCCGGCCCCAGGAGGTCACCCCCGGCCTCAGGCGGGAGCTGATCGACTGCTGGACGGCGGTGAGCAACGCGGGCGGTGCGGTTCTCGCGGGCGGGTTCCCGCTGCCGCCCGTGAGCGAGCGGGACGTCGGGCCCGTGGTGGACCAGATCGTGGACGGACTCGATCCACGGCGCGGCAGGCTGCTCGTGGCCGGCGTCGAGGGGGTGCTCGCGGGCTGGCTCGTCCTTCGCCGCGATCCACATCCGCTCGTCACACACTGCGGCGTGGTCAACCACGTCCAGACGCACACGCGTTTCCGCGGTAGGGGGATCGGCGCCGCGCTGATGCGCCGCGTCCCCGGCATCGCGCGCGACGAGATGGGCCTGGAACGGCTGGGGCTCGCCGCGAGGGCGGGTCTGGGGCTGGAGCACTTCTACGCCAAGCTGGGCTGGGTGGAGATCGGCCGTTGGCCGGGGGCGCTGCGGGTGGCCCCCGGCGACGACCGGGACGAGATCCTGATGAGCCTCACCCTGTGACTACCGCCCGGACGAGGAGCGTCCGGCCGCCGCCCCGGCCGGGGCGTGCCTCCCGAAACCGGGCGGGACCTCGCGGCGACCCCCGGGCGTATCAGTCCTTGACCGCCACCAGGACGTGGCTGTCGCCGAACTGCCAGACCGGGGCGACCTGGCCGAAGCCCGCATGTCGCAGCAGTTCCGCGTGGCGGGCCGCGGTCAGGTGGCCGCCATCGTTGCCACCGCCGAAGACGGACCGGCGCCGCTCACGCTGGGTGAACAGGTCGGCCAGTTCGGGGTCCCGGGCCGCCGCGGCCCACCAGGACTCCCAGTCCTCGTGGTTGTGACCGCCCGCCCGCTCGGCCCGGCGGCGCCCCACATGCGCGGTGAGCTCCGAGCAGAGCGGGCCGTCCTGGGGGAAGTGGTCCCCGTTGACGAGGGCGCCACCGGGGCGCAGGAGTGACGCGAGACGGCGGTACGTGCTCAGGAGCGTCGGCTCGGGGAGGTAGTGAAGGGCTGTCGTCGAGACGGCCGCGTCCAGGGGGCGGTCCAGTTCGAGGGCGTCGGTCCAGCCGTCGTCGCCGATCACGGTGTCGACATAACGGGCGGCGCCGGCGTGGTGGGTGCGGCCGAGTTCCAGGAGGAGCGGGTCCATGTCGACGGCGACGATCTCCGCGTCCGGCAGGCGCTCGGCGAGCCTGGCGGCCAGGGAGCCCGGTCCGCATCCCAGATCCAGAAGGAGCGGCCTGCCACGGCCGGCCGTCATGTGTTCGACGACATCGGCGACCACGGTGAACCGCTCCTCGCGGTCGACGGCGTAGTGCTGCTGTTGTCGCTCCCAGCGCTCCACCCATGCTTTGGCCGTCGCCATGCTCACGCCCATCTGGTCGCGCCACCTCTTCCGTCTGTCACCGGTACCGGACACCGCCGAATGTACAGGTGGAAACGGTTTTCATTCCAGCTTTACGCGAGCGAGGCGAGTACGGTCAGCAGGCGGTCGATTTCGTCCACGGTGTTGTACACATGCAGGCTGACCCGCACCGAACCGTCCTTCTCGGCCGCCCCGGCCTGGCAGAGACTGTCGGCCCGCACCATGAAGCCATGGCTGAAAAGGATGAAACCGAGGTCGTCCGAACGGATGTCGTGGTGGCGGAAGGTGACGATGCCGTGGCGCCGCTGTGCGGCGGGGGCGGCGGAGTCGGCGGCCAGGCTGGACTGGCAGCCCAGGATCTCGTACGGGGCAAGGCGTCGCAGTCCGTCGGTCAGCCGGGTCGTGAGGGCGGCGGTCCAGTGCGCGATCCGGTCCGTACCGACCGTGTCCAGCCAGTCGAGCGCGGCGTCCAGAGAAGCGATGCCCACGGTGTTGGGCGTGCCGTGCCAGCCGCCGGGCCGGAACACCGGTCCTCGCGTGTTGCGTGCCCAGACCGCCCCGGAGCCGGGCAGCGCGAGGGCCTTGTGCCCCGAGAAGACCACGAAGTCCACGTCGAGCGTCGGCTCGTCGAGGCGGACCGGCAGATGGCCCACGCTCTGGGCGGCGTCCAGACAGATCGGGACGTCCGGGCCGACGGCGGCACGGATGCGGTGCACGTTCATATCGCCGCCGTACACGTGGTGGACGTGCGTGGCGGCGACGAAGCGGGTGCGCGGGCCGACGACCCGGTCCAGCGCCCGGTGGTCGTAGTCGCCCGACTCCACCTGGTACGGCAGTGCCCGCACGCGGATGTCGATGCCCCGGTCGGCCAGCAGCCGCTGGGCCTCCAGCCAGGGGTCCAGATTCGCCTGGTGGTCGCCGAACGGAACGAGGATCTCGTCACCGTCGGTGAGGTACGAGGTGAGCCAGTCACGGGCGAGGGTGCGCAGCCCTTCGGTGGTGCCACTGGTGAAGTGGACGGCGGACCGCTGCGGATCCGGGTCGCCGAGGAAGTCCTTGACCCTCTGTCGGGTCCGTTCCACCAGTTCCGTGGTGCGGTTGGCCCATGGGTAGGTGCCCCGCCCCGCGTTGGCGTTCGAGGTCGTGAGGTAGGACTGGACGGCTTCCAGGACGGCTCTGGGCTTCTGCGAGGTGGCCGCGCTGTCGAGGTAGGACAGTTCGGGGTGGGCGGTGATGATGGGGAACTGCTCCCGCGCCTCGCGCTGCCAGTCCGCCCCATCGGCTCGCCCCTTCCCGTGTTCGGCGGGGCGCACCGCGCTCACTCCCTCACCAGCGGCGCGCCCGCGTCCCGCCAGGCGACGATGCCGCCGGCCAGGCTGCGCACATCGGGATGCCCCATCCGGGTCAGCAGCGCGGCGTACCGGGCGGACTTCTCGCCGACCGGGCAGGCCAGCAGCACCGGCCGCCGCTTGCTGAAGGGCAGTCCGCCCCGGACGAGTTCCTCGAAGAGCTCGTCGACGATGTTGACCGAGCCCTCGATGTGCAGCGCGGCGTACGCGTGCGGCCCCCGGAGATCGACCACGAGCGGGGGCGGCGCTCCGTCGGCGAGCCACCGCCGGGCGCCGTCGACGCCGATCACCTTGGCCTGGGCCTCCACCTCGGCACCGGTGAGGGCGGCGGCGGAGTGTCCGCGGCGCGGCTGTCCCAGGAGTCCGGGGCGGCGCTGGCGCACATAGCTCAGATAGCTCTCGGCCCGGTCGCAGACGATGAAGACCGCTGTCCGGCGACGCTCCGGATCGGTCAACTCCGCGTCCGCCACCCGAAGATGGCGGATGGCCCCCTGGTAGGCGGCGCCTCCGGTCGGTCCCGACAGCAGTCCGCAGCGGCGGATGAGGGTCAGCATGCCGTCGATGGCCTCCTCGGACGTGACCGACTCGATCGTGTCGTACGTCGCCGGGTCGAACAGGCCGACCTGGTGCACCTCGTCGATGGTGCGGATGCCGGGGATGAAGTCCGATTTGTGGGCGACCAGGCCGAGGACCCGTACCTCCGGGTCGTGCTCGCGCAGCACCCTCGCCACGCCGGTCGACGAACCGGCCGTGCCGACGCAGGCGATGAACCAGTCGGGCGCCCGCCCGTCCAGGTCCTTGACGATCTCCGGGCCGGTGCCCGCCGCGTGCGCCTCGGTGTTGCGCGGGTTGAAGTACTGATCGGTGTGCAGATACGCGCTGCCCGGCTCCGCGAGCGCCTGGTGGAAGCGGGTCAGCGGATCGTCGGTGTCGGTCGGATCGAGGCACTCGCTCTGCCCGGGCAGTTCCTCGATCTCGGCGCCCAGCAGCAGAAGCAGTTCCTTGATCTCCGGCACCCGCATCCGGTTGGTCACGCTCTTGAACCGCAGCCCGTGCATCCCGGCCAGCAGGGCGAGGGCCTTGGCCGTATTGCCGCTGGAGAGTTCCACGACCGTCTCACCGCGCCCGGCGGCGGCCTCGAGCAGTGGGCGGGCCATGTTCCAGGCGGGCCGGTCCTTGACCGAGCCGAACGGGTTGAGCATCTCCAGCTTCGCGTACAGATCGATGTGGCGCAGGCCGTGCACGGCCGGGTCGAGGCGTACCAGCGGCGTGTTGCCGATGGCCTCCGTGATGCTGTCGTACCTCATGACAACGCTCCCCCCGCGTTGGTGATCGGCCAGTACTCCTCGTCCAGGCACCAGCGCCAGGAGCCCCCCTCCCGTACGACCGCCACCGTGCGGGCGACCGGCTGCCGCTGTGCGTGATGGGCGTGGAAGTCCATCGCGTAGCCCGCGGTGTTGGCGAAGGCCATCAGGTCGCCGGTGCGCGGCAGCCGGGGGAGGAAGACCATGCGCCGCGTGATCAGATCGGCCTCCAGGCAGAGATTGCCGACGAGGTACACCCCCACCGGTTCCTCGTCGCTCTCCCCTCCGCCTCCGGTACGAGGGAGCAGGACGGGGTCGACGAGTACACCGTGCTCCTCCAGGCTCACATCCCCGGCATTCATGCCGAGACGCACCAGATACTCCCCCGGCCCTGT
>NZ_JAEEAP010000480.1 GCF_016103465.1 Streptomyces sabulosicollis
GCGTCAGGCTCCGCGGCGGTATCCGTTCTGGCGCGGACATACGTGTCCTTCCGGGTCGAGCGGCAGACTGCACAGCGGGCACGGCGGACGGCCGGCGTTGACGACCTCCAGGGCGCGCTTGGCGAACGCCCGCGCCTGCGTCCCGGTGAGCCGCACCCGCAGCATGGGCGGGCCGTTCACATCGTCCTGGAGCAGCCGCTCCTCGGCCTCGGCCAGGTCCTCCTCGGACTCGGCCTCCAGCTCGACCAGCGCCTGCGCCTCGACGATCATCCGCTGCTCCTCGCCGTCCCAGGCGAGTGCCATGGTGCCGACCCGGAACTCCTCCTCCACGGGGACTTCGAGCGGTGCGGTGTCGGAGAGTTCGGCCGGTGCGACGGCGGGGACCGGGGCGTTTCCGCCGGTGCGCCGCACCACCTCGTCCAGCAGCTCGTCTATCCGCTCGGCCAACGCGGCGACCTGCGTCTTCTCCAACGCGACACTGGTGGTCCGGCCACCGGCGGACGCCTGCAGGAAAAAGGTACGGCGACCAGGCAGCCCGACCGTACCGGCGACGAAACGGTCCGGCGGGTCATAGAGGAACACCTGACGGGACAACGTCCTGCTCCATTTGGTTCGACTGCTCGGCTGACTGACTGCTGACCGCTGGGTGTCACGACCGCCCGGTCACGGCTGTCACGGCGCCCTCGCACCGCGGCACCACCCTACTGCGCGCGGCGATCACGGTGCTCCCGCGTCGCCGCCCACCGCCGCGTCCCCGCCGCGGCGCCCGGTGGCCTCCTCGCGCGGCGCCAGACCGGCGAAGTCCCCGGTGTCCCCGAGCCGGACGAGGAAGGGCCGGGTCGGGGTGTACCGGATCGCGGTGACCGAGCAGGGCTCGACCGAGATCCGCTGGAACAGATCGAGGTGGAGTCCGAGGGCGTCCGCGACCAACGCCTTGATGATGTCCCCGTGGGAGCACATCAGATAGACCGCGTCGGCGCCGTGCTCCCGCTCGATCCGGGCGTTCCAGTCGCGCACCGCCTCGACCACCCGCGCGTGCATGGCGCGCATGGACTCGCCGCCGGGGAAGGCGGCCGCGGACGGATGCTGCTGGACGATGTTCATCAATGGTTCATCGGCGAGCTCGGCCAGCTTCCGGCCGGACCAGTCGCCGTAGTGGCACTCCCCGATCCGGTCGTCGGGGTGCAGCGGCAGTTCCGGCCGGGCGGCGAGCAGCGGGGCCAGCGTCTCCCGGCAGCGCTGCAACGGGCTGGTGACGGCGGCGGCCAGCGGCAGTCCGGCCAGCCTGGCGGGCAGCGCCTCGGCCTGGGCCGTACCGCGCTCGTCGAGGGCGACACCGGGTGTCCAGCCCGCCAGGACGCCCGCGGTATTGGCGGTGGACCGGCCGTGCCGTACGAGGATCAGCATGGGCATGGCTGCCACCCTACGACCCCTCCGGCGCCGCTCAGCTTCGGATGCGCACCGATCCCGCCCAAGGGTCCCCCTGTGCCGATCGGCATCACGCGAGGCACAATGCGCAGCGTGATCGTGGATTGTGCCATCTACCGGGACGGGGCCCGCACCGAAGGACCCGCCGACTTCTCCGACGCCCTGGATCAGGCGCGCGCGAGCGGGGACGCCTTCTTGTGGATCGGTTTGCACGAGCCGACCGAGAAGGAGTTCGAGCTGGTCACCAGCGAGTTCGGACTGCATCCGCTGGCCGTCGAGGACGCCCTGTGCGCCCACCAGAGGCCGAAGCTGGAGGTCTACGACGATTCGCTGTTCCTGGTGCTCAAGCCGGTGCAGTACGACGACGGAGCCGGGACCATCACCGCGGGTGAGCTGATGGTTTTCGTCGGTGACTCCTTCGTGGTGACCGTAAGGCACGGCGAGGCCAATCCGCTCGGCTCGGTGCGCGACCGGCTGGAGAAGATGCCCGAGGTGCTGCAGCACGGCCCCACGGCGGTGATGTACGCGGTCTCCGACGCGGTCGTGGACCACTACCTGGACGTGGCCGACGGTCTGCACGGTGACCTGGAGGAGCTGGAGACGGAGGTCTTCGCCCCGAACGCGGGCGCCGGGCAGAACACCGCCGGGCGGATCTACGCCTTCAAGCGCGAGGTGATGGAATTCCGCCGCTCGGCCGGGCCGTTGGGAGAGCCGATGGAGCGGCTCACCGGCGCCGGGGTGCCGTTCGTGCACGAGGGCTCCCGGCCGTTCTTCCGTGATGTCAGCGACCATCTGACCCGGGTGAACGAGCATGTGGAGGGCCTCGACCGGCTGCTGTCGGACATCCTCTCCGCCCATCTCGCGCAGATGGGCGTGCGGCAGAACGACGACATGCGGAAGATCTCGGCGTGGGCGGCCATGGCCGCGGTACCGACGATGATCGCCGGGATATACGGCATGAACTTCACACACATGCCGGAACTGAAGCAGCCCTGGGGATACCCGGGGGTGGTCGTGCTCATGGGCGGTGTGATCGCGGTGCTGTACCGCTGGTTCAAGCGGCGTGGGTGGCTCTGAGGTCCCAAGGGCCGGTCAGACGAACTCGGGCGCCTCGGGGGCCCCGGAAGCGCTCGTCGCGGGTCCGCCCAGCGCGTTCCGCCGCCCGGGCATCCGCAGGGAGACCATGCGCCGCCAGCCGCCCAGCCGCTCGTACCCGTACAGGGCGTGGATCCCGGCCGCGAGCAGCGCGGACTTCGGCCTGGGCCAGCCGAGGAGGCGTGCCATATGGGCCATCACGGCCAGGCTGACGTCCCGGTAGACCTCCATCTCGACGAGCGCGCTCTCCCGCAGGGTCCGCTGGATGGCCCGGCCGTACCCGTCGGCGGCCAGGCGCAGCAGCTCCTCGTGGCAGTAGGCGAGGTGGTTGTCCTCGTCCTCGGCGATCATGCGCAACGCGCGGCCGAGGTCGGGGTGGTCGCCGAAGTACCTGCGCAACATCATCATCTGCGCGGCGGCGCGCTGTTCGGTGACCCTGCTGTGGGCGAGGTAGACCACGATGTCGTGCTCGGTGAGCGGCTCGTCACGGCGCAGCTTGTCATGGGCGAGGCCGATGCCGCGCGCCTCCAGGAGCATCGTGTAGTCGGTCTCGCGCGGCACCTCCATGGGCTCCAGACCGCGCCTGCGGAGCAGGGCGCTGAAGATCCGGCCGTGTTTGTCCTCGTCGGCGCCATGGCGGGCGATCTTCGGCGCGAGGTCGCGGCGGCTCTCGGGCACGAGGGCGGCGATCCGACCGTTCTCCCAGCCTCCCTGGGCCTCCCCACTGGCCGCGACGGAGCAGAAGAGCCGGAACGACTCGTCGTTGTCCAGGATCTCCTGGAACACGCTTCTCGCCGAGAGCATCGCCGCCACCTCCGTGCGCTGGTCGTGCACCGCCGTGCGCAGAAAAAGTCAACGGCCCGGTGGGGGCGGCGGCAACAGCTGGGGCACCCGGCTCGGCCGAACGGGGGACCCCCTCCATACGCCGCGTCCGCGTAACCCCTGGGCGGCGGAGGCGTTGTGCTGGATGACGGCCGTGGCGGGGAAGACCCCCGAGCCCCCACCACGGCCGCAGAACTTTCCAGGCTCTCCCGATGCGCTGCCGGGCCGACAGGGTGCGCGCTCCGCGCCTTACGCGAGCCCTGCCCGCTCCAGGGCCTCGACGCCCGCCCGCAGCCCGGCGAGCCGCTCCTCGAGCGTGAAGCCCGCGGGCGTGAGCGACAGGGTGGTGACCCCGGCCTCCGCGTACGCCTGCATGCGGTCGGCGATGCGCTCGACGGGGCCGAGCAGCGCGGTGGAGTCGATCAGCTCGTGGGGGACGGCCGCGGCGGCGCCCTCCTTGTCCCCGGAGAGGTACTTCTCCTGGATCTCGGCGGCCTCCTTCTCGTACCCCATGCGCTGCGCCAGCTTGTTGTAGAAGTTCTGCTTGGCGCTGCCCATGCCGCCCACGTAGAGCGCGGTGTACGGGCGGAACTGGTCGGCGAGGGCGCGGACGTCGTCGCCGAGGGCCATGGGGACGGTGGGCACCACGTCGAAGCCCTCAAGGCTCTTTCCCGCCTTCTCGCGGCCCGCGCGCAGCGAGCTGAGGGTGGTCGCCTCGGCGTGCTCGGGCGCGTAGAACAGGACCAGGGCGCCGTCGGCGATCTCGCCGGTCTGCTCCAGGTTCTTCGGGCCGATGGCCGCGATGTACAGCGGGATGTACTCCCGCACCGGGTGCACGGTGAGCTTGAGGGGCTTGCCGGGGCCGTCGGGCAGCGGCAGGGTCCAGTTCTGGCCCTCGTGGGTCAGCCGCTCGCGCGACATCGCCTTACGGATGATCTCCACGTACTCGCGGGTGCGGGCGAGCGGCTTGTCGAACCGCACCCCGTACCAGCCCTCGGACACCTGGGGCCCCGAGACGCCGAGCCCGAGGCGGAAGCGGCCACCGGAGAGGGTGTCGAGGGTGGCGGCGGTCATCGCCGTCATGGCGGGGGTGCGGGCCGGGATCTGGAAGATGGCGGAGCCGACGTCGATGCGCTCGGTCTGCGCGGCGACCCACGCGAGCACCGTGGCGGCGTCCGAACCGTAGGCTTCGGCGGCCCAGCAGACGGAATAGCCGAGCCTGTCGGCCTCGCGGGCGACCGCGAGGTTGTCCGCGTCCATTCCGGCGCCCCAGTAGCCGAGGTTGATGCCGAGCCTCATACCGCACCCCTTACTGATCAGTAACGTCGCTGTTCCGGGGACTCTAGCGCGCATGACCGGGATACGTCAGGGGTGGGTTATCCACAGGCTGCCACGGGCCGCTTTCCGGCCAGTAATCTCGACGTTCATGGAGCTAAGGCACCTCGGCCGCACGGGCCTGCGCGTCTCCCGGCTCGGGCTCGGCACGCTCACTTGGGGGCGGGACACTGACGAACACGACGCCGCGGATCAGCTCAAGGCGTTCTGGGAGGCGGGCGGGACACTCGTCGACACCGCGGATGTGTACGCGGACGGCGGCGCCGAATATCTCCTGGGGCAGCTGCTGGAGGGGCTGCTGCCCCGGCGCGATCTGCAGATCGCCACCAAGGCCGGCAGCGTGCCCGACCCCGACCGCCGCTTCGACGCCTCGCGCGGCCACCTGCTGGCCGCGCTGGACGCCTCGCTCGAGCGGCTGGGCACGGACTACGTCGACCTGTGGCAGGTGCACGCCTTCGATCCGTTCACCCCGCTCGAGGAGACCCTGCAGGCGCTTGACATCGCGGTGAGCAGCGGGCGGGCCCGCTATGTGGGGGTGTCCAACTTCAGCGGCTGGCAGCTCGCCAAGGCCGCCACCTGGCAGCTGGCCTCCTCGGGCGCGCACACCCGGCTGGCCAGCACGCAGATGGAGTACTCGCTGCTCCAGCGCGGTGTGGAGCGCGAGGTGCTGCCCGCGGCGCTCGACCTGGGCGTCGGGCTGCTGCCGTCCTCACCGCTCGGCCGCGGTGTGCTGACCGGCAAGTACCGCCATACGACGCCCGCCGACTCGCGCGGCGCCTCCGAGCTCGCGGCGTTCGTCGCGCCGTACCTGGACGAGGAGGCGAGCCGGATCGTCGAGGCGGTCGCCATAGCCGCCGACGGCCTGGCGACCACCGCGCTCAACGTGGCCCTGGCCTGGGTCCGCGACCGCCCGGGCGTCACCGCCCCGATCGTCGGCGCGCGCAACGCCCAGCAGCTGAGGGCGGCGTTGTCGGCGGAGAGCCTTAGTCTTCCGGACGAGATCTGCCAGGCGCTGGACGATGTGTCGGCGCCCGTGCACCGCTATCCCGATCAGGACTGGAGCACGCTGTGAGTACCGACCGCCTCGCCGGCGATGCCGCACCCGCGCCCGAGGAGGCCGACCCGAACCTCCCGGAGCCGAACCTCCCGGAGCCGACGATGCCGACGGATCCGGCGGACACGGCGGACCCGGCGGGCCAGGCGAACACCGGGCCCCGGGCCCAGGGCGCCCCCGGCGGTCCCGCCCCCGCCGGGTCGGCCGCGGACCACGCCCCGGACGCCCAGGGCGCCCCCGGCGGGGTGGGCCAGGACCACGCGCCGGGCGACCACAGCGAGTCCGGGGCCACGGGCACCCCCATGGGGGCGGACCCGAACGAGGCGGAGGCGGCCGCGGCCGCCGGACCCGCCGGACGGGGCGGGGCCGACGACGCCGAGGCCCCCGCCGCCGGAGCTGCTCCCGGCGCCCAGGGCACCGGCGGCGAGCGGCCCCCGGCAGGCGAGGCCGTCGGGCCCGGAGCGGGTGGGCTGGCCGCGTCCGCCGGGCACGGCGCCTCCGGCCCAGGGGCGGGACGGGGCTCCGGGGACGCGGAGGCGCCGGGTTCGGTTGGGGCGAGCGATGGCCCGGGAGCAGGTGTTTCCGAGCCCGCCGCACAGGGCGAGTCCGGCGGCGCCGAGGCGAGCGCCGAGCCGAGCGGCGAGCCGAGCGGCGACGCGAGCTCGGGAGCGGGAGACGGCGCTTCCACACCCGCCGGGCAGAGTGAGTCCGGCGCCGCAGCGGCCTCCGGTGGCGGTGGCAAGGGGCGGCGGTCGGCGGCGGCTGAGGCGTTGGCCGCCGCCGTGCGGGCCGTGGAGAGCGGTGAGCGGTCGGCGGCGTCGTTCTTCAACGACGCGTCCGCACCGCGTCCGGCGGCGCCCGCGGCCCCCGCCGCTCCCCGTGAGCGGGCCCGTGCGGCGGCCCC
>NZ_JAEEAP010000481.1 GCF_016103465.1 Streptomyces sabulosicollis
ACGCACCGCCCGCGCCCCGGCCGTCGAGTCCGCCGCCGAGCGCGCCGGACCCGAAGCCGACCGACGCCGAGCCCCCGACCGCGCCCGCCTCCCCGTCGGGCCAGCCCGCGGGTTAGCGCCCGTACCCGCGGGGCTCCGCCGCGGGGCGCGACCATCCACGACGACACCGCGGACGACCGACGGCAGCTCAGGGCACTTCCAGATGTCAGGGCACCTCCGGATTTCAGGGCACCTCCGGCGGAGCGCATGGTGCCGCTGGCCAGCGCGGACGGAGCGAATTTGCTCTTGAGGGGTGGAGGTGCGTATGGTGGTAGATCGTTTGATCCCATTTGCCCGGCGCCTCGTAGAAGTGCGCCGCGAGGCGCGTTCCTTGCCATCCCGTGGCTGACCGCATAGAGGCGGTCGTTTGCGACAACACACGGAGTTTGGGCGCGTGCCGAGACTCCGGAAGGTTTCGCATTTCGCATGTCCGTTTCCACTGATCACGCCGTCATGCCCGCCCTCGACGAGACGAGCGAGGCGAGCGAGCTGGCCGCCCCGGCCGCCCCGATCGAGCCCGCCGCCCCGGTCGAGCCGTCCGAGCCGTCCCAGCAGGACGCGCAGGCAGAGCAGGCCGACCAGACGGCGCCAGCGGCGTCAGCCACGTCCTCTCAGCAAGCCGCCACGGAAGCCCCCGACACCCCTAAGGCGCCCGACATCACATTCGCCGACCTCGGCCTCCCCGAGCAGATCGTCCGCAAGCTGGCGCAGAACGGCGTCACCACGCCCTTCCCGATCCAGGCCGCGACCATCCCCGACGCCCTCGCCGGACGCGACATCCTCGGCCGCGGCCGTACCGGCTCCGGCAAGACCCTCTCGTTCGGCCTTCCGCTGCTGACCACGCTGGCCGGCGGCCACACCGAGAAGAAGCGCCCCCGCGGGCTGATCCTCACCCCGACCCGTGAGCTCGCGATGCAGGTGAGCGACGCGCTGCAGCCGTACGGCGATGTCCTCGGCCTCAAGCTCAAGGTCGTCTGCGGCGGCACCTCGATGGGCAATCAGATCTACGCGCTGGAGCGGGGCGTGGACATCCTGGTCGCCACCCCGGGCCGACTGCGCGACATCATCGAGCGCGGTGCCGCGTCCCTGGACAAGGTGCAGATCGCGGTCCTCGACGAGGCCGACCAGATGGCCGACATGGGCTTCCTGCCCGAGGTCACCGAGATCCTCGACCTGGTGCCGCAGGGCGGCCAGCGGTTGCTGTTCTCCGCGACGCTGGAGAACGAGATCGACACCCTGGTCAAGCGCTACCTGGTCGCCCCGGTCACCCACGAGGTGGACCCGTCCGCGGGCGCCGTCTCGACCATGACCCACCATGTGCTGGTCGTGAAGCCGAAGGACAAGGCGCCGGTCACCGCCGCCATCGCGGCGCGCAAGGGCCGCACCATCATCTTCGTGCGGACGCAGCTGGGCGCCGACCGCGTCGCCGAGCAGCTGTGCGACGCGGGCGTACGCGCCGACGCGCTGCACGGCGGCATGACGCAGGGCGCCCGCACCCGCACCCTGGCCGACTTCAAGGACGGGTACGTCAACGTGCTCGTCGCCACGGACGTCGCCGCGCGCGGTATCCACGTCGACGGCATCGACCTGGTGCTGAACGTGGACCCAGCCGGTGACCACAAGGACTATCTGCACCGCTCCGGCCGTACGGCGCGGGCGGGCCAGAGCGGCACCGTCGTCTCGCTGGCCCTGCCGCACCAGCGCCGCCAGATCTTCCGGCTGATGGAGGACGCGGGCGTCGACGCCTCGCGCCACATCGTCGGCGGCGGAGCCTTCGACGAGGACGTGGCCCGGATCACGGGCGCGCGTTCGCTCACCGAGGTGCAGGCGGAGGCGGCCTCGAACGCGGCCAAGCAGGCCGAGCGCGAGGCGCAGGACCTCACCCGGCAGCTGGAGCGGGCGCAGCGGCGCGCGGCCGAACTGCGCGAGGAGGCCGACCGGCTGTCCGCGCGGGTGGCGCGCGAGCGCGGCGAGACCGTGGCACCGGCGGAGTCCGCGATCCCGGCCGAGGCCGGGGCGGAGACGGTGGCCGAGGCCGCCGCCGTGACGCTGCCCGCGCAGCGCACGGCGGAGCCCGCGACCGTGCCCGCCGGGAATGGCGCGGGGGCGGCGGAGGCCGCCGAGGGCGCGGGTGACGGCGAGGCGCCGCGCCGCTCCTCGTACGACCGCCGGGACGACCGGGGCCGTGACGACCGGGGCCGTGACGACCGGGGTGGCCGTTCCTTCGACCGCCGGGACGGCGACCGCGACCGCGGCTTCAACCGCGACCGGCGCGACGACCGGCGCGATGACCGCACGTTCGGCCGCGACCGGCGGGACGACCGGGGCCGTGACGACCGGGGTGGCCGTTCCTTCGACCGCCGGGACGGCGACCGCGACCGCGGCTTCAACCGCGACCGGCGCGATGACCGACGGGACGACCGGCGCGACGACCGCTTCGGCCGTGACCGTGACCGCCGGGACAACGACCGCCGGGACAACGACCGTGGCTTCAACCGCGACCGGCGCGATGACCGCTCGTTCGGCCGCGACCGCCGGGACGACCGTGGCGGCTTCAACCGGCGTGACGACCGCGGCGGCCGCCCGTACGAGCGCCGCGACGACCGCGGTTTCGGCCGGGACCGCCGTGACAACGACCGTGGTGGCCGTTCCTTCGAGCGCCGCGACCACAACCACCGTGGCGGGGACCGTCCGTTCAACCGTGACCGTCGCGACGACCGCCCGGGCCGCCGTGACGACCACCGGGGCGGTGCCACCGGCGGCCGTTCGTACGAGCGCTCCCACAGCTCGCACGACCGGTCCTTCGACCGCCGCGCCGACAAGCCGCGCTGGAAGCGCAACGGCTGATCGGGCCTGATCGGCCTGCAGAGGGCCGTACGACGGCCGTACGGAGGGCCGTGCAACACCGCGCTGTTGCACGGCCTTTCGCTCCCGGAGGGTATTGGCTCGGGGGTTGGCCCCTCGCCGAGCTATGCTGCGGGGGTGCGGGTCATTAGCTCAATTGGCAGAGCAGTGGACTTTTAATCCATTGGTTCAGGGTTCGAGCCCCTGATGACCCACCTCGGAAACCGCAGGCGCCATCGGTGACCTGCGGTTTCATCGTTCGTACGGGTCCCGCCGCGCTGTCTTCCGCGGCCTGGGGCCGGGCGGTTCTCACCCTCGTCGTACAGAAGATCGAGTCTCACTCGACCGGCGCTTGAGCGGATGCCGAACGGTACTCGACCGCAGAGTCTGAACCTGCTGCGTCTGGCCCGCTGCTCAGAAACGCGTAAGGAGACTCCTCGTGCGACTCGCGACAACGATCCGGGGGTTGATCCCCGTCATGGCGCTGGCGGTATCGGTGTGGGCGGTCTCCGCTCCGGCGTCCGCAGAAGGGAGGGAAGGCAGGGGTAAGGACGGCGAGAAGGCGGCTGCGCCGGTGCCCTGCGGGGACGCGGCGGCGCTGGTCACCGCGGTGAGCGAGGCCAACAGCTCGCCCTCGGGAGGGTCCGTCCTCCTGGCCCCGGGGTGTGTGTACACGCTGGGCTCCGCGGCGTATACGGGCCCCAACGGCGCTGACGGACTGCCGCTCATCACCCGCGACGTGTCCATCACCGGCACCCAGTCCACCATCAGACGCAGCGCATCCGCGGGAGACTTCCGGATCGCGGAGATCGCGCCCGGCGGAAGGCTCACGGCCAACGGCGTGACCTTTGCCAGCGGCCGGGCGACATCGGGGGCGGGCACCGATGGCGGTGGCATCCTCGACGGAGGCTCGCTGAGGCTGATCCAGTCCACGGTCACGGGCAACACCGCGAGCAACGTCGGCGGCGGTATCGAGATCGCCTCGGGCGGTTCGGCGGTGCTTTCGGCCACGGACGTGACGCACAATTCCGCCGGGGACGGCGGCGGTATTCACATCAATACATCAGCCACCCTCAGCGTCTCGGGCGGCAACATTTCCGACAATACCGCGGACAGCTCGGGCGGTGGCGTCAGCAATTTTGGAACGACGCTGCTCGGCGCGGTCGCGGTCGCGCGGAACAGGACCGCCAACTTCGAGGGCGGCGGCATCTCCACCGCGATCGGAGATATGACGGTCAACGGCAGCCGGGTGCTCGAGAACACCGCCGGGAGTTTCGGCGGCGGTATCGCCAACATGGGCAGCACGCTGCGAGTGCTGGCCACCACCGTGTCCAGGAACACTGCCACGCTGAACGGTGGTGGTGTGTTCCAGCACGCGGGCACCACACAAATGACCGGCGACACCGTCACCGGTAATACGGCCAATGGCGGCCAGGGCGGCGGAATCTTCACCGACGGCGGCACGATCTCGCTCTCCGCGACCACGGTGACCGGGAACAACCCGAACCAGTGCGTACCGGCCCTCGCGGGGTGCTGACAGAAGCCCGACCCCCGCTGTAACAACCCGGCGGAACGCCGCAGCGCCCCCGGATGCTGTGCTTCCGGGGGCGCTGCGTGCCTGACCGCCTGCTCGACCGTCAGTGCTTGCAGTCCTTCTTCTTCGCCTTGGCCTTGTGCTGCTTCGTCACCTTGTGCGAGCACTTGGCCTTCTTGTGCGGGTCCTTGGCCTTGTGCGAGCTCTTTGCCTTGTGGTGCTTCCTGTCCTTGTGCGGGTCCTTGGCCTTGTGCTGCTTCTTCGGCGGGTCCTTGTGCACGACCACGACCGGGTCCGGCTCGTCGAGGGCGATGTTCGCGCAGTTGGAGCCGATGTTGGTGTCGCCCGTCGGGGCCATGCCGCCCATGATGACGGTCGTGCCGGTGGCCGTGTCGCACTCGTTGGTCTGGGAGGCCGCACCGCTGTTGGTGAAGTTGATGCAGTCAGAGCCGAGGTCGAAGTCGCCGGTGGGGGCGGCATCGCCGGTGTTGGTGGTGGTGCCGGTGACCGTGTCACAGAGGTTTCGCTGAGCCCCGCTGGACTGCGGGAAGAGGCCATGGGCACTCGCGCTAGCGGCGCTGCCGACCACCATTGTGCCCGCGGCCGCCGCGGCCATGAGAGCTGCCTTCTTGCCGATCTGCATTGTTCTGGTGCCTCCATATCGGGTTCTCCGCGAATAATCCGCAGACACCTCTTGAACGATATTTCTGGAGGTCGGGATCCGGGAAAAGCCGAAGGATCACCCATCCGCTACAGTAAAGGTATATTCAGCCGTCCGTGGAAACGAAAAAATGAACACGGCCCCGGGGGGATTACCCCAAGGCCGCGTTCATGGCGAGCGGATGTCTCCGGAGCTCGATGCCGAGTTCTGGGGGCTCGGTGTTTCAGGACCGCTGACGGTTTCCCTGGCCACCGCTCTTACCGCTCTTCGTGCCGTTCGCGCTCTTCCCTCCAGTTCCGTTCTCGGGGTCGGCGCCGGCGGCATTGACGCAGTTGGTCTCGTTGGTGACCTCAGAGCCGGGGCCGATCGTGATCGGGCCCGTCACGGAGGTGGTGCGACAGTCGTTGGTCTGCTTCGTGACCCCGCCCGACTCACTGATGTTGACGCAGTTGGTCCCGTTCTTGATTTCGGATCCGGGAGCCAGTGCGACGGTGATCGGACCGATGACGGAGTGGGTGCGGCAGCGGTTCTCCTGGGTCGTCACACCCGATTCGGCGATGTTGACGCAGTCGGTCTGATTGCTGATCTGGGTGGGACCGGCCGCCACGGTGACGGTGCCAATGACGGAACTGGTGGTGCAGCGATTGCTCTGCGTCCCGCCGTTGTCGCCGGCCGAGCGGCTGGGACCGGGGCCGGCGGCGTCGGCACCGCCCGCACCGCCGATCAGCAGCGCGCCCACGGTCGCCGCAAGAAGCGCCGTCCTTTTGCGCATGTGCATAAAGAGCCTCCATTCGGGCTTCGGGTGCGGCGCGTTCCATCGCCGTCGCCGTAAGCCTTTTTCATGGCAGCGGCCCTGGAAGTGAGGCTTCCAGGGCCGCGATTCCCAACGGGGGGAAGCCTCACGGTGTCACCGCGGGCGGGAACACCATGAAAGGGGCAGCGACTCAGTGGCGGGTGACGCCGTCGTCGTCGACGGCGATGTTCGCGCAGTTGGAGCCGATGTTGGTGTCGCCCGTCGGGGCCATGCCGCCCATGATGACGGTCGTGCCGGTGGCCGTGTCGCAGTCGTTGGCCTGGACGACCGAACCGCTGCTGTTGGTGAAGTTGATGCAGTTCGAGCCGAGGTCGAGGTCGCCGGTGGGAGCGTCCGCCCCGGTGTTCATGGTGGTGCCGGTGGCGGTGTCACAGCTGTTCAGCTGCACGATGAAGTCGTCGTTGGCGTTGGCCAGGGCACCGCCCGCGCCACCGATGACCAGAGCGCCGGCGGCCGCGGTAAGGAGAACTGCCTTCTTGCCGATGTTCACTTGATTCCTCCGTCTGGGTTGCTCCGCGAATTCACGGACGCATGACACAACGAAGCTCATCAGTTAAGGCTTCGGGCCGCTAGTCAGCTTCACCCGTCCGGCATAGTGCGGTTCTTGCACGGTGTGTTATCTGAGAATCCCGCTAAAGGGGACCAATGCGAGCTCCATTTGGCCCAGCTGGACCTGAATTCCTTTTATGGGGAGGTGCGGAGGGCGGCGGTGGGGCGGCTGTGGGCCAGTGGTGGGG
>NZ_JAEEAP010000482.1 GCF_016103465.1 Streptomyces sabulosicollis
GTCCCGGGGCTTCGCCCCAGGCCCCGCACCGGGGCTTCGCCCCAGGCCCCGGAACCGGGGGTGCGCTCCAGATCCCGTCCCGGGGGTGCGCCTCAGACTCCGTCCCGGGGGTGCGCCCCAGGTCCCGTCCCGGGGCTGTGCCCCAGACCCGACTCGGGGGTGCTCCCCAGACTCCGTCCCGGGGCTCCGCCCCAGACCCCGTCCCGGGGCTGCGCCCCAGAGGACGGGCCGTCGGGCGTACCTAGTCGCCCTCCCGCCGCTCGCGGGTGGCCAGCAGGCGGCGTAGGGAGTAGAGCCGGGCCGGTTCGGCGTGGCCGTCGGCCACCCATTGGTCCAGCGCGCAGTCCGGCTCGTCGTGGCTGCAGGCGCGCGGACAGCCCTCGGTGCCCGGCTCCAGGTCCGGGAAGGCGTGGATGACCCGCGCCGGGTCCACGTGGTGCAGTCCGAAGGACCGCACGCCCGGGGTGTCGATCACCCACCCCTTGGCGTCCGGCAGGGGGAGCGCGAGGGCGGAGGTGGTGGTGTGGCGGCCGCGGCCGGTGACCGCGTTCACCCGGCCGGTGGCCCGCTGGCGGTCCGGGACCAGCGCGTTCACCAGCGTCGTCTTGCCCACGCCCGAGTGACCGACGAAGACGGTGATCCGGTCTGTCAGCCGCTCCCGCACCCGGTCGGCGGCCTCGCCGTCGGCCAGCTCGTCGCGGCTGGTGACGACATAGGGGACGCCGAGCGGCTCATAGGTCTTCAGCATGTCGTCGGCGGGCGCCAGATCGGACTTGGTGAGGACGAGCAGCGGCTCCAGGCCCGCGTCGAAGGCGGCCACCAGACACCGGTCGATCAGCCGCGGGCGCGGCTCCGGGTCGGCCAGGGCGGTCACGATCGCGAGCTGGTCGGCGTTGGCGACCACCACCCGCTCGTACGGATCGTCGTCGTCGGCGGTCCGGCGCAGGACGGAGGAGCGCTCCTCGACCCGGACGATCCGGGCGAGCGTGTCCTTGTCGCCGGAGAGGTTCCCGACGACCGCGACCCGGTCGCCGACCACGACGCCCTTACGGCCGAGCTCGCGGGCCTTCATGGCGGTGATGGTGCGGTCCCCGACCAGGACCGTGAGCCGGCCGCGGTCGACCGTCAGCACGAACCCCTCGGTGGCGTCCTCGTGCTTGGGGCGGATGTTGGTGCGCGGCCGGTTGCCCTTGCGGTTGGGGCGGATCCGAACGTCGTCCTCGTCGGTGTGCTTGCCGTAGCGGCGCATGAGTCCAGGCTCTCAGGATCTCCGCGCCGAGGTCGTCGTCGCGTCGAGCATGCCGGTCCACAGACCGGGGAAGTCGGGGAGGGTCTTGGCGGTGGTCGCCACGTTCTCGACCAGCACGCCGTCGACGGCCAGGCCGAGGACGGCGGCGGCGGTGGCCAGCCGGTGGTCCTCGTAGGTGTGGAAGATCCCGCCGTGCAGCGGCCGGGGGCGGATCCGCAGGCCGTCCTCGGTCTCGCTGACGTCCCCGCCCAGCTCGTTGATCTCCTTGGCGAGGGCGGCGAGCCGGTCGGTCTCGTGGAGCCGCAGATGCGCGATGCCGCGCAGCACCGACTCGGAGTCGGCCAGCGCCGCGACCGCCGCGATCACCGGGGTGAGCTCGCCGACCTCGTGCAGATCGGCGTCGATGCCGGTGATCCGGCCCGTTCCGGCGAAGGTCAGACCGGTGTCGGTGAGCTCGCAGGAACCGCCCATCTCGGTGAAGATCCGGCGCAGTTCGTCCCCGGGCTGGGTGGTGCGCTCCGGCCAGTCGGGGATGGTCACCCGGCCGTCGGTGACCAGGGCGGCGGCCAGGAACGGCGCCGCGTTGGACAGATCGGGCTCGACGACCAGGTCGCGGCCGAGCAGCGCGCTCGGCGCCACCCGCCAGACGCCCCGCTCGCCGCCCGCCTCGGCGGTGTCCACCCGCGCGCCCGCCGCGCGCAGCATGTCCACGGTCATCCGGATGTGCGGCAGGGAGGGCAGCGCGGCGCCGATGTGGCGCACCTCGACGCCCTGGTTGAAGCGCGGCGCGGACAGCAGCAGCGCGCTGACGAACTGGGAGGACGACGAGGCGTCGATGCGGACCGGGCCGCCGTCCAGCGCCCCGCCGCCGTGCACGGTCATCGGCAGCGCGCCACGGCCGTCGTCGTCGATGCGGGCGCCGAGGGCGCGCAGCGCGTCGATCACGCCGTGCAGCGGGCGCTCGTGGGAGCGGGGGTCGCCGTCGAAGTGGACGGGGCCGTCGGCCAGGGCGGCGACCGGCGGCAGGAAGCGCATCACGGTGCCGGCGTTGCCGACGTCGATGGTGGCCGGGCCGTGCAGCCCCGCCGGGATGACCCGCCATGCCTCTCCGCCGCCGGAGGGGCCGCCGGAGCCGAGGGCGCCGTCGGACACCGTCTCCTCGATGCCGACGCCCATGGCGCGCAGGGCGGCGGCCATCAGGAGGGTGTCGCGGGAGCGGAGCGGGCGGCGCAGCCAGCCGGGTTCGGCGGCGAGCGCGGCCAGGATCAGACCGCGGTTGGTAACCGACTTGGATCCGGGCACGGTGACGGTCGCGTCCACCGCTCCATCGGCGGTCGGAGCGGGCCAGAGGGCGGTGTGGTCGCCCGGGGAGGTCTCAATGCCGGTCATGGGTCTCACTTTAGTGGTTCGCCCGGAGTGCCAATCTTGATCGAAAGCGGTGAAACCCAGTCGAAACACGGCGCTGCCGGGAGGCGTCCACGAGGGGCCGATGGTGGCGCGCCGGGCGCGCGTACGGGGTCACAGCCCCAGCAGCCAGCGCCCTCCGGCGAGCAGCGAACACAGCGAGACCACGTGGAACAGCAGCAGCCAGGCGCCGGCCGGAATGCCCGTCAGGCGGGCGAGCTGGTCGGGGTCGGAGTCGTACGCACCGCCGTGACGGCGCTTGCGCTGGAGCTCGAAGGCCGGACGCACGCCCCCCAGGAGGAGGAACCACACCACGGCGTACGCGAACCCCGCCTGGACGTCCGGCCCGGTCAGCCAGGAGACGAGGAAGAAGGCGGCCCCGCTGATGACGACCGTAAGGACGCCATAGGCGTTGCGGATCATCACCAGCATCGCGGCCAGCAGCGCCGTCGTCCCCCACAGCAGCAAGGTGATGTGGTTCGCCGCCAGCAGCCAGGCGCCGCCCAGGCCCAGCAGGGACGGGGCGGTGTAGCCGGACGCCGCCGTGAGGATCATGCCCAGGCCCGTGGGCTTGCCGCGCGAGACGGTCAGCCCCGAGGTGTCCGAGTGCAGCCGTATGCCGTCCAGCCGCCGCCCGCTGAGCAGGGCGACCACGGCGTGGCCGCCCTCGTGGGCGATGGTGATGGCGTTACGGGCTATCCGCCAGGCGGTACGGAAGACCACGACCGCGAACGCGATCACGCCGGTGGAGACGACCAGCCAGGTGGTGGGGTCGGGCTGGGCGCCGGTCACCCGGTCCCACAGGTCGGCGGCGTTCGTTGCGTCCATGTGCGGGCGGCTCCTCGCGTCGGTAGGGGTCGTGGCAGTGTGGCACCTATGTGCGGTCGATACGCAGCGAGCCGGAGGCCGGAGGATCTCGTCGGGCTCTTCGGAGTGGAGAAGTGGGAGCCGGAGGAGACTCTGGCGCCGGACTGGAACGTCGCGCCCACCAAGGACGTGTACGCGGTGCTCGAACGTCCTCTTAAGGACGCGGCCGAGCCGCGTCCGGTTCGCCAGCTGAGGGCGCTGAAGTGGGGGCTGGTGCCGTCCTGGGCGAAGTCCCCCGAGGGCGGCGCGAAGATGATCAACGCACGGGCCGAGACCGTGCACGAGAAGCCGTCCTACCGGCGCCCGTTCGCCTCGCGGCGCTGCATCCTGCCCGCCGACGGCTACTACGAGTGGGTCACCGCGGCGGGGGAGCGGCAGCTGGAGGAGAAGGGCAAGCGGAAGCGGCCCCGCAAGCAGCCGTACTTCGTGACCCCGGTGGACGGCTCGGTGATGGCCATGGCCGGGCTCTACGAGTTCTGGCGGGACCGGACGCTGCCGGACGAGCACCCCCGGGCGTGGTGGGTCACCTGCACGGTGATCACCACCGAGGCGGACAAGGAGCCCTTCGGGGGCGCGGCCCGAGACGACGGGCCGCGGTCGCTTGCCGAGATCCACCCGCGGATGCCGCTGGTCCTCACCGAGGACCGCTGGGCCTCCTGGCTGGATCCGGGCCGCACCGACCCCGACGACCTGCTGCCGCTGCTGGCGTCGCCGCCCTCCGGGCTGCTGCGGGCGTACCCGGTGACGACCGGGGTGAGTGATGTTCGTAACAACGGCCCCGAGCTGCTCGAGGAGCTCGAGGCCCCGGAGGAGGGCACGCTGTTCTGATGGCCGCGAAGAAGCGAGACGCGAATCCGGCGGCCGCGGGGAAGCAGGTCGCGCATCCGGCGGCCGCGGAGAAGCAAGCCGCGAATCCGAGGGCCGCGGAGAAGCAAGCCGCGACGACGGGCGCACCCTCCGTGACCACCGAGGTGGTGGCGACCTCGGCCGGGGACGCCCGGATCACCTGGCACCACGCCCCCGGCGCCCACGCCCTGCTCGCCGCGAGTCACGGCGCCGGCGGGGGCATCGACGCGCGGGACCTGCGCGCGCTGGCCGGGGCGCTCCCCGGGCTCGGCGTGAGCGTCGCGCTGGTCGAGCAGCCGTGGCGGGTGGCGGGCAAGAAGATCGCGCCCGCGCCCTCGACCCTCGACACCGGCTGGCGTGCCGTATGGCCCGCGCTGGAGAAGGCCGGGCTGCCGATCGTGGCGGGCGGCCGCAGCGCCGGGGCGCGGGTGGCCTGCCGGACCGCGACGGAACTGGGCGCGAAGGCCGTGCTGGCGCTGTCGTTCCCGCTGCACTCACCGGGCAAGCCGGAGCGGTCCCGGGCCGCGGAACTCCTGGCCACGGGCGTGCCGACGCTGATCGTCCAGGGCGGCCGGGACCCGTTCGGGCGACCGGAGGAGTTCCCGGAGCTGCCCGCGTCCATGGAGCTCGTGGAGGTGCCGTACGGCGATCACGTCTTCGGCCTGCCGAAGTCGGCGGACCTCGACGAGCCCGCGGCGCTCGCCCTGATCACCGGCGCCGTCGCCGACTGGCTGCCGCGCGCCCTGGGCTGACCGCTGGCCACCGGCCACCGGCCACTGACACTGATCCGCCCGGACAAGGGCGCCGGGGGCGGGGCGGGAATGCGACGGAAGGGATCCGTGTTGAGGAGACCGTCGGTACTCACCGTGTAAGAGGCACTGATACGCGGAAAACGAGGAAGAGGAGTCCCCCGCATGGGTTCGCTTGCTTGCCCGGCCCGTCCACAGGCCGCTGACCTGGACTGGTCCCAGCTGCAGGCGGCGCAGGCCGTGAAGATCGGAGCGGCGGGCGCACCGGATCGTCGTCTATTCTCCGATTCGAGCGGGTCCACATCCGGATCCGACACGAAGCTGGAGGAGGTGGGTCAGGTCACTGGGACCGACGCAGGGACCGACGGCGTTACCGGGGAAGAGCCGGTTGAGCGGTCGCAGGAGTCGTCCTCGGAGCGCAACGCGCGCTTCGAGCGGGACGCCCTTGCCTTCCTGGACCAGATGTACTCGGCCGCGCTGCGGATGACGCGTAACCCGGCCGACGCGGAGGACCTCGTACAGGAGACCTACGCGAAGGCGTACGGGTCCTTCCACCAGTTCCGCGAGGGCACCAACCTCAAGGCGTGGCTGTACCGCATCCTGACCAACACCTTCATCAACTCGTACCGCAAGAAGCAGCGGGAACCCCAGCGCAGCGCGGCCGAGGAGATCGAGGACTGGCAGCTGGCGCGCGCCGAGTCGCACATGTCGACCGGTCTGCGCTCCGCCGAGTCGCAGGCCCTCGACCACCTGCCCGACTCCGATGTCAAGGAGGCCCTCCAGGCCATCCCCGAGGAGTTCCGCATCGCGGTCTACCTCGCGGACGTCGAGGGCTTTGCCTACAAGGAGATCGCGGACATCATGGGTACACCCATCGGTACGGTGATGTCCCGGCTGCACCGTGGGCGCCGCCAGCTGCGCGGTCTGCTGGAGGACTACGCCCGTGGGCGCGGGCTGGTCCCGGCGGGCGCGGGCGCCGCGGCGGACGAGTCGCACGATCGGAAAGGCGCGGACTCATGAGCTGCGGAGAGCCGCATGAGACGGACTGCTCCGAGGTTCTCGACCACCTCTACGAGTTCCTCGACCACGAGATGCCGGACGGCGACTGCGCCAAGTTCGAGGTGCACTTCGACGAGTGCTCCCCGTGCCTGGAGAAGTACGGCCTCGAGAAGGCCGTGAAGAAGCTCGTCAAGCGGTGCTGCGGCCATGACGACGTGCCCACCGACCTCCGGTCGAAGGTCATGGGGCGGATCGAGCTGATCCGCTCCGGGCAGGCGGTGCCTGAGCGCGAGATCACCGCGGAGACCGCCGCGGAGACCAACGCGCCGACGGCCGCCCAGGAGTGACCCGGGGGCTCCGGGCCCAGCGGACCGCCGGTCGAACATGAGTGGACTTGGCGCGTTCTCAATCCCACCTTCGGTGATCAGATCATCACTCGAAGGGGTGTAATCGGACAGTCCCTCCGGTCCCATCCGCCCCGCCCCGTCCTAAGCTCCCCAAC
>NZ_JAEEAP010000483.1 GCF_016103465.1 Streptomyces sabulosicollis
TCCCCCATCGGTCCCCACCCCGCCGGAGTCGCACGGCACTTCCCGGAGCGGATCGGCGCGCACACCACGCTCGATGAGCATCTGCCCGTCGATCACCGGCTCAGCAAGATCTATCGGGTCGGCGCCGGGCTCATGGGGCTGGTGCTCGTCGCCTTCGGCATCCTGGGCCTGATCCACCGGGTCGGCTTCTTCGACACCGGAGGTGACACGGTCGCCGGGCTGAACACCAACGGCACGCTGAGCGTGCTCTCCGTCGTCATCGGGCTGCTGCTGTTCATCGGCATGCTCATCGGCGGCAACTTCGCCTCGTCGCTCAACATGGTGCTCGGGCTGCTCTTCCTGCTGAGCGGGTTCGTCAATCTGGCACTGCTGGAGACCCCGTACAACTTCCTGGCGTTCCGGATGCAGAACGTGCTGTTCAGCTTCGTGGTCGGGCTGCTGCTGATGTGGTTCGGGATGTACGGGCGGGTCAGCGGCGGGCTGCCGCATGACAATCCGTACTGGGTGAGCCGCCACCCCGAGCAGGCCGAGCGCGAGGCCGCCCACGCGCGTGAGCTGATCGCCGCGCGGGAGCGCGCCGCCGAACGGGGCGGTGCGGGCACCCCGCCCGGCGCCCCGCTCAGCCCCGAGGCCCCGGGCGGGCCCCTCTCGGCCGGTATGGCGGAGGCGCGCGGCATGGCCGGTGCGGTGGAGGCACGCGGTGGGCCCGGCGAGGGCCCTGGGCCCGGCGAAGGCCGTCAGTCCGGCGAAGGCCGTGGGCCCGGCGAAGGCCGTCAGTCCGCCGAAGGCCGTCAGTCCGGCGAAGGCCCTGGGCCCGGCGAAGGCCGTCAGTCCGCCGAAGGCCGTCAGTCCGGCGAAGGCCCTGGGCCCGGCGAAGGCCGTCGGTCCAGCGAAGGCCGTGGGCCCGGCGAAGGCCGTCAGTCCGCCGAAGGCCGTCGGTCCGGCGAGGCGGCGGGCGAACGGCGCGATCAGCCGCCCGGCAAGTGGGGCAAGCTGGATCGGCCCGGGCGCACCGAGCGCACCGAGCAGCCCGAGCCCGGCGGCACCGAGCCCACCGGGCAGCCCAAGGCCCCCGGGCGCTGGGCCCGGGTCCGGCGGCGCGTCCGCGCCCGGCGGCTCAGCTGACCCCTCAGCCGACCCGGCGGGCGAGTGTCAGGCCGTCGGCGACGGTGAGCATGACCGCCTCCATCCGGGCGTCCGCCGCCACATGGTCGTTGAACGCCTGGATCGCGGCGCCCCCGGGCGACGGTGCCGCCGCCATGACCTGCCCGTGGTAGAAGACGTTGTCCGCGACGATCAGACCGCCCGGGTTCAGCCGCGGGACCAGCTCCTCCCAGTACGGGATGTAGTTCTGCTTGTCCGCGTCGAGGTAGGCGAGATCGATATGGGGCTCGGCGGGCATCGCGCGCAGCGTGTCCAGCGCGGGCGCGATCCGCAGGTCGATGCGGTCCTCGACACCCGCCTTGGCCCACGCCTTCCGCCCGTACGCCGTCCACTCCTCCGACACATCGCAGGCGATCAGCCTGCCGTCGGCGGGCAGCGCCCGGGCCATGGCCAGCGCGGAGAAGCCGGTGAAGGTGCCGACCTCCACGATGTGGCGGGCGCCGACGAGCCGGACCAGGAAGGCCAGCAGCGGGGCCTGCTCCTCGGCGGACTGCATTCCGGCGTAGTCGGGGAGATTGCGGTGGGTGACCTCGACGAGCTCGCGCAGGACCGGGTCGAGCGGCGGATTGTGCCGCAGGACGTAGTCGTACAGCTCGGCCGTGATCGGTGTGCTCTTGCTCTCGGCCATCACGGCCTCCCTTTCGGCTCCTCGGCTCCCGCGACCGGTTCGGTACCGGTCCGGTCCGTTCCCGTCCGTTCCGCTCCGGTCACACCGTTCGGATTCAGCTTCCCAGATAGCGCAGTACGGCGAGCACCCGGCGGCTGTAGCCCGCGTTCCCCGGCAGTTCGAGCTTCTCGAAGATGGCGTTGATGTGCTTCTCGACCGCGCTGCGGGACACATACAGCCGCTCGGCGATCGCCGCGTTGGCGTGCCCCTGGGCCATCGCGTCGAGCACCTCCCGCTCGCGCGGGGTGAGGCGGCTCAGCGGATCGGTGCGGGTGGAGCGGGCGAGCAGTCTGCGGACCACCTCCGGGTCGAAGGCGGCGCGGCCCGTGGCGACCCGCTCCAGCGCGTCGAGGAACTCGTCGACCTGCACCACCCGGTCCTTGAGCACATAGCCGACTCCCCCGGACCGCGCCCCGGGAGCCCCGAGGCCGCCGGTCTCGGCCGTCCCCTCCCCCGTCAGCAGCTCCGTCGCGTACCGCTTCTCCACGTACTGCGACAGCACCAGCACCCCCACCCCCGGCCACCGCCGTCGGATCTCCAGCGCCGCGCGCAGCCCCTCGTCCGTATGCGTCGGCGGCATCCGTACGTCCACCACCACCGCGTCCACGTCCGGTGCGGCCTCGACCGCGGCCACCAGCGCGGCGCCGTCCCCCACCGCCGCCACCACCTCGTGCCCCTCCTCGGCGAGCAGCCGCACCAGGCCCTCGCGGAGCAGGGTCGAGTCATCGGCCAGGATCACCCGCACGGCACACCGCCGAGGGACGGCGCGGGCAGCTCCGCGGTGACGGTGGTGGGGCCGCCGGGCGGGCTCACCACGCTCAGCCGGCCGTCGAGGGCGGCGACCCGGCGGGCCAGGCCGAGCAGACCGCCGCCCGCCGGGTCGGCGCCGCCGGTGCCGTCGTCGGTGACCCGGACGGTCAGCGTGCCCGGGGCCACGGCCGTCAGCGCCACCTCGATCCGGGCCGCGCCCGAGTGCTTGAGCGCGTTGGTCAGCGCCTCCGCGACCACGAAGTACGCGGCGGTGCGCACCGCCGTGACCGGTTCGGCCGTGAGCCCGTACGTGAGCCGTACGGGGATGGCCGAGCGCTCGGCGACCGTCTCCAGGGCGATCCGCAGCCCGGCCTCGTCCAGCGCGGTCGGATAGACCCGCCAGGCCACCTCGCGCAGCTCGTCCAGCGCCTGGCGGCTCTCCTCGTGGGCCTGCGCCAGCAGGGCGCGCGCCTTGGCCTGGTCCTGGCTGCGGCGGGCCCGGCCCAGCAGCATGCCCAGCGCCACCAGCCGCTGCTGTACGCCGTCGTGCAGATCGCGCTCGATGCGGCGCCGTTCGTCGTGGACCGCCTCGACGACCCCGGCGCGGCTGGCGGCCAGTTCCTCGATGCGGTGCCGCAGCGCGTCCTGGGTCTCGGGGCCGAGGACGCCGCGCGCCAGCCGCGCCTCGAGGTCGGCCACCCCGAAGACCCCCTGGACGGCGAGGAACAGCAGGAAGAGGCCGCCGACAGCGCTGGTGACGACGCTGATCAGGTCGTGGAAGGCGGAGCCGAGCAGCCAGCCCCAGAGGAGGAAGGTGCCGTAGGCGACGCCGGTGATCCCGGCCAGCAGCACCAGCCCGCCGAGCAGCCCGACGGCGGTGCGCGCCGCGAGATAGCGCAGCGCCTGGCGGCCGCCGTAGTCGGGGGTGACCTCGATGTCCAGGAACCGGGCCAGTCTGCGGCGCTCCAGCTCGGTCAGGTGCGCGGCGCCCGCCGTGAACGGCCGCAGGACGCACTGGCGCGCGCCCGGCCAGGGCACGGACAGCAGGGTGAGTCCCACCGCCAGCAGGAACGGCAGCGCGACGAGCGCCGTACCGGCCCCCGTCAGCAGCCCGGCGGCGAGCCGCGCCGCGCGCCGTGACCATCTCCCCGTGGTGGCACCCATGATGGCCACGCTAGCGGCCAGGACCGGCCGGGACACTGAGGATTTCCGCAGGTTGCCGGTGCGGTGGACGGCCGGGTGACCGGACGGTCGGCCTCATGGCCGCCGGGTGCGGCCGGTTCCTAGCGTTCCGGCCATGACTGATCGGATCACCGACTGGGCCACCGGCCTGATGGACGCCCTCGGGGCGCCGGGCGCGGGCGCCGCCATCGCCCTGGAGAACCTCTTTCCGCCGCTGCCCAGCGAGGTGATCCTGCCGCTCGCCGGGTTCGCGGCGGGGCAGGGGCGGATGAGCCTGGTGGCCGCGCTGCTGTGGACGACCGCCGGTTCGATCCTCGGCGCCCTCGCGCTGTACGGGGTGGGCGCGCTGCTCGGCCGGGAGCGGACCGTCGCGATCGCCGAGCGGCTGCCGCTGGTCAGGCCCGCCGATATCGACCGGACCGAGCGCTGGTTCGGGCGCCACGGCACCAAGGCGGTCTTCTTCGGCCGCATGGTGCCGATCTTCCGCAGCATGATCTCGGTTCCGGCCGGTATCGAGCGGATGCCCCTCCCGGTCTTCCTCACCCTGACCACCCTCGGCAGCGCGATCTGGAACTCCGTGTTCGTCCTGGCCGGTTACGCGCTGGGTGACAACTGGAGGGACGTCACGGACTACGTCTCGGTCTACTCCAAGGCGGTGCTGGGCGCGGCCGCGCTCGCGGTGCTGGGATGGGTGGTGGTGCGGCTGGTCAGTCCCGGCCGCGGGAGACGGCGCGGATGACCTGGCTGCGGGCGCGCGCCCAGGTGACGGAGGAGCGCTCGCCCAGGGCGCGGACGATGGCCTCACCCGCCGCGACGCCCTTCTCCTCGACCACGGTCAGCTGGGGCGCCGTCCAGCCGATGTCGGCCAGTTCGCCGTGGCCGGGGCGCCAGGCGCGGTCGGCCGCGAGCAGCAGATCGGTGTCGAGCAGCGAATCGCCCGCGGCGAGCACCTCGTCCGCCCCGGTGCGGCTCTTGATCTCGGCGACGGCCGCGCTCTTGGTGAGCGGCTTGGGCACGGCGTAGATCTTGCGGCCCTGGAGGGAGACCGTCCAGCCGCGCGGGTCGGCCCACTGGGTGAGCTCCTTGACGTACTCCTCGGGCAGCAGCTCCCGCTCGACCACGAGATAGGCGAACAGCTCCTCGGCCACCCGCTCCTTGAGCAGCCAGGCGGGGTCGGCGGTGGCGCTGAGGTGGGCGCGCACCTCCTCCAGGGGGGCGCATCCGTCGGCGAGGGCGCCGCGCACCCGCCGGTGCCAGTCGGCGTCGGGCTCGCCGTTGACCAGCAGCTGGCCGCCGTTGGCGCAGATCGCGAAGCGGGGGGCGGGGCCGGGGAGGCGGATGCGGCGGTACTGCTCGACGGTGCGGGTGGTCGTGGGCACGAAGACGGAGGTGCGGACCAGCTCGGCGAGCAGCCCGGCGGCGGTCTCGGTCAGGTACGACAGCGGCTTGCCCTCGTACGTCTCGACGCACAGCAGCCGCGGGGCCTCGGCGTCCGGCATCTCGAGACCGAGCGCGGCCGCCGAGTAGATCAGGGTGCGGTCGAGGTCGCTTGCCACCAGAACGCTCATCGTGCCGCCACCGTTCTCTCGTCTCTGCTGGCGGCGGTGCCCGCCGTGGTCGCCGTGGTCGCGATGTCTGCTTCGTTCACCGTGCCGACCGTCTTCCCGTCGGCTCCGGTGGCGCCCCGGGTGTAGCGCGGGTGGATCAGCCCGACGCAGGTGTACGGGAGGTCGTCGGCCTCCTCGACCGGCACTCCGCGCTGCTCGGCGAGCAGCCGCACATGGTCCAGGTCCGCGCCCGCGCCGCGCCGGGCGAGGATCTTCCACGGGACGCGGCGCAGCAGCACCCGGGTGGTCTCGCCGACGCCCGGCTTGACGAGGTTGACGTCGTGGATGCCGTACTCCTGGCTGATCCGCTCGACCGCGGCCCACCCCTCCCAGGTGGGGGTGCGGTCGGTGGCCGCGAGCCGCTCGGCGTCGGCCAGGGCCGCCTCGGCGACCTCGGCGAAACGGGCCGAGACGGTGTCCAGGAAGTGCCCGGAGACGTCCGAACCGGCGAGCTCGCGGTAGTACTTCGCGCCGTGGAAGTCGTCCGGGCCGACGAGGTCGGCGCGGAGCACGGTGCGCGATATCAGCCCGGAGACGGTCGAGTTGAGGCAGGCGGAGGGGACGAGGAAGTCGTCCCGGGTGCCGTAGGTGTCCACACAGCGGCCGGGGTCGGCGAGGACCGCGATCCGCGGATCGAAGTCCGGGTACGGGGCGAGGGCGTCCGACAGCTCGCGGGTGATGGCGCCCTTACCGGTCCAGCCGTCGACGAAGACGACGTCGGCCGGGTCGTGGTGGTCCGCGAGCCAGCGCAGCGCGGCGGTGTCGATGCCGCGGCCGCGCACGATGGAGATCGCGTAGTGCGGGAGGTCCAGCCCGTGGGCGTGGCGCGCCCAGCGGCGCATCAGCACCCCGACGGGGGTGCCGGCGCGGGCGAGCGAGACGAGGACGGGGCGCGGGGAGCGCTCGGCGAGCACGGTCTCGGTGACCGCGCCCACGGCACGGGCGATCCGGGCGGCGGAGGTGTCGAGGGCGGCCCGGAACAGCTCCTGGTAGCGCTCGCTCGGCTGGTACTCCACGGGCAGCGACTCGGCGTAGTGCGCGCCCCCGCTCTGGATCGCCTCCTCCCGCTCCTCGGTGGGTGCTTCGAGGGTGACGTGGGAGAAGTCCTGGAGCAGCCAGCCCACCTCTTCGGGGGCGTAGGACGAGAAGTCCGGTCCGCGCAGGGGCTCGTACGACGGTTGGTGCATGGGCGGTGCCTGTCGTTCGGGGACGGTGCGGGTGGTGCGGGGGGTGGG
>NZ_JAEEAP010000484.1 GCF_016103465.1 Streptomyces sabulosicollis
CTTACACTCGACTAGTCGTCGGCAGCGTCAGAGGTGTATAAGAGACAGAGGGCGCTCCCGCCGGTGCCGTCACCGACGTCGCCGTAGAACTCCACGGAATCACCAAGCGGTTCCCCGGAGTCGTCGCCAACCACGACATCGACATCACCGTGCGCCGCGGCACCGTGCACGCCCTCGTGGGCGAGAACGGTGCGGGCAAGTCGACCCTGATGAAGATCCTCTACGGGATGCAGCGCCCGGACGAGGGCACCATCGCGATCGACGGCGAGACGGTGGAACTGCACTCCCCGGCGGACGCCATATCCCGCGGCGTGGGCATGGTGCACCAGCACTTCATGCTCGCCGACAACTTCACCGTGCTGGAGAACGTGGTCCTCGGCGCCGAGAAGCTGCACGGCATCGGCGGCAGGGCGCGGGCCCGGATCAAGGAGATCTCCGACGCCTACGGGCTGGGCGTCCGCCCCGATGTCCTCGTCGAGGACCTCGGCGTGGCGGACCGGCAGCGGGTGGAGATCCTCAAGGTCCTCTACCGGGGCGCCCGGACGCTGATCCTCGACGAGCCGACCGCCGTGCTCGTCCCGCAGGAGGTCGACGCGCTCTTCGACAACCTCCGCGAGCTCAAGTCCGAGGGCCTGACGGTGCTGTTCATCTCGCACAAGCTGGGCGAGGTGCTGTCCGTGGCCGATGACATCACGGTCATCCGGCGCGGCACCACGGTCGCCTCCGTCGTGCCGTCCGAGACCAACCCCCGGCAGCTGGCCGAGCTGATGGTCGGCAGCGAGCTGCCCTCGCCCGAGACCCGCGAATCCACCGTCACCGACGCCGAGATGCTCGTCGTGGACGCGCTGCGGCTGACCGCCACCGATGTGGACGGGGTGGAGCGGGCCGTGCTCGACGACATCGGCTTCACCATCCGCAAGGGCGAAGTCCTCGGCATCGCGGGTGTGGAGGGCAACGGCCAGGCCGAACTGGTCGAGGCCATCATGGGCATGCGCGACCCCGACGCGGGGACCATCGCCCTCGACGGCGCCGACATCTCCCACGCGCCCACCCGTAAGCGGCGCGAGGACGGCATCGGCTACATCCCCGAGGACCGCCACCGGCACGGGCTGCTGCTGGAAGCGCCGCTGTGGGAGAACCGCATACTCGGCCATGTCACCGAGGAGCCCAACAGCAGGGCCGGGCTGCTCAATCCGGCCGCGGCCCGGCGGGACACCGAGCGGATCGTCGCCGAGTACGACGTGCGCACGCCCGGGATCGAGGTCACCGCGGCCTCGCTGTCCGGCGGCAACCAGCAGAAGCTGATCGTCGGCCGGGAGATGAGCCACCACCCCAAGCTGCTGATCGCCGCGCACCCCACCCGGGGGGTGGACGTGGGCGCCCAGGCGCAGATCTGGGACCAGATCCGCGCCGCGCGCCGCGATGGCCTGGCGGTGCTGCTGATCTCGGCCGACCTGGACGAGCTGATCGGCCTGTCCGACACCCTGCGGGTGATGTACCGCGGCCGGCTGGTCGCCGACGCCGACCCCGCCACCATCACCCCGGAGGAGCTGGGCTCGGCCATGACCGGCGCCGCCTCCGGCCATCTGGAGGGCCCGGCGGACGACGGGTCCGAGACCGCCTCCGGTAACGGGGCCGAGGCCGCGACCGGGGGAGAGGACCGATGAAGAAGCTGGACAAGGAGCGGGTGCTGCTCGCGGTCGCGGCCCCGGTGCTGGCGCTCGCCGCCGCGTTCGTGCTGACCGCGCTGGTGCTGCTGGCGACCGGCAAGGAGCCGTTCAGCGCCTTCGGCATCATGTTCGACTACGGCGTGAAGGCCGATAGCCAGGTCTACATCCTCAACAAGGCGACCACGTACTACCTGGCCGGGCTCGCGGTGGCCATCGGCTTCCGGATGAACCTCTTCAACATCGGCGTCGACGGCCAGTACCGGCTCGCCGCCTTCTTCGCCGCCGTCGTCGGCGGGGCGCTGAAGCTGCCCGGACTGGTGCAGATCCCGCTGATCCTGCTGGTCGGCATGCTCGTCGGCGCGATGTGGGCGTCCATCGCCGGTCTGCTGAAGGTCTACCGGGGCGTCAGCGAGGTGATCAGCACCATCATGCTGAACTCCCTCTCGGGCATCGTCATCAGCTATCTGCTGGTGGACGGGCGGCTGGCCGACCTCGACAAGCAGACCAACATCGTGGCCACCGACCCGCTGCCGTCCTCCAGCCACTTCTTCACCATCCCGGCGGGCGGCGACCTCGACCCCATCTGGGGCTTCATCGTCGTCGCGGTGCTCGCGGGCGTGGGCTTCTGGTTCCTGCTCGGGCGCACCCGGTTCGGCTTCGACCTGCGCGCGGTGGGCCGCTCCGAGTCCGCCGCCCAGGCCAGCGGCGTCAACGTCAAGCGCATGGTGCTCACCAGCATGCTGCTCTCGGGCGCGATGGCCGGTCTGATCGGCATGCCGACCCTGCTCAACGACACCCACCAGTTCACCTCCGACTTCCCCACCGGCATCGGCTTCACCGGTATCGCCATCGCGCTGCTCGGCCGGAACAACCCGGTCGGCATCGGCCTGGCCGCCGTGCTGTGGGGCTTCCTCGAGCGCGGCGCCAACCGCCTGGAGTTCGAGGGCTACGACAAGGAGATCGTCGGTGTGATGCAGGGCGTCATCGTCCTGTGTGTCGTCATCGCGTACGAACTGGTGCGCCGCTACGGGCTCAAGCGCCAGCAGCAGAGGGTGGGCGCGGAGCTCGCCGCCCAGGCCAGGGCCGACAAGGGTACGGACAAGCAGGAGGTGCCGGCATGAGTGCCACGGTGACCACCACCAAGAGCACGAGCGCGCCGGGCAAGGGGAACGGGCCCGCCTCCCGGATGTCCCTGGGCAAGGTGCTGCTGATCGTCGCCGGGGCGCTGATCGCGCTGTCGGTGCTGCGTACGCTCGTCGACGCCGCCCAGCAGGCGGACTTCGACCGCGTCACCTCGGCCGGGCAGATCGGCGCCGCGCTCTCCATGGCCGTGCCCATCGGGCTCGCCGGCCTCGGCGGGCTGTGGTCCGAGCGGGCCGGTGTGGTGAACATCGGCCTCGAGGGCATGATGATCCTCGGCACCTTCTTCGGCGCCTGGGCGGGCTACCAGACCAACCCCTGGGTGGGGGTGCTCGCGGGCGTCCTCGGCGGCGCGGTCGGCGGTCTGGTGCACGCGGTGGCCACCGTCACCTTCGGGGTGGACCACATCATCTCCGGTGTGGCGATGAACATCCTCGCCCTCGGCGCCACCACCTATCTGGCCAAGCGCTGGTTCGAGCCGCTGTCCGACATCGGCGGCTCCCCGAAGAACTCCCCGCAGGTCGACCCCATCCAGTCGTTCACCGTCCCCGGACTGTCCGACTGGCTCGCCGACCTGGAGAACCACCACTGGTTCCTGGTCTCGGACGTCGCGGGCATCCTCGGCGGTCTGGTCACCGACATCTCGGCGCTGACCGTCGTCTCCGTCCTGCTGGTCGTGGGCAGCTTCTTCGCCCTGTGGCGGACCTCGTTCGGACTGCGGCTGCGGTCCTGCGGCGAGAACCCGACGGCGGCCGAGTCCCTCGGCGTCAACGTCTACCTCTACAAGTACGCGGCCGTGGTGATCTCCGGCGCCCTCGCCGGGCTCGGCGGCGTCTTCCTCGCCCTCGTCCGCTCGCACATCTACAACGAGGGCCAGACCGGCGGCCGCGGCTACATCGGCCTCGCCGCCATGCTCTTCGGCAACTGGCGGCCGGGCGGGCTCGCGATGGGCGCCGGTCTGTTCGGCTACTCCGACGCGCTCCAGCTGCGCAACGGCGGGGCGACCGTGCACGCCCTGCTGCTCCTGGTCGCGCTCGGCCTCGCCGCGCTGGCGGCCTGGCGGATTGTCCGCAAGAGTTATGTCGCGGGCGCGGTGTCCGGCGCCGCGGCCGTCGCGCTGCTGCTGTGGTACGCCCTGACCGACACGGTCCCCAACGACCTGGTCAGCGCCACGCCGTACATCGTGACCCTGCTGGTCATGGGGCTCGCCTCACAGCGGCTGCGGATGCCCAAGGCGAACAACAGGCCCTACCGGAAGGGACAGGGCACATGACCACTTCCGCCGCCGCGGCCCCCGACTGGGAGTCGCTGCGGGTACAGGCCCGGGACGCCATGTCCCGGGCCTACGCCCCCTACTCCGGCTTTCCGGTGGGCGCCGCCGCGCTCGTCGACGACGGCCGCACGGTCAGCGGCTGCAATGTGGAGAACGCCGCGTACGGCGTCGCGCTGTGCGCCGAATGCGGTCTGGTCTCCTCCCTCGTCGCCTCGGGCGGCGGCCGCCTCACCGCCTTCACCTGCTGCGACCGCGAGGGCACCGTGCTGATGCCCTGCGGCCGCTGCCGTCAGCTGCTGTGGGAGCACGGCGGCCCGGAGCTCCAGATGGACACCGCCACCGGCATCCGCCCGCTCGCCGAACTCCTCCCGGACGCCTTCGGCCCCGCCGATCTGCGCCGCGCCGCGGCCCACGGCTGACGCCCGCGCCGCCCCGGCCCGCCCGGCCCCCTGCACACGAAAGGCCCCGTACAACCCCCATGGACGCCATCTCCGTCATCCGCGCCAAACGCGACGGCAGCCGCCTCACCGACGCCCAGATCGACTGGATCATCGACGCCTACACGCGCGGCGAGGTGGCGGACGAGCAGATGTCCGCGCTCGCGATGGCGATCTTCCTCAACGGCATGGACCGGGCCGAGATCGCCCGCTGGACCGCCGCGATGATCGCCTCCGGCGAGCGGATGGACTTCTCCTCCCTGCCGCGCCCGACCGCCGACAAGCACTCCACCGGCGGCGTCGGCGACAAGATCACCCTGCCGCTCGCCCCCCTCGTGGCCGCCTGCGGAGCCGCCGTGCCACAGCTCTCGGGCCGGGGCCTGGGCCACACCGGCGGCACCCTGGACAAGCTGGAGTCCATCCCCGGGTGGCGCGCCCAGCTCACGAACGGCGACATGCTGGCCGTCCTGCGCGACGTGGGCTCGGTCATCTGCGCGGCGGGCGAGGGGCTGGCCCGGGCCGACAAGAAGCTGTACGCGCTGCGCGATGTCACCGGCACGGTCGAGTCGATCCCGCTCATCGCCTCCTCGATCATGTCCAAGAAGATCGCCGAGGGCACCGGCTCCCTGGTCCTGGACGTCAAGGTGGGCTCCGGCGCCTTCATGAAGGACATCGACTCCGCGCGCGAGCTGGCCACGACGATGGTCGGCCTCGGCAACGACCACGGCGTCCGTACGACCGCCCTGCTCACCGACATGTCCACCCCGCTCGGCCGGACGGCGGGCAACGCGCTCGAGGTCCGCGAGTCCGTGGAGGTCCTGGCGGGCGGCGGCCCGGCCGACGTCGTCGAGCTCACCCTCGCCCTGGCCCGCGAGATGCTGGACGCGGCGGGCCTGAAGGACGCCGACCCCACCAAGGCCCTGGCCGACGGCACCGCGATGGACCACTGGCGCCGCATGGTCGCCGCCCAGGGCGGCGACCCGGACGCCCCGCTCCCGGTGGCCCGCGAACAGCACGTCCTCCGCGCCGAGTCGACCGGCGTCCTCGCCCGCCTCGACGCCTACGCGGTGGGCCTCGCCGCCTGGCGCCTGGGCGCGGGCCGCGCCCGCAAGGAGGATCCGGTCCAGGCGGGCGCGGGGGTGGAACTCCACGCCAAGCCCGGCGACCACGTCACCACCGGCCAGCCGCTCCTCACCCTCCACACCGACACCCCGTCGACATTTGCCTACGCCCTGGAGGCCCTGGACGGCGCGATCGGCTACGCCCCCGCGAACACGGAACACACCGCCACCCCGATCGTGCTGGACCGCATCGCCCAGGGGTAAGCCGCTTCGGCCTCATTCGGCCGCAACGTTCTGCCGCTCGCTTACTCACGCACGCATACGGCGACCATCTTCAGCCCTCCGTGCCTGCTGCCTCCGAGCGTCAAGCAGAAAAAGACTTACGGAACGCGTTGCCCGACCCGGCTCGACCGCTGGGAGCCGGATCTGAATTCCGCCGAGCCAGGGCGGGTGACCGACGTCACCAGCCCGCGGGCCATCGGGCAGACCTACGCCCGGCTCGCCGTGGGCCGCGCCCTCGACACCGGGGACTGCGAACGGCTGGCGGGCTGGCTGGTGGCGAACACCACGGGCGACGCCCGCATCCGTGCCGGAGTCCCCGCCGACTGGACGGTGGGCGACAAGACCGGGACCGGCCGCTACGGCACCACCAATGACGTGGGCGTCGCCTGGCCTCCTAACCGGGCGCCGATCGCGCTGGCCGTCCTCTCCACCCGGCAGCAGCAGGACGCCGAAGCCGTCGACCCCCTGATCGCCAAGGCCACCGCACTGGCGGTCGAAGCGCTCAGCTGACCCTGGGCGGTCCGGACCCCCGGAGCCCCCGGACCCCCGGAGCCCGAGGCTACCGACGGGCAGCCCTCAACCAGGCGCTACGTCAGCAGCTGGCCCCGGCGGCTCAGCAGGAACTTCTTGAAGGCCGCCACCGGGGGCGTGTCCGGGTGGCCGTCCAGCCAGGCGACGCCGATCTCGCGGACGGCGCGCGGGGCGGTGACGGTCAGCTCGGCCACTCCGGGGCGGGGG
>NZ_JAEEAP010000485.1 GCF_016103465.1 Streptomyces sabulosicollis
ACCCACCACCCCCGCGTCCGCAGCCCGTTGACCACCGCCGCCTCGTCCCGCACCGGCACCCACACATTCATCCCGCTCGCCCCGTGCGCGGCGATCCCCCGGGCGGACAGCGCGGCCAGCAGGGCCTCACGCCGCCGGGCGTAGGCGGACCGCGCCGCGGTGACCAGGTCCTGGGTCTCCGGGTCGGTCATCAGCCGGGTGACCGTCTCCTGCAGCACATGGCTGACCCAGCCCGAGGTCAGCAGCATCCGGCCGTCATGACGCGCCAGCGTCGTACGGTCGCAGGCGAGCGCGCCCCACCGAAGGTCGGTCCCCAGGTGCTTGGAGACGGTGCGCACCTGCGCCCAACGTGCCGGACGACCCGCGCCGCCGCCTTCGCCGCCTCCGCCGCCTCCGCCGCCCGCGTCACCTGCGCCGCCCGTGCCACCTGCAACGCCGCCCGTGCCGCCCGTGCCACCTGCAACGCCGCCCGTGCCGCCCGTGCCACCCGCGCCGCCGCCCGAGCCACCCGCCGTGAGGCTGTACAGCGGCACCCCCGCGACATCCGCGGCATGGTCGTCCTCGATCACCAGCACCTCACCCGGCGCCTCGCCCAATACCCCCAGCAGCTCATCCCGGCGCCCCGCCGAGAACCAGCCGCCGTAGGGGTTCTGCCCGCGCGGGCTGCAGATCAGCGCACGCGCCCCCGCCCGCAGCGCCGTCCGCAACGCGTCCGGCCGGATCCCCTCGTCGTCCACGGCAACCGGCACGCTCCGCAGCCCCAGCGCCTGGACGAGATCCAGGAGATGGTGGTAGCCGGGGTCCTCCATCGCCACCGCGTCACCCGGTCTGAGCTCGACCGACAGCAGCCGGGCCACGCAGTCCAGCGCGCCGTGGGCGAAGCTCAGGTGCTCGGCCGGCACGCCGTCGCGTTCGTACCAGGCGCGGGTCAGCTCCTCCAGACCGGCCAGCCGGGGCTGGGCGCGGTGCGACCGCACTCCGGGGGACAGCCGCGCGGTCGGCAACAGGGCGGGCAGGAAGGCCGGATCGGGGTGACCGCCCGCCAGATCGCGCACGCCTTCCGGCACCGGCGGCGGGCGGCGCGAGGCGACGGCGGGCGTCGGGGCGACCACCGTGCCGCCCCGCCCCTGGGTCACTACGATCCCGCGCCGCCGCAGCTCCTTGTAGGCGGTCGCGACGGTGCCGGGACTCACACCCAGCCGCCCGGCCAGCCGGCGCACCGGAGGCAGCGCGGTGCCGGGCGCCAACGCCCCCTCCACCACGCCCTGTTCGACGGACGCGGCAATCCCCTTGGCCGACGCACCGGTGATCTCATATTGTGTCGCCACAGAAGACACTCTGTATCAATACAAAAGCGAATGTCAAGGGGGACCAGAGTGGGCAAGCCAACGTGGCGCACCGCGCTCAGCGACCGCATCCCCGGCGGCCGGGACGGCCGACGCATGCTGATCGTCACCTTCGTCGACCGGATCGGCTCGGGCCTGTGGGGAGCGACCGCGACGCTCTACTTCACCTTCGCCGCCGGGCTCAGCACCGCCGAGATCGGCGTGCTGCTCGCCGTGTCCGGAGCGATCGGCATCGCGGGCCCGCCCCTCGGCGGCCTCCTCGCCGACCGCGTCCGGCTGCGCCCACTCCTGATCACCGTTCAACTGGTGCGCGCCGCCGGCTCGTTCGCCCTGCTCACCACCACCGACGTCCGGCTGCTGCTGGCCATCGCCTCGGTGGGCAGCCTCGGCGACCGCGCGGCCTCCGTCCTGACCAAGCTGTACGCGACCCGTGTCGCGGGCCCCGAGCGCGTCCGCTACCAGGCCATCAGCCGTACCGCCATGAACGTCGGCTGGGCCGTCGGCGGCCTCGCGGCGGCCGTGGCCCTCACCGGCGGCACGGTCACTGTCTACCGCTGGCTGCTCATCGGCGACGCGCTCTCCTTCGTCGCCTCCGCGCTGTTCACCCTCGGCTGTGCCGAGCCGCCCTCGGCTTCCCGCATCGCGGCCGAGTCGGCGCGCGCCCCCGAGGAATCGCCCCCCGGCCAACTCGGCCCACTCGGCGCTCCCGGCGCACCCGGCGCACCCGGCGCACCCGGCGCTCCCGGCGCTCCCGGCGCTCCCGGCGGATCCGCCAACGAGGATTCCGCGGTCGCGGAATCCGCCGCGGCGGAATCCGCACCCTCACCCGCGAAGACCACCGCCCCCAACCCCTGGCGCGACCGCCGCTATCTCGCCTACACCGCCAGCGAGGCCGTCCTCTTCCTCGACGACTCCGTCTTCAAGGTCGGCCTGCCGCTGTGGGCCGTGACGGCCACCAGCACACCGCATCAACTCGTCCCCCTGCTGCTCGTCCTCAACAACGTGCTCGTCGTGCTCTTCCAGGTCCCGTTCGCCCGCTTCGGCGCCACCCCGCACACCGCACGCACCTCGCTGTGGCCACTGGCCGGTGCCTTCCTCGTCGGCGGGGTCGCGCTGGCCCTCTCGACCGTCGGCGCGCCCTGGTTCGCGGCCGTCACGCTGGTGCTGGCCGCCACCGCCTTCACCGTCGCGGAGATGCTGCACGCCACGATCTCCTGGGAGCTGTCCGTCGCTCTCGCCCCATCCACCGCACAGGGCGCCTACCTCGGCGTGCACGGCCTGGCCCAGGCCGCGCAGCGCAGCGCGGGACCCCTCGCGGTGACGGCGGCGATCGCGGCGGGCCCCCTCGGCTGGCTCGGCCTCGGCGCCGGGCTCGCCGCGATGTGCGGCGCCCAGCGCCACCTGGTACGGGACCGCGGTGACGGAGCGTTGTCAGTGGCCCCGGTTACGGTGAGTGAGCACTGAACATCCGCGCTGGAGGGGGAGTCATGGCGCACACCGGACGCAGGAGCCACCGGAACCGCCCGGGGGAGCACAGGAGGCCGAAGACCCAGAAGCCGAGGACAAGGCCCCGTTCGAGGAGGGAGACCAGTCGGCGCGCCCTGCGCAGAGAAGTGCCCAGCACCGTGGCCCTGCTCGCCGACGAGCGGGATTTCACCGCCATGCGGCACTACGCGTCGTTCGCCTTCGACGACCACGGAGCGTATCTACGGGAGATGGAAGGGCTGCTGAAGGCGCTCGCCGCCAAGGGCGTCCACACCACCGTCGCCCTCTTCGACCCCGTCGCCTATGAGGAGTTCTGCGCGGACACCCGGCTCGACCCGGACACCGCCGCCAGTCGCACTCGCTATACGGCGGAGCTGGCCGCCGCGGGCGGCACCGTCACCTACGAGGGCCAGCCGATCGCCCGCCTGGTGCCACGGCTCATCGGCGTGGCCGAGGAGCAGGCCACCTGGGAGTACGCCACGGCGCTGCTCTCCCGCGCCGGCCACCGCGGGGAGTGCCGCGACGACACCGCCGCCCGCACCGCGTTCGACCGCGCCGGGGCCGCGCTGCGCGCGGTCGTCGAGGCGGCCGGGCCAGGTGTCCACCACCTGGTCTGCAGCGTCCCGGCGGACGGCACTTCACTGGTCGCCGCGCTCCACGCCGACGCCCGGGAAGCCGGCCCGCCGAAGCTGGCCGAGCCCTCGGGCCTGGTCTTCCGCACCGTCCTGGCCTGCGGCCTCGCCCTGCGCAGTCCCGGGGGCCTGGTGCTGCGGACCATCGTGGTCGACTCCCCGGAGACGGTCCGCGGCTGGGCGCTGCACGACGGCTGGTTGCGCCCGCTGACCGAGGCGGAGGTGTTCACCGCGTACTGCACCGACGCCGAGACCGGTGAACCCATCCCCCCGGAGCACGGCGTCGCATACCGGGCGGGCATCCCGCTCGGCCGCCCGGAATGACGGAAGGCGTCCCGCCGCACGGCGGGACGCCTCCATCCACGGCTCAACGCTCGTACCACGGCCCGAGGCTCAGCCCGTAGCCCATGACCCATGGCCCGGAGCTCATGGCTCACCTTTCACGGCTCACCGGCTCATTCGCCGGACAGCACCGCCTGCGCCGCCCGGCGGGCATCCTCCGCGGTGTCCGCCGCGCGCGCCGCGGAGGCGGCCCGCTCGCACTGGGCCAGCGTGTGCTTGGCCAGCGTCGCGCGCACATACGGAATGGAGGCCGCACCCATGGAGAGGCTGGTGACACCCAGACCGGTCAGCACACACGCCAGCAGCGGATCGGAGGCGGCCTCACCGCAGACACCACAGCTCTTGCCCTCGGCCTGCGCGGCCTCCGCCGACGCCGCCACCAGGTCGAGCAGCGCGGGCTGCCACGGGTCCTGGAGCCGCGACACCGCACCGACCTGACGGTCGGCCGCGAAGGTGTACTGCGCCAGGTCGTTGGTGCCCAGCGACAGGAACTCGACCTCCTGGAGGATCGAGCGCGCCCGCAGCGCGGCGGACGGAATCTCCACCATCGCGCCGAACTTGGCCCGCAGCCCCGCCTCCCGGCACGCGTCGGCGAACGCCTTGGCATCCAGCCGGTCGGCCACCATCGGGGCCATCACCTCGAGGTAGACCGGCAGCCCCTCCGACGCCTTGGCCAGCGCCGTGAGCTGCGTCCGCAGCACCTCGGGGTGGTCGAGCAGGGTCCGCAGACCGCGCACGCCCAGCGCCGGGTTGGGCTCATCGGCGGGGGTGAGGAAGTCCAGCGGCTTGTCCGCGCCCGCGTCCAGGACCCGGACCACGACCCGGCCCTCGGGGAACGCCTCCAGCACCTGCCGGTACGCCGCGACCTGCTTCTCCTCCGACGGGGCCTGCGTGCTGTCGTCGAGGAAGAGGAACTCGGTGCGGAACAGCCCCACACCCTCGGCGCCCGCCTCGACCGCGGCCGGCACATCGGCCGGTCCGCCCACGTTCGCCAGCAGCGGCACCTTGTGCCCGTCCGATGTCGCACCCGGGCCGGAGGAGGCGGCCAGCGCGGCCCGGCGCTCCTCGGCGGCCCGCGTCAGCTCGGCCCGCTTCTCCTCGCCCGGGGACACGAAGATCTCACCCGTGCTGCCGTCCACGGCGATCAGGGTTCCCTCGACCAGATCCCCGGCACCGGGCAGCGCGACCACGGCCGGCACCCCCAGGGCGCGGGCGAGGATCGCGCTGTGGCTCGTCGGCCCGCCCTCCTCGGTCACGAACCCCAGTACCAGCGTCGGGTCGAGCAGCGCGGTGTCGGCGGGGGCGAGGTCCCGCGCGATCAGCACATACGGCTCATCGCTGTCCGGCACACCCGGCATCGGCACACCCAGCAGCCGCGCCACGATCCGGTTCCGCACGTCGTCGAGGTCGGCCACCCGGCCCGCCAGGTAGTCACCAGCCCCGGCGAGCAGCGCCCGGTAGGCGGCGAACGCGTCGTACACCGCGCGCTCGGCGGTGCTGCCCACGGCGATGCGCCGCTCGACGTCGGCGATCAGCTCCGGGTCCTGCGCCATCATGGCCTGCGCCTCGAGCACGGCCTGGGCCTCGCCGCCCGCCAGATTGCCGCGCGCGATCAGATCGGCCGCCACGGCCTCCACCGCCTGGCGCGCCCGCCCCTGCTCACGCGGCGCCTCATCGGCCGGAATCTGCTTCGCCGGCGGCTCCAGGACCGCCGTCCCCATGTGGCGCACCTCGCCGATGGCCACCCCGTGGCTCACGCCGACGCCTCGCAGCGTTGTCTCCATGTCACCCGTCCCCGGTCGATACGGCGGAACCCCGCCATGGTGGATGTCGTACCAGCGGTGCGCCGCCCGGACCGGTCCCCATCGGCCGCCGGGCGCACGCCCGGCTCACCAGTTGAAGAGCGCGTCGCCCGCCTTCACATCGACGTCCTCCTTGACGTCGGACAGGGCGTCGGCCGTGGCCTCGAGTGCCACGATCGGGCAGATCGGCGACTTGCCCGCGGCCACGGCGGTGGCCGGGTCCCAGCGCACGATCGCGTCGCCGCGCTTGACGGTGTCCCCCTTGTTGATGAGGACCTCGAAGCCCTCACCGTTCAGCTGCACGGTGTCGATGCCGAGGTGGGTGAGCACACCGTGCCCCTTCCCGTCCACGACGACGAACGCGTGCGGGTGCAGGGAGACGACGATGCCGTCGACCGGAGCCACGGCCACGAAGGGCTCGACCACCGGGTCGATCGCCGTGCCCGGACCGACCATGGCGCCGGAGAACACCGGATCGGGCACCGCTTCGAGTCCGATCACGCGTCCGGCGACCGGTGAGGTCACGCTGGTCATGGGGGCCTCCCGGGGGTGAAGATTCATCACGCGCCGTCACCGCCTGTCCCGGACAGCGCACTGCCCAGAAGAGTAAGTCATAGGAACTGCGGATTCCGTACACGTGGCGCAGGCGGGAGGGGGGCGCCCGGGCCGGGAATCGATTTGCCACGGCCGCGCGGCGCGCTGTACTGTCGTATCCCTGCCCACCGGATGAAGCACCGCGGACATCTGCGTGCACATCCAGGTCCAGGGCGGTGCCATCAGCTACTTGATCCAAATCTCGGATCCGCTTTCGCATGCCTTGCGAGAGACACGGGACGGAGAGCCGGAAATGGTCTGATAGCGTGTGAAACACCGAAGGGAAGCGCCCGGAGAGACCGGTGAAACGGTTTCGAAGGAAGCGTCCGTTCCTTGAGAACTCAACAGCGTGCCAAAAGTCAACGCCAGATATGTTGATACCCCGTCCATCTCGGAC
>NZ_JAEEAP010000486.1 GCF_016103465.1 Streptomyces sabulosicollis
GCCGGGGGTGGGCGCCGGTGGCGGCTACGGCCTTCCGAGGCAGGGCCGTCGCCGGACCGCCCGCCGGGTCCCAAAAACTTGCTTGATAAATTAGTTGCTTCAGATCAAACGTTTTTCGAAGGGGGACCCGGAGGGGTCGCCCTGGGCCCGTCGACCCGCACCCCGGATCGGCCGGCCCTCGGGCACGGACGCCGCCACGGCACCGACCCCCACCGGCCCGGTGGCCGGCGGCGAGACCGATCCCCGGCCTGCTCCAACCCGAGCCGTACATCCGAGCCATCTTCGAGCAGAGGCTGCCCCGTCGAGGTCGCCCTACGCACCCAGGCCGTCCACATCCGCGACCCCAAGGACACCGAGCGGGCCCCGCTCACCGTCTCTCCCGAAGCCTGGGCCGCCTTCATCGCGCACATCTGACCTGCTCGCGCCGCCGCCGCTAAGCTGTTCGGATCGGAGGTGGCGGTGGCGGCGCACTCACATTCGCACTCACACTCTCGTGGGATGACGAACGACATCCAGGAACGCATCAAGCGGCTGATCATCGACCAGCGGCTCCCCTCGGGCGCTCCGCTGCCCACCGAGACCGAGCTGATGGAGCTGCTCGGCGTCAGCCGTAACTCCGTGCGGGAGGCGCTCAAGGCGCTGCAGGCGATGGGGATCGTGGAGATCCGGCACGGCTTCGGGACGTACGTCGGGCCGATGTCGATGGCGCCGATGATCGAAGGGCTGATCTTCCGCACCGTCGCCGGGCACTACCGGGGCGAGGACAGCCTCCTCGAACTCCTCGAGCTGCGCGAGGCCGTGGAGACGGGACTGATCGCGCGGCTGGCAGGCCGCGTCCCGGAGGCGGACCTCGCCGAGCTGGACGCGGTCGTCCAGCGGATGGAGGCGGAGGCGGCGGAGGGCTCCGTACGGGCCGAGACGGACCGGGCGTTTCACGCCGCGCTCTACGGGAGCCTGGACAACTCGCTGCTGAGCGAGGTGCTGGAGGCGTTCTGGGACGCCTTCCACCGGGTGCGCACCGACCTCGTGGACGTGCCCACCGATCCGAGGGTCACCTGCAAGCAGCACCGGGAGATCCTGGAGTCGGTGCGCTCGGGGGACGCCCTGCGGGCCGAAGAGGCGATCCGCGACCACTTCGGGAACATCCGCATCCGCCTGCGGTCGGCGCACCGCGACTAGGCCGATTTCAAGCCGGGAGTCGACGCCCACCCCTTGCCCGTTTTTGTCCGATAAACAGACCGTTCACACTTGCGATCACCACTAGATGGCCGACCCTCAAGCGTGGGCGCGCTTCGCCACAAAGCCGCTGTTCCAGCGCATGGTTGAGCCACACCCAGCCGGGCAGGGACAGCAGCACTTTGTTTACCGTGCAAAGATCCGGAACGTAGCCATTCCATGTCCGTAAGGTCGGCTGCCTCCACTATCGTTCCTCTGCGGCCGAAGGGGGGCCGGGGGCCGACAGAACGTGACGGCACGCACTCAGTCCTGCGTGCGGGGGGATGACTCATGACGTCGACGCCGACCGGTGCCCGCCATCCGTCGTACGGCGGGTACGACTCGTCCACGACCACGCACCTGCGCATCCCGCGGCAGCACCCGACCGGGCCGGACCGGCACCGGCCCCGGCGGCGGCCGCTGCCGAAGTACGACTACGAGCACTACAGCAGGCTCGCCGGACCGCTGACCCAGCCCGAGCCTGGCAGGCCGTACCGGGTGCGCTACCGCGGACTGCTCGCCGACGAGCCGCACCGGATCCGCGCGGCGCTGCTGCTCGGCGCCGCGCCGCTGGTCTCGCTGGGGCTGCTGATCTGGCTGATGCAGCCCGCGCACTGGACCAGCCGGGAGGACACCGGCCCGGTCCTGGCGGTGATGGACACGGCCGTGCTGGTCTCGATAGGGCTGATCGAGTTATTCCGGACGATGAACGTCGCGTCCAACGCGCATGCGACGCTCGTCGCCCGCGACCCCGTCCCCGTCGTGCCCGAGACCGGCACCAAGGTCGCCTTCATCACCACCTATGTCCCCGGCAAGGAGCCGCTGGAGATGGTGCGGAAGACCCTGGAGGCCGCGATCCGCGTCCGGCACCGCGGGGTGCTGCACGTCTGGCTGCTGGATGAGGGGGACGATCCGGAGGTCAAGGAGGTCTGCCGGCGGCTGAACGTCTACCACTTCACCCGTAAGGGCGTCGAGAAGTGGAACCAGCCCAAGGGCCCGCACCGCGCCAGGACCAAACACGGCAACTACAACGCCTGGCTGGACGCGCACGGCGAGGAGTACGACTTCTTCGCCTCCGTGGACACCGACCATGTGCCGCTGCCCAACTATCTGGAGCGGATGCTCGGCTACTTCCGCGATCCGGACATCGCCTTCGTCGTCGGCCCGCAGGTCTACGGCAACTACGACACGGCCGTCACCAAGGCCGCCGAGAGCCAGCAGTTCCTCTTCCACGCGCTGATCCAGCGGGCGGGGAACGCCTACCGCGCCCCGATGTTCGTGGGCACCAACAACGCGGTGCGGATCAGCGCCATCCGGCAGATCGGCGGGCTGTACGACTCGATCACCGAGGACATGGCCACCGGGTTCGAGCTGCACCGCCACCGCAATCCCGCGACCGGCCGCGTCTGGGGGTCGGTCTACACCCCCGATGTGCTGGCGGTCGGCGAGGGGCCGAACGCCTGGACGGACTTCTTCACCCAGCAGCTGCGCTGGTCGCGCGGGACCTACGAGACGATCGTCAAGCAGTTCTGGAAGGCGCCGTTCTCGCTGCGGCCTGGCAGGCTGTTCAACTACTCCCTGCTGATGATCTTCTATCCGATGTCGGCGCTGAACTGGATCCTGGCCGCGCTGAGCTGCGCGCTGTTCCTGGGCTTCGGCGCCTCCGGCGTGGAGATCGACCCCGCCATCTGGATGATGCTCTACGGCAATGCCTCCGCACTCCAGATCGGCCTCTATGTCTGGAACCGGAGACACAACGTTTCTCCCCATGAGCCGGAGGGTTCCGGCGGGGTGGCCGGAATGGTCATGTCGGCGCTGGCCGCGCCCCTTTACGCCCGCTCGCTGCTCGATACCGTGCTGCGCCGCAAGAGCCGCTTCGTGGTGACGCCGAAAGGCGACTCCGCGAGCCCCGACACCCTCTTCGGCACCTTCCGGATCCATCTTTTCTTCCTGGTGGTCTTCGGCGGGTCGCTCGCCTCTTCCTTCTACTTCGGCCACAGTCATCCCGCGATGACCGTTTGGGCATCACTTGCCCTGGCTGTCACAGCCGCGCCGATCATCGCCTGGCGGTGGACCGTCCGCCAGGAGAAACGGAACACGCAGCCCGCCCTTGGGGGACGATAAGAAGTGAAGTACCGACCGAGTCGCCGCACCCGCCGCTTCGGGATCGGTGCGGCGGCTGTCTTCGTACTGGCCGGGATGAACGGCCCGGCCCTCTACCGTTTCAGCTCGGACAAGTACCACGCGTACAAGATCAACCAACCGGAGTACAAGGCGGAGAACGGCCACTGGGACGTGGTCGATGTGCCCGAGGAATACCGGATCAATACGATTCACGCCGCCCTGCTGCACACCGGAAAAGTGCTGCTGGTGGCCGGCTCCGGGAACAACGCCAAGAACTTCGCCGCCAAATCCTTCCGCAGCGTCCTGTGGGATCCGGAGAAGAACACCTTCACCAACATTCCGACCCCCAGGGACCTCTTCTGCTCCGGGCACACCCAGCTACCCGACGGAAAACTGCTGGTGGCGGGCGGCACCCAGCGCTACGAGAAGCTCAGGGGCGATGTCGAGAAGGCGGGCGGACTCATGTTCGTCCACAACGAGAGCCCCGACAAGCCGAAGACCCTCCCCGCCGGAACCCGCTTCACGGGGAAGGAGAACGGCAAGACCTTCGAGTCCAAGGACCCGATCCTCGTGCCGCGGGCGAAGAAGACCAAGAATCGCAAGACCGGGAAGGTCACCGTCACCGCCAGCACGGCGCGGGTCTATGTGGAGGCGCTGCGCAAGGGAAAGAAGTACCAGACCGGAACCGAGGACAATTACCGGATCTCCGGACTGAAGGGAAAGGACAAGCGGAACTTCTACGGGATCGCCCAGAAGCTGTCGTTCGACAAGAAGGACTTCCAGGGCATCAAGCAGGCGTACGAGTTCGATCCGGACGCCGAGCGGTACATCCCGGTCGACCCGATGAACGAGGCCCGCTGGTACCCCACCCTCACCACCCTCCAGGACGGCAAGGTGCTCGCGGTCTCCGGGCTGGACGAGATCGGCCAGGTGGTGCCGGGGAAGAACGAGATCTACGACCCCAAGACCAAGAAGTGGAAGTACCTGCCCAAGAAGCGCTTCTTCCCGACCTACCCCGCGCTGTTCCTGACCGACAAGGGCCGGATCTTCTACACCGGCTCGAACGCCGGATACGGGCCGGACGACAAGGGCCGCACGCCCGGCATCTGGGACCTGAAGACCAATCGGTTCGACGCGGTCCCGGGCATCAGTGACCCGGACACCCTCGAGACGTCGATGTCCGTGCTGCTGCCGCCCGCACAGGACCAGCGGTACATGGTGCAGGGCGGGGGCGGGGTCGGCGAGGACCCCAGGTCCACGGCGAAGACCCGGATCGTCGATCTGCACGCCGACACGCCGCGGTTCCGCGATGGCCCGGAACTGTATGCGAAGGTGCGCTATCCGAGCAGTGTGATCCTGCCCGATGACACCGTCCTGACCACGAACGGCTCGGGCGACTACCGGGGGCGCGGTGCCAGCAATGTGCTGAAGGCCGAGCTCTACAACCCGAAGACCAACACCGCGCGGGCGGTGGCCGATCCGCTGGTGGGCCGGAACTACCACTCGGGGGCGCTGCTCCTGCCGGACGGCCGGGTCATGACCTTCGGCTCGGACTCGCTCTTCGCCGACAAGGCCAACACCAAGCCGGGTGAGTTCCAGCAGCAGATCGACCTCTACACCCCGCCGTACCTCTTCCGGGACTCCCGTCCGAAGCTCGCCGACGCCGCGCCGAGGACGGTCAAGCTCGGCGGGAAGACCACCTACCGGACCGCGTACGCCTCGGCGATCACCAAGATGCGGCTGATCCGGCCCGGCTCCTTCACCCATGTGACCAATGTCGAGCAGCGGTCGATCGCGCTGGACTTCACGCGGACGAAGGACGGGGTGACGGTGACCCTGCCGAAGGAGGCGTCCGTGGTGCCGCCGGGGTGGTACATGCTCAACGCGGTGGACGACCAGGGGACGCCGTCGAAGGCGGTGTGGGTGAAGGTGCCCGCCCCCACGAAGAAGTAGACGGCTAACTCCTTCTGCGGTCGGCGTTACGGGCGAGATCGAGCGCGTACCGGGGCCACCACCGACCCGCGGTGGGACCGCCCTTGCAGGTGCCGTCCGACTCGCCCGGACGCTTGATCCACAGATAGGCGTCGATCCGCTCGTCCCCGGTCTCGACGGTCGGCCGCTCGCCCAGCGCCCGGCCCTTCGGATTGCACCACGCCTGCGGGTCGTTCTTACCGGGAGCCGGGCCATTGCCGTTACGGCTGGTGTCGATCACGAAGGGCTTGCCGCCGATCAGCGCGGACAGCCGCTTGCCGTACGCCCGGTTCTCCTGGGTCGTCTGGTAGTTGGAGGTGTTCAGCGCGAAGCCGTCGGCCTTACGGATACCGGCCCGCTTCAGCGGCTCGACCATCCGGCGCGGGTCCTTGATCCAGTGAGGGTTCCCGGCGTCCAGATAGACCTTGGTGTGCGGCAGCCCCTTGAGCTTGTCCACAGCACCGGTCAGTAAGTCGTACCGCTCCTCGTGGAACTGCTTGGGCGTACAGCCGTCCACCACATGCGGCAGCGCGTCCGGCTCCAGGATGACCGTCGCCCGGCGGTCGCCGATCCCCCGGAGCGCCTTGTCCAGCCAGGTCCGATAGGCGTCGCCGTCGGCCGCGCCGCCCTTGGAGTACTGCCCGCAGTCGCGGTGCGGGATGTTGTAGAAGACCAGCAGCGCGTCCCGGTTCACCTGGTCCGCGGCCTCGGTGAACCCCCGCGCCTGCCCCTCCGGGTCGTCCACCCCGAGCCACTCCGCGACGGGCTGCTCCGCGATCTTCTCTATCAGCCTGGCCTCGCCGTCCTCCCCCTTCTTCCGATACGCCGCGACCTGGCGCGCCGCGCTGCCGTCCGGATTCACCCAATAGGGGATCGTGGACTTGGGCCGCTGCTTCGGCTGGCCGGCGAGCGAGGCATGGTCGCTGTCCCCCTCCGAGGCCCCGAAGCACCCGGAGACCACGGCGCACGACAAGAGCGCTGCGGCGACGGAGAGCACGCGGGTCACGCGAGTACGGGCGCGAGTGCCGACGTGGGTACGGGCAACGTGACGCGAACGGCCGGCGCAACTGCCGTACATCCACTCCCCCTTGGGTGCACGCTCCGGGGAACGGACGCGGTCCCCCGGCGGGACAAGACCGGTCGAATCAATCCTTACACACCACCCCGAACCACCGTGCGCTCATCCACAACCCGCCCACGATTTCGCCCATACGCCCGTCACAGTCCGCGGCCCGGCGGATCTCCCCCCTCCCCACAACCAGGGGCTCCCCCCTGGCC
>NZ_JAEEAP010000487.1 GCF_016103465.1 Streptomyces sabulosicollis
CACTGGGTCGAACCACTGGACGGGGGCGCGGCCTAGGCCCCGTCCGGCCCCCGTCCAGTGGTTCGACCCAGTGGACGTATAGGGGCATACGCCCCTTGGAGGACCCCCCGGACCAGGACATAAGCAACGAAGACCCGATGCCGTGGATGATCTGCGGGTGGACCTCGTCTGGCAGACTGTTGCCCTATGGGTGGAGCGACGATCAGGACCACGGCAGGCCGAGCAGCCACCCCGGCACCCATCGCCGACACCGACGCGGCACGGGCGCCGGGCCTCACCCTGATGGACCGGTTGCGTACCCCCAGAAGGCCCCGGCTCTGGTTCGAGATCGTCCTCATCGCCGTCAGTTACTGGACATATTCGCTGATCCGCAACGCCGTCCCGGAGCAGCGGCCGGAGGCGCTGCGCAACGCGAGCTGGATCTGGCAGTGGGAGCACCGGCTCGGGCTGGCCTTCGAACGGGGCGTCAACCACGCGATCGACTCGGTCAGCTGGCTGATCGTGGGCATGAACTACTACTACGCCACGCTCCACTTCATCGTGACCCTCAGCGTGCTGGTGTGGCTCTACCACTGGCATCCGGGCCGTTACGCCGCCACCCGGCTGGCGCTCTTCGCGACCACGGGGGTGGCCCTGCTCGGCTACTACTTCTTCCCGCTGGCCCCGCCCCGGCTGATGAGCGGCGGTCACTTCATCGACACCGTCGTGGTGCACAACACCTGGGGCTCGATGGCCTCGGGAAACCTCGCCGACATGTCGAACCAGTACGCGGCGATGCCCTCGATGCACATCGGCTGGTCGCTGTGGTGCGGCCTGACCATCGCGACGCTGGCCCGTCCGGTGTGGGTGAAGGCGCTGGGGCTGCTCTACCCCACGGCCACGCTGCTGGTCATCGTCGCCACCGCCAACCACTTCTGGATGGACGCGGTCGGCGGGGTCGTCTGCCTCTCCTTCGGCTTCGCGCTGTCGTGCGCGTGGTACGGCTCGCTGCCGTACCGGCTGCCGAGGCAGGTGGCCGTGATCTGCACGGCTTGATCGTCCCCCGCGGAGCCGCCATTCTCTGTTCCGCAAGGTCGACATGAGTTCACGGGTCGACAGGGTTCAGGGGCTCCATGTGTCGCGCTGATCGACGCGGAACGAGCACGATGAGCGTGATGAAAGGGACCACCGGCCACCGTGCACACCGCCGACACCGCCGACACCGCCGCTGCCGCGTCTGCCTCCACTTCCGCGCCCGCCTCCGCGTCCCCGGAGGTCATACCCGCTCCGGGCGCACTGCTCCCCCGGCCCCGTACCGCCGGGCGGCCCCGCTTCCCGCTGGTGGCCACCGACCTCGACGGCACCCTGCTGCGCGGGGATCTGACGGTCTCGCCGCGCAACCGTGAGGCGCTCGCCCTGGTCCGGGCCGCCGGGGCCCGGCACCTGGTGGTCACCGGGCGCCCGGCCGCGTCCTGCCGGGAGTTCCTGGTGGCGATCGGCTACCGGGGGCTCGCGGTGTGCGGACAGGGCGCGCAGCTGTACGACGCCTCCGCGGACCGGCTGCTGGTCTCGGCGTCGCTGGACCGGGAGCTGGCCCGGTCGGTGGTGGAGCGCACCGAGGAGGCGCTGGGCGCGGGGCCGCTGGAGCTCGCCGTGGTGACCGCGGCGCCCGAGAACCGCTTCGTCGTCACCCCCCGTTTCGCCGACCGGACGCGCCCGGAGTGGGGGCTGGCCGAGCGGGCGGAGCTGTGGGCGGCGCCGATCGAGAAGGTGCTGATGCGCCACCGGACGGTGGCGGACGGGCTGGTCGCGGCGGCCGCCGAGCGGGTGGGCGCGGGCGAGGTGGCGGTGACCCACTCCGAGAAGGGCATGATCGAGGTGCTCCCCGCCGGGACGGACAAGTCGGTGGGGCTCCAACTGGCGGCCGACCGCATGGGGTTCACCCCCGCGGAGACGATCGCGTTCGGCGACATGCCCAATGACATCCCGCTGCTGGGCTGGGCCGGGTACGGGGTCGCGATGGGCAACGCCCACCCGGATCTGATGGCGATGGCCGATGAGGTGGCGCCGGCGAACGAGGACGACGGGGTCGCGGTGGTGCTGGAACGGCTGTTCGCCCACCCTTGAGCGGCTCTCGCACCGCACTCGCGGTGGGCTCGGACGGCCCACTACTCCCTTGACTAGGTATACACAACTAAACAAAATATCCAAGGTGCGAGCCGAACCACGATCCGAACCCCACTACGTCGACGAGCGCTCCGGCGCCACGTACCCGATCGACGACCCTCGCTGGTGCGGCGATGACGGGGCTCCGCTCACCGTCTCCGCACTGCCCGGCATCACCCGCGAGCAGGTGGACACCGGGGCCCGGTCACTGTGGCGCTACCGAGCGGCCCTCCCGGTGCGCATCGACGCCCCGGTGTCACTGGGTGAAGGGTGCACCCCGCTGGTCGAGAAGAGCTGGGGGGACGATCGGATCCTCTTCAAGCTGGAGTGGTTCAGCCCCACCGGCAGCTTCAAGGACCGCGGCACCAGCGTGATGATCTCGCTCCTCGCCCAGCGGGGCGTACGGGAGGTCATCGAGGACAGCTCCGGCAACGGCGGGGCCTCCGTCTCGGCGTACTGCGCCGCGGCCGGCATCCGGGCCCGGATCCTCGCCCCCGCCACCACCTCCCCCGCGAAGGTCCTCCAGAGCCGGGCCTACGGCGCCGAGGTCCAGCTGGTGCCGGGCGACCGGGACGCCACCGCGGCGGAGGCGCTGCGCCAGTCGGCCCACACGTACTACGCCAGCCACAACTGGCACCCCTTCTTCCTCCAGGGCACCAAGACCCTGGCGTACGAGCTGTGGGAGGACCTGGGGTTCACCGCGCCGGACGCCGTGGTGACCGTGGCGGGCGCGGGCAGCACGGTGCTCGGCTGCGACCTGGGCTTCTCCGAACTGCTCGCCGCGGGCCAGATCGCCCGCCGCCCCCGGCTGCTGGTGGCCCAGCCCGCCCACTGCGCCCCGCTGCACGCCGCGTTCCGCGCGGGCGCCGAGACCCCCGTGCCGTCTCTCCACGCCCCGACCATCGCCGAGGGCACGGCCATCCGCGAGCCCGTCCGCTTCCCCGAGGTGCTGCGCGCCATCCGCCGCTCGGACGGCGACATGGCGGCCATCCCGGAGGACGCGATCGCCGCGGCGGTCCGCCGGCTGGCCGCCACGGGGCTGTACGCGGAGCCGACCAGCGCGACGGCGGCCGCGGCGATCGAGGTCTTCCGGGCCCGGGGCGCGATCCGCCCCGGTGAGACCACGGTGGTGCTGCTGACCGGGTCGGGCCTGAAGGCGACGCCGACGATGACGGAGCTCTTCGCGCCGGAGGGCGATGAGCGATGACCGAGGAGAAGCGCCAGCAGACGGCGGGAACGCCCGAGGACGAGCTCCTGCTCCGCGAGGCCGAGAAGATCGTGGTGGCCATCGGCCGGATGTTCCCCGGGCTGTGCGAGGTGGTCCTGCACGATCTGCGCAACCCCGATCAGTCCATCCGCGCCATCGAGAGCAATCTCTCCGGCCGCGAGGTGGGCCAGCCCGCCACCGAGCTGGGCCTGGCCCGGATGCGGGACCCCGGCTTCCCCGACATCGTCCAGAACTACGCCAACCGCTTCCCGGACGGCCGCCCGGCGAAGAGCACCTCGATCGGCATCAAGAACAGCGCGGGCCAGTACGTCGCCGCCATCTGCCTCAACCTGGACGTCTCCCTCTTCGCGAGCGTCGCCCGCAGCCTCAGCAACCTGGTCCGGACCGATGAGCAGGAGCAGCCGCTCACCGAAACCCTCCGCGCCCGCACCGCCGCGGAGCTGCGCACCGTCATCGAGGAATTCGCCGCCGCCCGCGGCCAGACCCCGCGCAGCCTGGGCACCCCCGCCAAGAAGGAGCTCGTCCGCACCCTCAAGACCAGCGGCTTCCTCCAGGTGAAGCACTCCGTCCAGGTGGTCACCGAACTCCTGGGCGTCTCCCGCGCCACGGTCTACAACTACCTGCGCTCACCCTGACGCCGGAGACCACCCCTGATGACCCCACCGATCGGCCACATCGAGATCCCCGAAACCTTCGCCGCCTCGTTCGGCGAACACGACGCCGCCGGACGCGCCTGGCTCGCCGCGCTACCCCGGCTGGCCGCGGACTTCCTCGACCGCTGGGACCTGCGCCCGGCCGGTCCCGCCGCCCATGGCATGGCCTCGCTCGTCCTCCCGGTGACCGGCGCGGACGGAACCCCCGCGGTCCTCAAGCTCCAGCAGGTCAGGGAGGAGACCGAGGGCGCCCCACTGGGCCTGCGGACCTGGAACGGCGACGGCGTGGTGCTCCTGCTCGACCACGACCCGGACACGGGCACCATGCTGCTGGAGCGCCTGGACGCGTCCCGTCCACTCTGCTCGCTACCCGACGACACCGCCGCGATGCACGTCCTGGCCGATCTGCTGGCCCGGCTGACCTCGGTACCCGCCCCCGGCGGCCTGCGCCGGCTGTCCGACATCGCCGCCACCATGCTCGAGCAGACGCCCGACGCCGTACCGGCCCTGCGCGACCCGGCCGAACAGCGGCTGGTCCGCGTCTGCGCCTCCGCCGTGGCCGAACTCCTCGACGAACCCGGAGACCGGCTGCTCCACTGGGACCTCCACTACGACAACATCCTCGCCGGTGAACGCGAGCCCTGGCTGGCCATCGACCCCGAACCGCTCACCGGCGACCCCGGCTTCGAACTCCTCCCGGCGCTGGACAACCGCTGGGACGAGGTCCTGGCCACCGGCGACCCCACCCGTGCGGTGCTCCGCCGCTTCGACCTGCTGACCGAGACCCTCGGCCTGGATCGGCGGCGGGCCACTGGCTGGACCCTCGGCCGCGTCCTGCAGAACGCCCTCTGGGACATCGAAGACGGCAAGGCCACCCTGGAACCGGCCCAGGTCACCATCGCCACGGCCCTGCTGGCCCACCGTTAGCCGCCTGCCACTCTGCCCTCGGCAAACCCCCGTGCGGGCGAGCCTTGCACCGGGCGACCATGGCGGGATGGCCAACGACATCTCCGTGCGCCGCCTCGACCTCGGCTACTTCGTCCGCCCCGCCCCCGAAACCGGCGAACCGGAGCCACGAGTCGAACCCGTACTCGCTTATCTGGTCCGGCACGGCCGTGGGCTGATCCTCTTCGACACCGGCATCGGCGCCGCCGACCCCGAAACCGAGGCGCACTACCGCCCCCGCCGCCGCGCTCTGCCGGAGGCGCTGGCGGCGGCCGGGGTCGGCCTCGCGAACGTCTCCCTCGTCGTGAACTGCCACCTCCACTTCGACCACTGCGGCGGCAACCCGCTACTGGGCGGCAGGCCGATCCTGGTCCAGGACGTGGAGCTGGCCACCGCGCGCGGAGGCGGCTATACGTTCGACGAGCTGCTGGACTTCCCCGGCGCCACGTACGAGGAACTCGCCGGGGAGGCCGAGATCTGGCCGGGCGTCCACATCATCCCGACCCCCGGCCACACCGACGGCCATCAGTCACTGGTCGTCCGCCAGCCCGATGGCACGGTGATCCTCGCTGGTCAGGCGCATGACTTCGGCTCCGAGTTCGCCTCCGACCACTTGGCCCGCAGAGCCGCCCTCGATGGCGTGACGCAGCCCCTTCCGCCGTACCGGCCCTGGCTGGACCGCCTTGCCGACTTCGACCCCCGCCGCGTCCTCTTTGCCCACGACTGCGCGGTCTGGGAGCCGCCGGACGGCTGACGGTCTCGTCCCAACTTCCCGTTCACCCCATGGTCTTGGCGCCGTCCAGGGACTCGCGAATGATGTCGGCGTGCCCGGCGTGCTGCGCGGTCTCGGCAATGATGTGCAGCAGCACCTGACGGGCCGACCAGCGTGCGCCGGACTCGAACCACGGCGCCTCCGGCAGCGGCTGGGTCGCGTCCAGGTCGGGCAGGGCGGCGATCAGCTCGTCGGTCCGGTGGGCCACCGCCGCGTACTCGGCCAGTACGCCGGCCAGCGTCTCGCCGGGCAGCAGCCGGAACTCGTCAGCCCGCTCGGCGAAGTCGGCCTCGGTCATGGCGGTGAAGTCGGGCATGACCGACGGGCCGTCCAGGATGAAGTCCACCCAGACCCGCTCCACCGAAGTGACGTGCTTGATCAGGCCGCCCAGACAGAGCGCGCTGACGGTGGTGCGCAGCCCGGCCTGCTCGTCGGTGAGATCGCGGGTGGTGAAGCGCAGGAAGTGCCGGTGCTTGTTCAGCGTCCGCAGCAGGTCGGCGCGCTCGCCGGTGAGGGTCGCCGACTCGCTCAGGCTCAGGGTCTCGGTCATGATCTCCGCCTTCGGTTGGTCCCGTGTTCCTCGGCCAAGAACGACAGTAGGAGCCACTGCGGACAACTTCTGTCCTAATTCCGGGAGAATGGGAGACACGGCGAACACCAGCGCGTGGGCTTTTCGCCCAGGGCTGTGCGGTCTGGGAGCCGTCGGGCGACTGACGGTTTCGTCTCGCGCCTTCGGCGCCATGCTCAAAGGCGCGGAAGGCGCGAGACGAAACCCGCACCGCACCACCGGCCCCAGCGGAGTCGGAGGCCAGGACTGCGTCGAAGTCGCCACGACTC
>NZ_JAEEAP010000488.1 GCF_016103465.1 Streptomyces sabulosicollis
GGGGGCTCATCCGGCCTACGTCGACCGGGCTGCGGGTCCGGTTGCGGTTGGCGCCGGGGCAGGAACCTGCGGACGTGGCGGCCTCGGCCGAACGGTTGCGGCATGCCTGGGGCGTTCACGGCGCGTATGTGGAGGAGATCAAGCCGGGCGTGGTCGAGCTGCGGCTGATCGGCTTCGATGTGCTCCGGAAGGTGCGGATGCCTCGCAAGATCGGTGGCGGCTTTCTGAAGGTGCCGGTGGCGCTGAGGGAGGACGCGACGCCGTTCGTCCGGGACTACCGGGCCATCCCGCACCAACTGACGCTGGGCGCCACGCTGTCGGGGAAGTCGATGTTCCTGCGGCATCTCATCGCCGGGCTCGCCCGGCAACCGGTCGCGCTGGTCGGGGTCGACTGCAAGCGGGGTGTCGAGCTGGCGCCGTTCGCTCCACGGCTCTCGGCGTTGGCTACCGATCCTGTGCAGACGGCGGAGCTGCTGCCCGTGCTGGTCGGACTGATGGAGGACCGGTACGACCTGATCAAGGCCCGGCAGGGCATCGCGCCCAGCACCCCGGACGAGGAGATCACCTCTGACATCTGGGGGCTTCCGGAGGAGGAGCGGCCGGTACCGGTGGTGCTGTTCGTGGACGAGGTGGCCGAGCTGTTCCTCGTCGCCACGCGCAAGGATGAGGAACGGCGGGACGAGATGGTCACCCAGCTCATCCGGCTCGCCCAACTCGGCCGCGCGGCAGGCATCTACCTGGAGGTCTGTGGTCAGCGCTTCGGCGCCGAGCTGGGCAAGGGCGCGACGATGCTGCGGGCTCAGCTGACCGGCCGGGTCTGCCACCGCGTGAACGATGAAGCCTCCGCCAAGATGGCACTCGGCGACATCGCCCCCGAAGCGGTCGGCGCCGCCTGCGCCATCGCCCCGGAACGGCCCGGTCTTGCGGTCGCCGGTGATACGTCCGGTGGTTGGTCCCGCATCCGTCCGCCCCATCTCTCGCTCGCCGATGCTGCGGCCATCTGCCGCGACCATGCCCATCTCGTCCCGGACCTGCCCGAGTTGGAAGCGTTCCGGCCGGACGTGCCGGCCGTCCCGGTGAGCGCTCCAACCTCGCTGCTCAAGCCGCTTCCGGCCGCCGAGTAATCCACCCGCCTGACGGCTGGCGCGACCGTACCCGCGCCGTGTCCCTACCCCCGCCATGCCCGAAACCGAAACGGAGTCCCTGTGTCCCGTCCCACCATCTCCGAGGTCTCCGCGCTCCTGGCCGACCTGGCCGACTTCCGCACACGCGGGACCGGGAGCAACGCCGAGTTGATGAACCGCAAAGCGGCCCTGTTGGAGCGCATCGCCGCTGCCCAGCCCGATGACGCCGAGGCCGCTGAGGTCGCCGCTGCCGCTCGCGCACGGGCCGACGAACTCACCTCAGACGGCTGACTCACTGGAAGGAGTTTCCACTCATGCGCGGTTACCTGGCGCGGGTTGATGCGGTGCTGGTACAGGCGGTCATCGCTGCCGCGCTGTCCTTCGCTCACCTGCATGACCTGGCCTCGGCGGCCGGGCAGGACGGGTGGAAGGCGTGGGCCTATCCGGTCTCCGTTGATCTGCTGCTTGTGGCGGCCTGGAAGCGGCTGCGGTCGGGGGCGTCCAAGGCGGCGGGGTGGTGCTGGTTCGTCGTTGCCCTGGCCGCGTCGCTCGGGGCGAACGTCGCCACCGCCGGGCTGCTCGACCTGGCCGACGTACCGGACTGGCTCCGCATCCTCGTCGCCGGATGGCCTGCCGTGGCCTTCCTCGGTGGCACGCTCCTCGCCCACACCGCACCAGTGGCCGGAGCCTCGTCGGTCCCGGCCGGACCCACCGAAGCCGCATCGGTCCCGGCCGCACCGGAAACCGCGGGGCCTCCCGCGCCTCTGGAGCCTGAGCCGCAACGGCCCGTGCCGCACGTTCCGGCTGCGCTGGTGAACCACGCGCGCAAGCTCGCCGACGACCACCACGCCCGTACCGGCTCGCCCATCGACACCGACACGTTGCGCGCCCGCCTCGGCGTCCCGGCGCCGTTGGCCGACGCCATCGCCTCCCGCCTCTGAAAGGAGTCCACGATGCTCCGCCGCTTCCGCAACGTCGCCCGTATCGGCCCGGTCCGGGTCGGCACCGCCAACGATCAGCGGGGCCGGGTGAAGCACACCGCCGTGTGTACCGCTCCCCGCTGCGACTTCTCCGCCGACTACGACACCCGCGCCGCCGCCGAGCTCGCCGCCCGTACACACCGCTGCCCCATCCGCTGAAAGGAGAGATGGCCTGTGACCGTCAGCCTGCCCCTGGTCCTCGTCCTCGGCGCCGTCGCCTGGATCGCGATCAAGTTCATGGGCGTCCGCCTGTGGGTCGCCCTCGTGATCGCCCTGTTCGGCTTCTGGCTTGCCCATACCGGCATCGCGCCGTCCGTGGAGTCCGGTACGCGCTCCGGCGTCGACTCCGTCAACCGCCAACACGACTAGACGAGTAGCTGAGAGGAGATCGCTGTGTTCCGTCCGAAGTACCCCGAAGCCCCCACGCCGTCGATCGTCCACGTGCCCACCGCCGTCCCGGCTGTGCAGCACAGTCACGCTCCGGCCTGCTCCTGCCAGCACGCCCCCGCGCCCGCTCCAACCCGCCCGGCCGGGGCCTTGAGCGGGCTCAACGCCGGAACGGTGGGCGCCGTGGTCACGGTCGGCATCGTCCTGACGGCCCTGCTCGCCGCCGTCGCCGTCACGGCCATATCCGTCGCCGTGGCCGCCGTCGTCATGCGCTCGCTCCTGGCCAGCCAGCGCCGCCGCTGAACCCACACGAACACGACTGCCGGGGCGGCCTCGATACCGCCAAGCATTCGCCGCCCCGGCAGCCCAACCCCTTCCGACCCAAGAGCCGAAAGAGGAGACCCCATCATCACCCGCACCACCCCGCCACCGCTGCCCGAACTGGGCACCCTGGCAGCACTCGGCACCATGCCCGCACTGCTCCGCCAACTCTCCGGCCTCGGCGGCTGCACCAACCCCATCCGCCTCGACGGCCGCCGCACCGAGCATCACGTCAACCGGGAAACCGGCGAGATCGGCCGCGTCCTCCACCACCTGAACTCCACCGACCTGCCCGCCGGACATCTCCTGGTCCGCTGCAACAACCGCCGCACCACCCGGTGCCCGGCCTGCGCCGAGACCTACCGCCGCGACACCTTCCACCTGATCACCGCCGGACTACGCGGCGGCAAAGGCACCCCGGAAACGGTCACCACTCATCCCCGCGTCTTCGCCACCTTCACCGCGCCCAGCTTCGGGCCCGTCCACAACCGGATTACCGGCCCGGCTGGCACGGTCCGTCGGTGCCGGTGCGGCGTCCGCCACGACCAGGAGGACGACGCCCTTGGTACGCCGCTGGCTCCGGACAGGTACGACTACGAATCCGCGGTGCTCTGGAACGCCCACGCTGGCCTGCTGTGGCGGCGGTTCTCGATCTACCTGCGGCGGGAGGTCGCCAAGCGGGCCGGACTCACCCAACGGGCCTTCCGCGAGCATGCGCGGCTGTCCTTCGCCAAGGTCGCCGAGTACCAGAAGCGCGGCGCCGTCCACTTCCACGCCGTCATCCGCATCGACGGTCCCGGCGGTGGGGACACCCCGCCTCCGACCTGGGCCACGGTCGAGCTGCTGGCCGACGCCATCCAGGCGGCTACGCCCAAGGCGCAGGTTGCCGGGCCGGTCATCGACGGGCGGGCACACACGTTCGTCTTCGGTGACGAACTCGACGTACGGCCCATCCGGGGCGCCGACTTCAGCAGCGGCCAGGAGCTGACTGACCGGGCCGTGGCCGCGTACATCGCCAAGTACGCCACCAAGGGTGCCGAGACCGCGACCGGGGCTCTGGACCGGCCTATACGACTCATCGCCGAAGTCGCCCAGCTCGACATCAGCGAGCACGCCCGCCGCCTCGTCCGCACCGCCTGGGCCCTCGGCGCCCGCAAGGACCTCGAACACCTCCGGCTGCGGGCCTGGGCGCACATGCTCGGCTTCCGGGGCCACTTCTCCACCAAATCCCGCCGCTACTCAACGACCCTCGGCGCGCTCCGCGACGCCCGCGCCGCCTGGCGACGTGCCCAGGCTGCGGCCGCCGACTCCGGCCCGGACGAGACCACGCTCGTCCTCGCCCACTGGGTCTACGCCGGTACCGGCCTCACCCCCGCCGAGGAATGGCTCACCGCCACCATCACCCCCGCCCCCGGAACGGAAGGAGAACCAACACATGGCTGACGAACTGCTCACCGTGCCGGAGGTGATGGCCCGGCTCAAGATCGGCCGTTCCACGGTCTACGACCTGATCCGGTCCCGGCGTCTGCCCTCCATCACCATCGGCCGCGCCCGCCGCGTCCCGGCCGCCGCACTCCGCGACTTCATCGACCACCAGATTGCCGAGGCCGCCTGATGCCACCGCAGCGCAAGCGCAACCCCAATGGGGCCGGAACGATCATCAAGCGGACGGATGGCCGCTACGAGGGCCGGGCCTACGTGACCACGGCGTCCGGCGTCCGGAAACGCAAGTCCGTGTACGGGATGACGTGGGAGGAGGTGCACCGCAAGCTGATCGATCTCCAGTCCCAAGATCAGAAAGGGGTGCCTCTGCCCGACACCGATTCGACGGTCGGTGACTACCTGGCCTACTGGCTGGCTGAGGAGGTGGCGCCCAACCGGCGGCCCAAGACGTACCAGGGCTACGAAAGCGTCGTCCGCGTCCACCTGGTCCCCGGCCTGGGAGGCAAGAAGCTCCGCGACCTGCGCGCCCAAGAGGTCCGGGTCTGGCTCAACCGGGTGCGCGAAGAGTGTCAGTGCTGCAAGCACGGCTGGGACAAGGAACGCGGGAAGTCGCAATGCTGCGCTGTCCGCCGTTGCTGTGAGCGCAAGCTGTCGGCCCGCATGATCCAGTCGATTCACGCCGTGCTGCGGAACGCCCTGGAGCATGCCGTCCGCGAGGAGCTGATCATGCGGAACGTCGCCAAGCTCGTGAAGACCCCAGCGCCCTCCTACCGGACCGGCAAGGGGCTCTCACCGGCTCAGGCCAAGCTGGTGCTCAAGGAACTCCGGGATCATCGCCTGCACGCCCTCTACGTCCTGGCGCTGCTCCTCGGAATGCGACGCGGTGAGCTGCTGGGCCTGCGCTGGTCGGCGGTGGACCTGGAGCGGGGCACCCTCACCGTGCTGACCAACCTCCAGCGCGTCGGGGGAGAGTTGCGGCTCGTCCTCCCCAAGACGCGGTCATCCGAGCGCACCATCCCTCTCCCGCCCCTCGCCGTCTCCGCGCTCCGTGCCCACCAGGAGCGCCAGGCGCAGGAGCGGGCGGCGGCCGGCATGGCCTGGCAGGAAAACGGGCTGGTCTTCCCGTCCCGGATCGGGACCCCGTACGAGCCGGACAACCTGCGCCGGAGCTGGGACCCGGTGCGGAAGCGACTCGGCTTGGACCTGCGCTTCCATGATCTCCGCCACACCTGCATCACGCTGCTGCTGGATCTTGGTGTCCCCGTGCACGTCGTCCAGCAGATCGCCGGTCACAGCGATCACGGGGTGACCATGCAGGTCTACGCCCATGCCTCGCTCGATGAGCAGCGGAAGGCGCTCGGCCGCCTGGAGGACCGGTTGGCGTAGATCCGGTGATCCGGAGCCGTTGGCGTCAGCCGTAGGTGTCACAGGAGACGAAGAAGCCCCCTGCCGGACGGACCGGGAGGGGGCTTTGCCCTGGTGAGGGCTGCGGTGGCTGGGGCCGGGGTCGAACCGGCGACCTTCCGCTTTTCAGGCGGACGCTCGTACCAACTGAGCTACCCAGCCGCAGCGGTCCTGACGGGATTTGAACCCGCGGCCTCCACCTTGACAGGGTGGCGAGCACTCCAAACTGCTCCACAGGACCTTGCGTGTACGAGCACGAGTCTCGCACATGTGGGGTGCGCTCCCAACGGGATTTCCCGCTGTGGATTCGCACTCCTCGCGATCTTCGAACCGGGGCCTTTATTTTTCTCCGCCGCGTCGATGTCGCTGGATCAGCGTATCAGACCTCCGGCCGTGTTCTGACCGCTCACCGGGCGGGCCCGGCCTCGGCCGGGACCGGCGGGGCTCCGTCGGTCCCGGCCCCGCTCAGGGGCGTCCGCCGCGTTCCAGGGGGATCTTCTCGCCCGCCTCGATCGCGACCGGCAGCCGGTTCTCGGTGGGCGGCAGGGGGCAGGTCGCGAGGTCGGTGTAGGCGCAGGGGAGGTTCGTGGCGCGGTTGAAGTCGAGGGTGACCCGGCCGGTCTCGTCGGGGGCGTCGATCTGGAGGGAGCGGTTCGCGGCGTACGTGGTCACGCCCGAGGTCGCGTCGGTGAGGAGCACCATCAGGCTGCCGGGCCGCTTGCCGTTGAAGGCGGTGAGCCGGAACGTCTCGCCCGCCAGCTCGAACTCGACCTGGCCGGGCGCGTCGTAGACGTGCTCAAGACCCTCCGTCACGGCGCCCACGGTGATCGCGCGCGGCTCGTCGAAGGGGAGGTACCGGCCCTGTCTCTTATACACCTCTGACGCTGCCGACGACTAGTC
>NZ_JAEEAP010000489.1 GCF_016103465.1 Streptomyces sabulosicollis
CAACCTCCGGATGCCGCTCCACATGCTCCAGCAGCCGCCTGGCCTGAGCCCGCAGCGCCCCCTCGGACTTGCCCGACAACAGCCAGGGGACCAACGGCAGCGCCACCCGGGGCGTCTCCGTCTCCTCGGTCGCGGTGACGGACGGTGGCGCCTGTTCGATGATGGCGTGGGCGTTGGTACCGCTGATACCGAACGAGGACACACCCGCCCGGCGCGGCTCCTCACCCTCCGGCCACGCGGTGGCCTCCGTGAGGAGCTCCACGGTCCCCACCGACCAGTCCACATGCGGGGACGGCTCATCGATGTGCAAGGTGCGGGGCAGCACCCCATGGCGCATCGCCAGCACCATCTTCATCACACCCGCCACACCCGCAGCCGCCTGCGTATGACCGATGTTCGACTTCACCGAACCCAGCAACAGCGGACCACCACTAGCCCGCTCACGACCATAGGTGGCCAGCAGCGCCTGCGCCTCGATCGGATCACCCAGCGACGTACCCGTCCCGTGCGCCTCCACCGCCTCGACCTGCCCCGCCGTGAGCCCGGCATTGGCCAGCGCCTGGCGGATCACCCGCTGCTGCGACGGGCCATTCGGAGCGGACAGCGCACTGCTCGCACCATCCTGATTCGTCGCCGTACCCCGGACGACGGCCAGCACCGGGTGCCCATTGCGCTGTGCGTCGGACAGCCGCTCCAGGAACAGCATGCCCACACCCTCAGCAGGCCCGAAACCATCGGCCGCCGCAGCGAACGGCTTGCACCGCCCGTCCGGCGCCAACCCACGCTGCCGGCTGAAACCAACGAACGTACTCGGCGTGGCCATCACGGTGACGCCACCGGCCAGGGCCAGGGAGCACTCCTGCTGGCGCAGCGCCTGCACGGCCAGGTGCAGGGCGACCAGCGACGAGGAACACGCGGTGTCCACCGTGACCGCCGGACCCTCCAGGCCCAGCGTGTAGGCCACACGCCCGGACACCACGCTGATGGCGCTGCCGGTCACCAAATGGCCCTCGACACCATCGGGGGCCTCGTGCACCCGCGGCCCGTAGTCAGGAGCCACCGCCCCGACGAACACTCCGGACCGGCTGCCCCTGAGCGAGGCCGGATCGATGCCCGCCCGTTCGATGGCCTCCCACGAGGTCTCCAGCAGCAGCCGCTGCTGCGGATCCATCGCCATCGCCTCACGCGGTGAGATCCCGAAGAAGTCGGCGTCGAAATCGCCGACGTCATGCAGGAATCCGCCTTCACGAGCGTAGGAGGTGCCGGGCCGGTCGGGATCCTCGTCATAGAGCGCGCCGAGGTCCCAGCCACGGTCCTCGGGGAACGGTGTGATGGCGTCCTCGCCCCCGCTCAACAGCCGCCAGAACTCCTCGGGGGAACGCACCCCGCCGGGGAAACGGCAGCTCATCCCGACGATCGCGATCGGCTCGCGGGCCGCCGACTCCACATCCTGCAGACGCTGCCGCGTCTGCAGCAGATCAGCCGTCACTCGCCGCAGGTAGCCGAGCAGCTTTTCTTGTTCCGACATCAGAACCTCTCGGGGTCGCGCTTCGGGAGCGGGGTGGTCGGCGGGCAGATGGTGTGGCTTCGTGGGTGCGCCATGGTGGCGGCCGCTGGTCGGATCACGACGTCCCGAACTCCTCGTCGATGAAGGCGAAGAGCTCGTCGGCCTCCGCCGTCTCCAGGTGCTCGGCGACGTCGTGAGCGTCACCGGAATCGGTGGCCGGGCCGTCCGGTGCCGGGCCGCCACGGTCCCCGTCCCACTGGGACAGCAGACGCTTCAGCCGACCGGTCACCATCGCTCGGGTGGCCTCATCCGCCGAAGTGTCCGCGCCGAGCAACGCGGCTTCCAGCCGGTCCAGTTCGGCAGCCACCTCCGACGGATCCTCCGCCGCCACCGGAGCGATCTCCGCACCCAGATGTCCCGCCAGCGCCGCAGGGGTCGGATAGTCGAAAATGAGAGTCGCGGGCAACCGCAGCCCCGTAGCCGCGTTCAACCGGTTCCGCAACTCAACCGCGGTAAGCGAGTCAAAGCCCAGCTCCAGGAACCCGCGATCGGTGTCCACCGCCGACGCCGCCCCATGACCAAGGACAGTGGCGGCATGTTCCTGGACCAGACGCAGCAGCGTCCGCCGCCGCTCCCCCTGACCCAGCCCAGCCAACCGCCGCGCCAGCGACCCCTCCTGCCCACCAGCCCCCTCCTGGACCGAAGCACGCCGGGCCGGGACAGGCCGTCGCACAAGTCCGTGCAGCAACGGCGGGACCGACGTACCCGCGGCGGCTGCCAGGTTGCCGAGGTCGAGCCGCGCGGGCACCACCACCCCCTCAGCCAGCCGACCGGCCGTATCAAACAGCCGCAACCCCTCCTCGGAAGAGAACGGCACCAACCCACCCCGCGTCATCCGCGACAGATCCGCCTGGTCCAGATGCCCGGTCATCCCGGTCCGCTCAGCCCACAGACCCCACGCCAGCGACACCCCGGGCAGACCCATCGCCCGACGCCGCTGCGCCAACCCGTCCAAGAACGTATTCGCCGCGGCGTAATTGGCCTGCCCCGCAGCCCCCAGCACACCAGCCGCCGACGAGAACAGGGCGAACATAGCCACATCAAAACGACGCGTCAGCTCATGCAGATGCCACGCCCCATCAACCTTGGCACGCAACACCGCATCCAGCCGCTCCGCCGTCAGCGACGTCACCGTGCCGTCATCCAGCAGACCCGCGGCATGCACCACACCAGTCAGACCATGCCCATCCGGCAGCCCCTCCAACAAACCCGCCAACGCATCCCGGTCGGCGACATCACACGCGGCGACCGTCACCGACACACCCAGAGCCGACAGCTCCGCCCCAAGCGCCGCCAAACTCTCAGCCGCACCCCCACGACGACTGACCAGCAACAACCGACGGATGCCATGCTCCGCCACCAGATGCCGGGCCACCAACCCACCCAGCACACCCCCGGCACCGGTGATCAGCACCGTCCCCTCCGGATCCAGCGCGGCCGGAACACTCAACACCAGCTTGCCCACATGACGCGCCTGACTCATGAACCGGAACGCCTCAGGAGCCCTGCGCACATCCCACACCCGCGCAGGCAACCGCTCCAACTCACCCCGCTCGAACAGAGCCACAATCTCCGCGAGCATCTCCCCAATACGCTCGGAGCCCGCCTCCGCGGTGTCGAACGCCCGGTACATCACGCCCGGATGCGTTGCGGCCACCTCATCGGCGGACCGCACATCCGTCTTGCCCATCTCGATGAACCGCCCGCCCTCACCCAACAGCCGCAGCGACGCGTCCACGAACTCACCGGCCAGGGAATCCAGGACCACATCCACACCACGACCGCCCGAAGCGGCCCTGAACCGCTCCTCGAACTCCAGCGTCCGCGACGACGCGATATGCGCGTCATCCAGCCCCATCCCGCGCAGAACATCCCACTTGGCCTCGCTCGCGGTCGCGAACACCTCCACCCCCCAGGCCCGCGCCAACTGCACCGCCGCCATCCCCACACCACCGGCGGCGGAATGAACCAGCAGCGACTCACCACGCCGCAGACCCGCCAAATCCCGCAGACCATACAAAGCGGTTGCGAAGACGACGGGGATGGGTGCGGCCTCGGTGAAGGACCAGCCGTCCGGGATCCGCACCAGGCTGCGGTGGTCCGCCACGGCCAGCGGCCCGAATCCACCGGTCCACGGCCCCATGACCCGGTCGCCGACAGCAAGGGATGTCACACCGGGGCCGGTGGCCACAACCACACCGGCGCCCTCACTCCCCATCATGGCCTGGTCCGGGTACATGTTCAGGCAGATGAGGACGTCGCGGAAGTTCATGCCTGTGGCGCGCACGGCGACCCGTACCTCGTGCTCGCCGAGCTCCCCGGTGACGTCCGGAGCCTCGGCCAGCCTCAGCCCCTCCAGCGTGCCCGCCCCGGACGCCTCCAGCCGCCACGCCCGCACGCCATCCGGCGGCGTCAGCACACCCCGCGCGGAACCAGGAGCCAGACGCGGCACCAGCACCTGGGCACCACGCACCACCAGCTGCGGCTCCCCGGACGAGACCGCCTGATGCACCACAGCCAACGACGACTCGGCGCCATCCACGTCCAGCAGCACGAAACGATCCGGATGCTCGGACTGCGCCGACCGCACCAGCCCCCACACCACAGCCGCCGCCAGATCACGCGGATCCTCACCATCCTCGGCCGCCAGCGCACCCCGGGTGACGAACACCAGCCGCGCCTCGGCGAACCCGTCCTCCGCCAGCCACGCCCGCACCAGCTCCAGCGTCCGGTGGGCCACCGCCCGCGTCGCCGGAACAACCTCCTCCCCGGGAACGGAGGAAACCGACACGAACACCAGATCCGGCACAGCACCACCCGACCGCACATGCGCCGCGAGAGCCGCCAGATCAGCGTGTTCCTCCACCGACCCATCGGCCGACTTCAACGCCCTGGCCAGACCGAAGACATCCGGTCCGGCCACGGCACACCGCTCCGTCGCGGACGCCGGGCCGGTGGCGGGCGCCGCGATCCACTCCACCCGGTACAGCGACTCACCATCGCCGGCGGACGCGGCGAGCTGCGCCTCCGAGACCGGCCGGGTAACCAGCGCATCCGCCGTCGCCACCGGCGTACCGGCGGCGTCGGCCACCAGCACGGACATCCCTTCAGCGCCCGTACGGGCCAGCCGTACCCGCAAGGAGGCGGCACCCGTGGCATACAGCGACACACCGCTCCACACGAACGGCAGCCGGATCCCCTCCGCCTTCCCGCCTTCCTCCGCCGCGGCGCACACCAGCCAGGCGTGCAGGGCCGTGTCGAGCAGCGCGGGGTGCAGCCCGAACCGGGCCGCCTGCGCCCGTGACTCCTCCGGCAGCGCCACCTCCGCGAAGATCTCCTCGCCCCTGCGCCACACGGCCCGCAACCCCTGGAACACCGGCCCGTACGCCAGCCCGGTAGCCGCCACCTGCTCATAGAAGCCCGCGGTCTCCACCGCCTCCGCGCCCGCAGGCGGCCAAACACTCAAGTCCGCCGAACCGGTCCTCCTGTCGGCGGCGGACGCCAGGGTCAGCATGCCCTTCGCATGGCACGTCCACGACGCGTCCGGCCCCTCGTCACGGCGGCCATACACACTGAACGCGCGCTGCCCGTCCGGCTGGGGACCGCTCACCACCAGCTGCACCTGGACCGCCCCTTCATCGGGCAGCACCAGCGGCGCCTCCAGCGTCAGCTCCTCCAACCGGTCACAACCGACCGCGTCACCCGCCCGCGACGCCAACTCCACAAACGCCGTCCCCGGCAGGATGACCCGACCCAGCACCGCATGGTCGGCAAGCCAGGGATGGGTACGCAGCGAAAGCCGACCGGTGAGCAGGAAACCGTCCGAGTCGGGCAGCGGCACAGCCGCCCCCAGTAGCGGATGCCCGGCCGAGCCCAGCCCCACCGACGCCACATCGCCTGCGGTCTCGACGGCCTCCGACTCCAGCCAGAAGCGCGTGCGCTGGAAGGCATACGTCGGCAGTTCGACCCGCTGCGCGCCCGTCCCGGCGAACACCCCCGCCCAATCGACGGACACGCCCCCTACATACGCCTCGGCCAGGGAGGTCATGAAGCGGTCCAGACCGCCCTCGTCACGGCGCAGCGACCCCACGGCGGTGACGTGAGTGCCGTGGTCCTCGGCCGTCTGCTCCACGCCCATCGTCAGGACGGGGTGGGCACTGGCCTCGATGAACACCTGGAAACCGTCGGCCAGCAGAACACGGACCGTCTCGTCGAAACGCACCGTCTGACGCAGATTCCGGTACCAGTACCCGGCGTCCAGCCCTGCCGTGTCCAATACCCCGCCGGTCACCGTCGAATAGAACGGCACCGACGACGAGCGCGGGGCGATTCCCGCGAGGATCCGCTGGAGCTCGTCCTCGATGGCCTCGACGTGGGCGCAGTGCGAGGCGTAGTCCACCGGCACACGCCGCGCCCGGACCCCCTCCGCCTCGCACCCCGCCAGCAGCTCCTCCAACGCGTCCGCGTCACCGGAGACCACCACAGCCGAGGGGCCGTTCACCGCCGCCACCGACAGCCGCTCGCCCCACGCCCCGAGCCGCTCCCGTACCGCCTCCACCGGCAACGCGACCGACACCATCCCACCCAGCCCCGACAGCGCCCGCAGCGCCTTGCTCCGCAACGCCACCACCCGCGCCGCGTCCTCCAACGACAACGCACCGGACACACACGCCGCCGCGATCTCACCCTGCGAATGACCGATGACCGCCGAAGGCTCCACCCCATACGAACGCCACAACTCCGCCAACGACACCATCACCGCCCACAACACCGGCTGCACCACATCCACCCGCCCCAACGCCACGGGATCGCCGAGCACCTCCACCAACGACCACTCCACAAACGGCGCCAACGCCGCCGCACACTCACCCAACCGCTCCGCGAACACCGGCGACGACTCCACCAACCCCGCCGCCATCCCCACCCACTGCGACCCCTGACCAGGGAAGACCAACACCGCACGACCATCACCACCCACGACCAC
>NZ_JAEEAP010000048.1 GCF_016103465.1 Streptomyces sabulosicollis
CCCCCGCCCCCCATGCTCAAAGGCGCCGAAGGCGCGAGACGAAACCCGCACCGCACCACCGGCCCCAGCGGAGGAACGCGGCCACGACGGTCAGATGCTTTCCGGCAGCTGGTCGAAGTCCCCCCGCTTTACCCCCCGCACGAACGCGCCCCACCGGGTCGGGTGGGTGGCGATGACCACCGCCGGGTCATCGCTCTCGCGTAGGTGTATGAGGCCGTTCGGAGTCGTGGCGACTTCGACGCAGTCCTGGCCTCCGACTCCGCTGCTGAAACTGGACTTTCGCCATTCGAGCACGGACATGAGGTTCTTCTCAGAGCGTGTACAGCAGATGCTGCACGAGCCTAAGTGAGTCACTCCGCATATAGGACTCGCGTTCGGGACCCGGGTCAATCGGTGGCAGTGCTGCCGTCGTGAGACGTTCGAAAGCGGTGCCGTACTGAGCGAGATGCGCCTGGTCTCCGAGGAACGCCGAGGACACGGGGTGCTCCACGTAGACCGTGTTCAGCTCGGGCACCTCGGCCTCGAAGAGGATGAACGCCGCCGCCGGCGTCGCCGGGGAGAGGGCCGCTCGCCTGCCGGACCAGCGGCACCTCGGCACCCGTCACCCTCTACGCCGAGTGGAGACCGTACGGCACGCTGCGCGTTCTCGTGCGCGACGACGCCCCCGGCCTCCCCGCCCAGCGCAGCCTCGCTCGGGACACGGCCGGCGCCGAGAGCGGCCGAGGGCTGCTCATCATCGGCAGCTCGGCCACCGAATGGGGTGTTTGCCACCACGGACCGGGTCCCGGGAAGGCGGGGTGGTTCCAGGTCAGCGGGGCCAGTTCATGAGTCGCTCAGTCGCCGACGTACACGAGAGAGCTCGGGGCTCGTCTCTCTCACTTCGGGGCCGCAAGGACCAGTGGGTGCCATCCATGGAGCTACCGTGACGCCATAATTCTCTGTCCCTCGGCGCCTGGAGGATGGTGTGCGGTACAAAGGGCCGCTTCCGAAGCGAGTCACCGACCGGTTCAACGCCTGGATGGTCGGGCTGCGCACCTCTCCGCGGTGGGGGCGGAGGGTGAGCGGGCGGCTCACGGTGGTGACCTATACGGGGCGGCGCTCGGGGCGCAGCTTCAGTACGCCGGTCGCCTATCGGCGCGCCGCCGATGTCGTCACGATCGCCGTCGCCATGCCCGAACGCAAGCTCTGGTGGCGTAACTTCACGGGTGACGGCTGGCCGATATCGCTGGACCTGGACGGTGCCGGCCGGACCGGGCACGCGGTCGCCCGGGTGGACGACAAGGGGGGCGTCACCATCAGCGTGCGGCTCGACGAGCCGCATGCGGCGAACGGCCGCTGACCCGTACGGCATTGCCATGACTCCTTCACGTCGTGCGCGGAGCCGCTGAGTAGGATCGGCGGCCACACGGGGGAAGGGCACAGATGAAACAGCTGATGGGCGGCGTGCGCCGCCGGGCGGTTCTGGTGGGTGGCGCCGTCGCGGCGCTGGTGGTGGCCGGGGTCGGCACCTGGGCCACGGACACCTGGCCCTTCGAGGGGAAAGACACCTACTGCTGGGACGCCTGGAAAGAGGACAGCGGGCCGGACTTCCTCAGCGGCGACGCGCTGGACGGGGACAACGCCCGCCGCACGTCGAAGGAGACCGCGCCCACACCACGGCGGCAGCGCGGGCGGTGCACCGTGGCGCTCCGCTCCGAACGCACGGACAGCGACTACGACAAGGTGGAGGAGGAGACCGAGATCACGGTCACCTACGGCCCCGCGCCCGAGGGCGCCGCGCCGCGCATGGAGTGGATCGGCGGCTACCTCGGCGACCGGGCGATGCCGCTGCCCGACGGGCTGCCGGGCGCCACCGACGGCCGTCACGCACTGCTGGTGCTGCCCAAGGGGTGCGACACCCGCGACGGGCGGCCGACCGCGGTGACGCTCGACTCGACGGCGCGGTCGGATTACGGCGACACCACCATCTCGGCCGATGCGGGGCTCGGCGGCTCCCAGTCCGTGGCCCGGTTGCTCGTCGCGGTGGCCAACCGCGCGATGGAGAAGGCGGGTTGCGCCCCGGCGAAGCCGCTCGAGGTCGTCTCGCCGATGGCCACACTGCCCGAGGACGAGGAGGACTTCTTCACCCGGGCCTGCCGGATCAGGGGCCTGGAGTTCGGCAAGGACGCGGCCCGGGACCTGGAGTACCAGGTCGGCGCGGTCACCCGGGACCTCCAGTCCTGTTCGGTGCGGACGCAATCCGGTGAGGGCCGGTACTTCGACGCCCTGATGGTGTCCCAGCCGCGGCTCTCCGCGCTGTTCGACGGGGCCACGGGCAGCAAGGCCCCGGCGCGCGGCTGGCGCGGTACGGGGGTCTTCGCCGACGACTACAAAGTCGTACGGGCCGACTGCGCGGGGCGCCCGCTCACCGTGCTGATGCTCGCCCCCTCCCCGCACGAGACGACTCCGTACTTCGCCGCCTTCGCCGACGCCGTGGCGCGACGCGTCGGTTGCGCACCCGTCGCACCTGGGGGTACCGGCCGATGAACGACTCCAACGACAACGAGCGCGACCAGCGCGACGAGCGCGACGAGCGCGTGCCGCTGCACGAGCGGCGGCGGCCCTGGTGGCACTGGCGGCGCGTGGCCCGCAGCCGGCCGCGGCTGGCCGTGATCATGGCCGTGACCGGAGCCCTCGTGGGAGCGCTGCTCGGCGGCGCGGGGGTGGCCTGGCGGGCCGAGGCGGGCCCGTTCGCGGACGACCGGGCCTGCTGGGGGGCGCTCGGCCAGGACGATGTGGCGGAGCTGTTCGGCGGCAAGAGGGACATCAGGACGTCCGAGGTGCCCATCACCACCGATCGCATCGGCGCCGAGGGCCCGTCCGGCGCATGCCGTCTGACGTCGCCGCGCGGACGGCGGATCACCGTCCAGGCGCACCAGTTGGACGCCCGATTCGGCGGCGCGGGCGACCGGTGGGCCGATGAGTTCCTGTCCGCGCGGCTGACCCCGCTGGGCGACGGGCTGCTGGGCATGGCCTCGGACACCCGGGCCTGGCTCGCGGTGCCCGACGGCTGCATCGGCAGGCCGAGCGAGTCGGACATCGACGTCGGCCCCACCGTGATCGACCTGGACACCGGCTGGACCGTCTACGACGACGAGGTGGACACCGAGGCCCGCGACGCGCTCGCCCGCGCCGTGGTCAAGCTGGTCAACCACTACATGGCCGACCAGGGGTGCACGGGGACGATCGCCGACCCGGGCCGCCGGATGGCCGGGCCGCCGCTGTTCCGGGACGAGAAGGAGGACTCGATGTGCGGCATCAAGGGGCTGCGGCTCCCGGCCGCGTTCGCGCACGAGGGCCGGGGCGGCGCCGTGGTGACCCGGGGCGACGGCCCGGTGCGCACCTGCGACCGCGGTGTGCTCTTCGGCCACCCCGGGCTGCGGCTGATGACCATCGAGGACCCCCGGCTGGCGGTGCTCTACGACCGGCTGTCCCGCGATGGCGCCAAGGGCCGGGTGAGCGCCGGCGAGCAGGACGGATACGGCTTCGTCCGCGACGACATGGGGCTGTTCCAGGCCGAGTGCCAGACCGGCCAGGTCACCTTCCTGGTCCGGGCCGAGGACGGCGACCACCCCGGCGACATCCGTACGCTCCTCCCCCGCTATGTGGCCGCGGAGGCCGACCGGATCGGCTGCGGCCCGCTGCGCGTCACCCTGCCCGCGGACGGCTGACCCGGGCCACGCGCCGCGGGTGTTCAGCTCTCGTAGTCGTAGAAGAGCCGCTCCACCACCGCCCGCGCCCGGCGGGTGGTGCGGCGGTAGTCCTCCAGCATCTCGCCGACGTGGCCGGGCCCGTAGCCCAGGTAGCGGCCCACCGCGGCCATTTCGCGGACGTCCGTCGGGAAGGTGTCGCCGGGGCGGCCGCGGACGAGCATGACGGCGTTGCGGACGCGGCTGGCGAGGACCCACGCCTCGTCGAGGGTCTGGGCGTCCTCGGTGGAGATCAGCCCGGCGGCGTGGGCGGCGGCCAGGGCCTCGCGGGTGCGGGTGGTGCGCAGACCGGGCTCGGCCCAGCCGTGGCGCATCTGGATCAGCTGGACGGTCCACTCGACGTCGCTGAGGCCCCCGCGGCCCAGCTTGGCGTGGGTGGTGGGGTCGGCCCCGCGCGGCAGCCGCTCGGACTCCATCCGGGCCTTGAGCCGCCGGATCTCGCGGATCGCGTCCTCGCCCAGCCCCTCGGCCGGGTACCGCAGCGGATCGATCAGCTCGATGAACCGCTCGCCGAGCCCTGGGTCGCCCGCCACCGGCTCGGCGCGCAGCAGCGCCTGGCTCTCCCAGACCAGCGACCAGCGGCGGTAGTAGGCGGCGTACGAGGCGAGGGTGCGCACCAGCGGCCCGGACTTGCCCTCGGGGCGCAGATCGGCGTCGATGAGCAGGGGCGGGTCGACGGTGGGGAGCTGGAGCAGCCGTCGCATCTCGTTGGCCACGGCGAAGGCGGCGCGGGCGGCCTCCTGGTCGTCGGCCCCCTCGCGCGGCTCGTGGACGAAGAGCACATCGGCGTCCGAGCCGTAGCTGAGCTCATGGCCGCCGAAGCGGCCGAGGCCGATGACGGCGAAGCGGGTGGGCAGCTCATCGCCCCAGGTGTCGCGGACGGCGGCGCGCAGGGCCCCGGCGAGGGTCGCGGCGTTCAGGTCGGAGAGCGCGTCGCCGACCATGTCGATCAGCGCCGCGGCGTCCACGGGCGGTTCGGCGGCGGGGGCCGCGGGCCGGGCCGGCACATGGGGTTCGGAGTCCCGCAGGGCGCTGGGCACCTCGGGCGCCTTGACCGGCGCGGGGGCGGCCGCGCCCGTGGCCCGGCCCGGCGTCTGATCGCCCGACGGCGGCCAGCTCACGGTCGGGCGCACCTCGCCGTTGGCCAGCCGGGCGCTTTCGATGATGTCCGCGGCCGCCGTACGGAACATCTCGCGCCGCCGCACCCCGCGCGCCACCGCGACCGCCTGCTCGGCGCCGTCGGCGCGGCCGACCGCGGCCAGCACCTCCTGCTCCAGGTGGGCCCGGCCCCGCGGGCGCAGCCCCTCCGGGTCGCCGAGCAGGGCGACCGCCTCGGGGGCGCGCAGCAGCAGGTCGGGGGCGAGCCGCCCGGCGGAGAGCACCCGGGCCAGGTTCTCGGCCGCGGCGCCCTCGTCGCGCAGCAGCCGCAGGTACCAGGGCGTCTTGCCCAGCGCGTCCGAGACCTTGCGGAAGCCCAGCAGCCCGGCGTCCGGGTCGGCGGAGTCGGCGAACCAGCCCAGCAGCACGGGCAGCAACGTCCGCTGGATCGCCGCCTTACGGGTCACCCCGGAGGCCAGGGCCTCCAGATGGCGCAGCGCACCGGCCGGGTCCGCGTACCCCAGGGCGGTGAGCCGCTGACCGGCCGCCTCGGAGCTGAGCCGGATCTCACCGGGCTGGAGCTGGGCGACGGCGTCCAGCAGCGGCCGGTAGAAGAGCTTCTCGTGCAGCCGCCGCACTTCGCGGGCGTGCCGCCGCCAGGCGGCGCCCAGCTCGGTCACCGGCTCGGTGCGGAACCCCAGCGACCGGCCGAGGCGGCGCTGGTCGGCCTCGCCCTCGGGCATCAGATGGGTGCGGCGCAGCCGGTAGAGCTGGAGGCGGTGCTCCATGGTGCGCAGGAAGCGGTAGGCGGCGTCCAGCGCGGCGGCGTCGGTGCGTCCCACGTAGCCGCCCGCGGCCAGGGCCTCGAGCGCGTCCAGCGTCGTGCCGCTGCGCAGCGACTCGTCGGACCGCCCGTGCACCAACTGCAGCAGCTGGACGGCGAACTCGACGTCGCGCAGCCCGCCGGGGCCCAGCTTGAGCTCGCGGTCGACCTCGGCCACGGGGATGTTCTCGACCACGCGGCGGCGCATCTGCTGGACGTCGGGGATGAAGTTCTCGCGCTCGACGGCCTGCCAGACCATCGGCGCGAGGGCGTCCACGTACGCCTGGCCGAGGGCTCCGTCGCCCGCGACCGGACGGGCCTTCAGCAGCGCCTGGAACTCCCAGGTCTTGGCCCAGCGCTGGTAGTACGCCAGATGGCTGGAGAGGGTCCGCACCAGCGGGCCGTTGCGCCCCTCGGGGCGGAGGTTGGCGTCGACGGGCCAGATGGTGCCCTCGACGGTGACGTCGGAGCACACCCGCATCAGCCGGGAGGCGAGCCGGGTGGCGGCCCGTACCGCCTCGTCCTCCTCGACGCCCTCGACGGCCTCCGCCACGAAGATCACGTCCACGTCGGAGACGTAGTTGAGCTCCCGGCCGCCGCATTTGCCCATGCCGATCACGGCCAGTCGGCAGGCCGCGGCGTCCTGCGGCTGCTCCTCGGCCGCGATCTCCAGCGCGGCCCGCAGCGTGGCGGTCGCCAGGTCGGCCAGCTCGGCGGCCGTCTGGGTGATGTCGGTGGTGCCGCACACATCGCGGGCGGCGATGGTCAGCAGCGCCCGGCGGTAGGCGACGCGCAGCGCGTCGGGCCGGGGCATCCCCGCCCCGGGCGCGCCCCAGACCCCCTCGGCCAGGGCCCGCTCGAACTCGGGGGTGGCGGGATGCAGATCGGCCGACTCGTAGGTCACCAGGGCGTGCCAGTCGCCCGGATGGCGGGCGAGGTGGTCGCCCAGCGCCTCGGAGGCGCCGAGCACCCCGAGCAGCCGGTCGCGCAGCGGTTTGGCGGTGACGAGGGTGTCCAGCAGCGCCTGCCGCGAACCGGCCCGCTGCCCGCCGTCCTCCTTCTCCTCCGTGTCCTCCTCGGGCAGCGCCTCGACGAGCCGTACGAGCCCGAGCAGCGCCAGGTCGGGGTCGGCGGTCGCGCCGAGCGCCTCCAGCAGCACCGGGTCGCTCCGCACCGCGGCCAGCTCGGGCGCGTCCAGCAGCCGCTGCGCGGCCGAGGCGTCGGTGAAACCGTGCCGCAGCAGCCGGGTGATGTTGCTGCTCCTGCGTCCCTGCGGTACGGCCATCCCGCCGCCTCCCGTCCCTGGTCGACTCCGCGCCGCTCGACCACGCGCACACCCGTGATCAAAGGCGCCGCAGACGAGCCTAAGCGACCCCGCGGGCGAAGCGGCAGGTCCGGGCGGGGTCAGGCGACGGTGAAACGGCCCCGCGGCTCGCCGCGCAGATGTCCCGGCGGGTCGTCCACGAGGTCCATGAGCTCAAGGACTTCGGCAGCCCCGCCATAAGTCCAAGAGCTCATGCTTCTCACAGCCAGAAGCGACCGTATGGAGCGCCCGGGAGACTCAGAGCACGGGGAGGTTCTTGCGCAGCTCGAACGGGGTCACCTCGGAGCGGTACTCCTCCCACTCCTGCTTCTTGTTGCGCAGAAAGAAGTCGAAGACATGCTCCCCGAGCGTCTCGGCGACCAGTTCGCTGCGCTCCATCAGGTCGATCGCCTCACCCAGGTTCTGCGGGAGGGGCTCGATGCCGAGGGAGCGGCGTTCGGCGTCGGAGAGGGCCCAGACGTCGTCATCGGCGCCGGCCGGGAGTTCGTAGCCGCCCTCGATGCCCTTGAGGCCGGCGGCCAGGAGCGCCGCGTAGGCCAGGTAGGGGTTGGCGCCGGAGTCGAGGGAGCGGACCTCGACGCGGGTGGAGCCGGTCTTGCCGGGCTTGTAGAGGGGGACGCGGACGAGGGCGGAGCGGTTGTTGTGGCCCCAGCAGATGTAGGAGGGGGCCTCGCCGCCCGCGCCGGCGGTGCGCTTGGAGCCGCCCCAGATGCGCTTGTAGGAGTTGACCCACTGGTTGGTGACGGCGGAGATCTCCCCGGCGTGACGGAGCAGCCCCGCGATGAAGGAGCGGCCCACTTTGGAGAGCTGGAACTCGGCACCGGACTCGTAGAAGGCGTTGCGGTCGCCCTCGAAGAGGGAGAGGTGGGTGTGCATGCCCGAGCCGGGGAACTCGGAGAACGGCTTGGGCATGAAGGTGGCCTGCACCCCCTGCTCCAGCGCGACCTGCTTCATGACCAGGCGGAAGGTCATGATGTTGTCGGCGGTGGAGAGCGCGTCGGCGTAGCGCAGATCGATCTCCTGCTGACCGGGGGCGCCCTCGTGGTGGGAGAACTCGACCGAGATGCCCATCGATTCGAGCATGGTGATCGCCTGGCGGCGGAAGTCCATGCCGATGTTCTGCGGGGTGTGGTCGAAGTAGCCGGAGGAGTCGGCGGGCACCGGGCGGCTGCCGTCCACCGGCTTCTGCTTGAGCAGGAAGAACTCGATCTCGGGGTGGGTGTAGAAGGTGAAGCCGAGGTCGGAGGTCTTGGCGAGGATGCGCTTGAGGACGAAGCGGGGGTCGGCGAAGGACGGTGAGCCGTCCGGCATCAGGATGTCGCAGAACATCCGTGCGGTCCCGGGGGCCTCGGCGCGCCAGGGCAGGATCTGGAACGTCCCCGGGTCCGGCTTGGCGATCATGTCGGATTCGTAGACCCGGGCGAAGCCCTCGATCGCGGAGCCGTCGAACCCGATGCCCTCGTCGAAGGCGCCCTCGAGTTCGGCCGGCGCGACGGCCACGGACTTCAGGAAGCCGAGCACATCGGTGAACCAGAGCCGCACGAACCGGATGTCGCGCTCTTCGAGCGTGCGGAGCACGAACTCCTGCTGCTTATCCATGGTCCCCTATCCTTGCAGGTCAAACGGCTCTTTGCGCGGGCGTGGGGCACCTTCCGCAGCCCCAGTATCACGCGGTCGGATTTCACGGAGGTTTCGTCCGGTCCCTCCGGTCTCCCCTCACCGCACCACGATGGGTGCCTCTCACCGCACCACGATGGGTGCCTCTCACCTCACCACGATGGGTGCATCGTACTTTCACCCGGCCGGTCGCGGACCCGACCGTTCCGCGCCCTCCGTGGCGCCTGCCGGAGCTCCATACCCCTTGGGGGTAAGCTGCCGAGGAACACGATGATCAAACGGTCAGATGATGATCTGAACGGTCAGATGGAGGCGGCGATGCACCGAAGCCCCTCACCCCTCGGCCGATCGCTGATGCGGCGCATAGAGCGGCGCGTCGGCCGCCCGCCTTCCCGGCGGGGCGGCGGACGCGCCGACCCCTACCGCATCCGGCACACATCAGCATTGGGGTACTGACTCATGCACGAAAAGACTCGCCGTGCCGTGCTCGGCACGGGCATCGCCGCCGCGGGCAGTGGTCTGCTCGCGGCCTGTGGCTCCCCCGGCCCCCGTCCCCGCGCCACAAGCCCCGACGGCATGGACGGCAACGCGATGGGCGCCCCCGCCAGGCCCGGCGCGCCCGCGGACGACATCCCGGCGCGGTACGTCTCCCCCCACGGCCCGGAGGTCGACGCGGCCGAGCGGCGGCGGGGCCCCGGCCCGGTGCGCACCTTCCGGCTCACCGCCACCGCGACCACCCTGGACATCGGTGCCCGCAAGGTGGCGTCCTGGGCGTACGAGGACCAGGTGCCGGGCCAGGAGATCCGGGTGACCGCGGGCGACACGATCGCGCTCACCCTCGCCAACAACCTGCCGCAGCCCACCACGCTGCACTGGCACGGCATCCGGCTGCGCAACGACATGGACGGCGTCCCCGGGGTGACCCAGCGCCCGATCAGGACCGGCGCCACCTTCGACTACCGCTTCACCGCGTTCTACCCGGGCACGTACTGGATCCATCCGCACTCGGGCGTCCAGCTGGACCGGGGGCTGTACGCGCCGCTGATCGTGGAGGACCCGAAGGAGCCGCTGAAGTACGACAAGGAGTGGGTCGTCGTCCTGGACGACTGGCTCGACGGGGTGGGTGGCCGCACCCCGGACGAGGAGTTCGAACGGCTCAACGCGGGCAAGGGCGGCAAGGGCGGCCATGCGATGGACGACAGCCCCCTGGACGACGGTTCGACGGAGGACGACGGCAAGCGCGGCGCCACGGCCACGGCAAAGACCACGGCCACGGCCAAGGTCACGGCGAAAACCACCGCCACGGCCAAGGCCACGGCCGAAGCCACGGCCGCCGGCAAGCCCAAGGCGGCGGCCACGAGCACCACCGCGGGCGGCGCCAAGCGCGGCCGGACCCGGTCCACGGCGCGGAAGAAGGCCGCGCCCATGGAGAGCCGGCTGCTGGGCGGCCACGCGGGCGACGTCACCTACCCCTACTACCTGGTCAACGGGCGCAGCCCCGAGTCCCCGCAGGTCTTCCGCGCCAAGCGCGGCGACCGGGTCCGCATCCGCATCATCAACGCGGGCGGCGACACCGCCTTCCGCGTCGCCCTCGGCGGCCACCGGATGACCGTCACCCACACCGACGGCTACCCCGTCGTACCGGCCAAGACGGACGCGCTGCTGCTGGGCATGGGCGAGCGCTACGACGTGCTGGTCACCGTCAAGGACGGGGTCTTCCCGCTCGCCGTCATCGCCGAGGGCAAGGGGCGGTCCGCGATGGCGGTGCTGCGCACCCGCGGCAAGAGCCCGGTGACGTTCCCGCGCCCCAAGGAGCTGGACGGCGAGCTGCTCACCGCGGACCGGCTGAAGGCCGCGGAGGACGTCCGGCTGACGCCCAAGGAGCCCGACCGGATCATCCGGATGCGGCTCACCGGCTCGATGCGGCGGTGGGACTGGGCGATCAACGGCCGGCCGTACGACCCGTCGCAGCGCTATCCGGTGCGGGAGGGTGAGCGGGTGCGGATCTCGTTCATCAACGGCACCGACATGTGGCACCCGGTCCATCTGCACGGCCACACCTTCGCGCTGCCGGACGGCGGCCCCCGTAAGGACACCACGGTCCTGCTGCCGCACCACAAGGTGAACGTGGACCTCGACGCCGACAACCCGGGACTGTGGATGGTCCACTGCCACAACGTCTACCACTCGGAGTCCGGGATGATGACCATCCTCGGTTACCAAAAGTAGCCGCCGTGGACGGGCAGGGCCCGGCCCCGGCGGCGAAGGGGCCGGGCGCGGTCCGCCCCGGCGCGGTCCGCCCGGCGTGAGAAGGGAGACACCCCCGGCTATCGCGTCAGACAGACGATTACACTGGGCGGGTGCCTCAACTTCGCCTCGCTCTGAACCAGATCGACTCGACCGTCGGCGACCTCGACGGCAACACCGAGTCGATACTCCACTGGACCCGGCACTCCGCCGAACAGGGCGCCCATCTGGTGGCGTTCCCCGAGATGGTGCTGACCGGCTACCCCGTCGAGGACCTGGCGCTGCGCTCGTCCTTCGTCGAGGCGTCGCGCGCCGCGCTGCGCTCGCTCGCCGAGCGGCTGAACGCCGAGGGGCTGGGCGAGGTGCCGGTGGTCGTCGGCTATCTCGACCGCAGCGAGCGCGCCCGGCGGTACGGCCAGCCGGCCGGTTCGCCGCAGAACGCGGGCGCCGTGCTGCACCGGGGCGCGGTCGCCCTGACCTTCGCCAAGCACCATCTGCCGAACTACGGCGTCTTCGACGAGTTCCGCTACTTCGTGCCCGGCGACACCCTGCCCATGGTGCGCGTCCACGGCATCGACGTCGCGCTCGCCATCTGCGAGGACCTGTGGCAGGACGGCGGCCGGGTGCCGGCCAGCTGCTCGGCGGGGGCCGGGCTGCTGCTGTCGATCAACGCCTCGCCGTACGAGCGGGAGAAGGACGACACCCGCCTGGACCTGGTGCGCAAGCGGGCCCAGGAGGCGGGCTGCACCACCGCGTACCTGGCGATGATCGGCGGCCAGGACGAGCTGGTCTTCGACGGCGACTCGATCGTCGTGGACCGGGACGGCGAAGTCATCGCGCGCGCCCCGCAGTTCGCGGAGGGCTGTGTGCTGCTCGACCTCGATCTGCCCGCCGCCGACCCGGCCTCGGTCCCCGAGGGGGTCGTGGACGACGGGCTCCGCATCGAGCACGTCACCCTCTCCCCCGACCCGCTGCCCCGCTACGAGCCGGAGCTCGCGGGCGGCGAGGCCGAGCGGCTCGGGGACGACGAGGAGGTCTACACGGCGCTGGTCGTGGGGCTGCGGGCCTATGTGGCGAAGAACGGTTTCCGCAGTGTGCTGATCGGCCTCTCCGGCGGCATCGACTCCGCGCTCGTCGCCGCCATCGCCTGTGACGCGGTCGGCGCGCAGAACGTGTACGGCGTCGCGATGCCCTCGCGCTACTCCTCCGAGCACTCGATCGGCGACGCCGCCGAGCTGGCGCGGCGCACCGGGCTGAACTTCCGCACGGTCCCGATCGCCCCGATGTTCGACGCCTATATGGGCTCGCTGGGTCTCACCGGGCTGGCCGAGGAGAACCTCCAGTCGCGGCTGCGCGGCACGATGCTGATGGCGATCTCCAACCAGGAGGGCCACATCGTCCTCGCCCCGGGCAACAAGTCCGAGCTGGCCTGCGGCTACTCCACGCTCTACGGGGACTCGGTCGGCGCGTACGGCCCGATCAAGGACGTCTACAAGACCTCCGTCTTCCGGCTGGCCAAGTGGCGCAACCGTGCGGCGGAGGAGCGGGGCCAGACCCCGCCCATCCCCGAGAACTCGATCACCAAGCCGCCGAGCGCCGAGCTGCGCCCCGGCCAGGTCGACACCGACTCGCTCCCCGACTACGACATCCTCGACCGGATCCTGGAGCTGTACGTCGACCGTGACCAGGGGCGTGCCGAGATCGTGGCGGCGGGATACGACGACGCGCTGGTGACCCGGATCCTGCGGCTGGTGGACACCGCCGAGTACAAGCGCCGGCAGTACCCGCCGGGCACGAAGATCTCCGCGAAGGGCTTCGGCAAGGACCGCCGGCTGCCCATCACCAACCGCTGGCGCGAGCGCGTCTGAGGCTCTCGGGCGACGCCCCGCGCGGCGCCCCCTGGGCTGGGGGCTACGCCTGCGCGTCCAGGAACGTCCTGATCAGGCCCAGCCACGCCGCCGGCGCCTCCGCGAACGGCAGATGGCCGGACTCCAGCTCGGCGAAGCGCGCCCCGGGGATCGCGTCCGCCACCTGGCGGTGGTGGTACGGCGTGGCCATCGCGTCCAGCGTCGTGGAGATCACCAGGGTGGGTACCCGGATCCGGCCCAGGTCCTCGCGGACGTCGACCCGTCCGACCAGCTCGACCTGGTCGATCGCGCCGGGCGGTACGGAGGCGCGGGCGCCCTCGATCACGAGGGCGAGCTGCTCGGGCGTCATCCGGTCCAGATAGGGCGCGCCCGCGCCGATGAGCGCCGTCCAGCGGGCGGACGCCTCCTGGTCGCCCGAGCGGAGATGGCGCAGCCAGTCGTCGACCAGGAGCCGCATCCGGGCGTTGGGATGGGCGAAGGTCGCGGTCAGGACCAGGGCGGTGACCCGCTCCGGATGCCGGGTGGCGGCGCGCAGGGCGACCGGACCACCGAGGGAGTATCCCGCGATGGCGAAGGTGTCCAGGCCCTCCTCGACGGCGGTGGCCACCAGCTGGTCGGCCAGGGTGTCGAGGTCCAGCGGCCCGCTCGCGCGGGGGGTGCGGCCGGAGCCGGGGTAGTCGGGGCCGACCACGCGGTGGCGCTCGGCGAGGCCGTCCAGGATGGGGCCGTAGTTCCCCTCGATGGAGCCGGTCCCGCCGTGGGCGAGCAGCAGTCCGGGGCCGGTGCCCCGGACGATGCGGGCCAGGGGTGCGGTGCTGGTGCTGGTCATCAGGTGGTGTCCTTACGTCTCACGGCTGATGACGAGGACGCTAAAGCCTCACACCCATGTCAAAGTCAAGGCCGAGCGAACCGGATCGGAGTGCCCCCAGGCAGCCGAGAGCTCGGCCGCGGTGCTCAGCGCGCCGCGCGGCCTCAGCGGGGTTGTGTCGATGTGCGGCTCCGCCGCGTGGTGGGCTCCGCCCCAGATCCCGGAACCGGGGCTCCACCCCTTCCAGCCGCATCGATATGAAACTCCACCTCGTGGCGGGGCTCCGCCCGTAGCGGGCCACCCCGAGCGGGACTCCGTCCCTGGACCTCGGGGTCCAGGGGCGGAGCCCCTGGTGGCGGGAAGGGGCGGGGAGGGGAAAGGCCCCACCGGCCACCCTCAGCTCAGCCCACCTCGGACACATGCGGCAGCCCCTCGCTGCTCGCGACGACCCGCGAGCCGCCCGCCGGGGCCCGGTCGGTCAGGCCCGCGATCAGCGCGATCGCGAGACCGATCACCGCGAGCACCGCGCCGACCAGCGTCGGGGAGGTCCAGCCCCAGCCCGCCGCGATGGCGACGCCGCCGAGCCACGCGCCACCGGCGTTGGCCAGGTTGAAGGCGGAGTGGTTGGAGGCGGAGGCCAGCGTCGGGGCGTGCTGGGCCTTGTTCATCACCAGCATCTGGAGCGGGGTGGTGGTCATGAAGCCGACCGCGCCCAGCACCACGACCGACAGCAGCGCCGCCCACTTCACGTGCACCGTGAAGTCGAAGACCACGAGCACGGCGGCCAGCGCCGCCAGCGAGCCGTAGAGCGTCGGCCGCAGCGCCCGGTCGGTCAGCGGACCGGCGGCGAGGGCGCCCAGCGTCATGCCGATGCCGAACAGGGCCAGCACCAGGGTGACCGTCGACTCACCGAACCCGGTGACCTCGGTCATCATCGAGGCGAGGTAGCTGTAGACGGCGAACACACCGGCGAAGCCGAAGACGGCGGTGAGCAGCCCCAGCACCACCTGGCGCTCGCGCAGCGCGCCGAGCTCCCGGCGCAGGCCGCCGTGCTGCTCGTGGGAAACCTGCGGCACGAGCCGGGCGAGCGCGGCCATGGCGACCACGCCGATCGCGGCGACCACCAGGAAGGTCGCGCGCCAGCCGAGGTTCTGGCCGAGCAGGGTGGCCACCGGAACGCCGACGATGTTGGCGATGGTCAGCCCGAGGAACATGGTGGCGACCGCGCGGGCCCGCCGGTCCTCGGACACCAGCCGCGCGGCGACCACCGCGCCGACGCCGAAGAACGCGCCGTGGGGCAGCCCGGCGAGCACCCGGCCCGCGATCAGCAGCCCGAAACTGGGGGCGAGGGCGGAGGCGAGGTTGCCCACCGTGAAGAGCGCCATGAGCAACACGAGCATCCGCTTGCGCGGGATACGGGAGCCGAGGGCGGTCAGCAGCGGAGCGCCCACCACGACTCCGATGGCGTAGGCGGAGACGAGGTACCCGGCCGTGGGCACCGAGGTGTCCAGATCATGCGCGACATTGGGCAGCAGGCCCATCATCACGAATTCGGTAGTACCAATGCCGAAGGCGCTCACAGCAAGGGCGAGCAGGGCCAGGGGCATGAGAGACCTTTCAAACGAAGGAGAAACGTGCAGGGGATGCATATGTTCTCTAGCTGAACAAAGTCTCTCACGCACCATGTTCCCGAGGAGATCTCCCAGATGAACGGCACGTAAGATCTCGTCGGGTGCCCCGTGAGCTGTGTCACCCGGCCCCGGACGGCTCCAGACGACCCCGAGCGGCACCGGATGACCCCGAGCGGCACCGGGCGGCACCGGGCGCCCCCCGAGCGGCCCCGGACGATCCCGGGCGGCCCCGGCTCGGTAACGGACTCAGTAGTCGACCGACGCCGCCAGCGGAAGGTGATCGCTGCCGGTCCTGGGCAGCGCCCACGCCGACACCGGGTCCATCCCCCGCACCATGATCTGGTCGATCCGCGCCATCGGGAACGAGGCGGGCCAGCTGAAGCCGAAGCCGTCGCCCGCCGCGCCCTGGGCGGACCGCATCTGCGCGGTGACGGGGGCGAGCGCGCGGTCGTTCATGGTGCCGTTCAGATCGCCGAGCAGGATCACCTTGTTCAGCGGCTCCCGGGCGATGGCCTGGCCCAGCGCCTCGGCACTGGCGTCGCGCTGCCCGGCGGTGAAGCCCGCGTTGAACTTCACCCGCACCGAGGGCAGATGCGCCACGTAGACGCCGACCTCACCGCGCGGGGTGGCGACGGCGGTGCGCAGCGCCCGCGTCCAGCCCAGCTTGATGTCCACCGGCTTGGTGCCGGACAGCGGGTACTTGCTCCACAGCCCCACCGTGCCCTGCACGGTGTGGTAGCGGTAGGTGCCCGCGAGGGCCCGCTCGTACGTCGGCACGGCCGAGCTGGTCAGCTCCTCCAGGGCCACCACATCGGCACCCGAGGCGGCCACGTCCTTCGCGGTGCCGGTCGGATCGGCGTTCTCCGCGTTGACGTTGTGGGTGACGACGGTCAGCTCGCCGCCGCCGCCGGACTTGTCGGAGAACATCAGCCCGCCGAAGAGGTTCAGCCAGACGGCGACGGGCAGCACCAGCGCCAGCACGGCGCTCGCCGACCGCCGCACCAGACCGAGCACCAGCAGCACCGGGAGGAACAGGCCCAGCCACGGCAGGAAGGTCTCCAGCAACGAGCCCAGGTTGCCCACCCGGTTGGGGATATCGGCGTGGAAGATCATGACCAGGGCGAGCAGGACCGCGAACGCCGCCAGCACCAGTCCGCGCCGCCAGATCCCGCGATCGTTCCGCAGCCGGTCGAACAGGCGGCCGATCCGGGAGCCCGATCGCTCGGGCGCGTCCCCGAGCTGTCCCGTCTCCTGCGTGTACGCCTGCGTCATTCGCTGTCCCTCACTGCCTCAACTGCCGCGCCTTGAAGTACGACCCTAGGTGATGACCAGGGCTTTTCCCGACGCCCCCGGTGGGGTGCTCCCCGTCCGAGGACGACGGGAGGACGGCCGCGAGTTCCACCTCCCGGCCCGGGAGGGGGCGTTGTGACACAACAGGCACAAACCGCTCAGCGGCGCGGGGAGACCCCCGCGAGGACCGTGTCGACGATCCGTTCGGCCAGCCCCTCGGGCAGCTCCTTCCACTCGTGGAGCATGGCGCGGGCGAGCATCGGGCCGGTGAAGAGGTCGGCGAGCAGCTCCAGATCCACATCGGCGCGGATCTCACCGCTCTCCCGCCCCCGCCGCAGCACGGCGCGCAGGCTCGCGCGGCGGGCCGCTATGACGTTCTCGTCGTAGGCCCGCCACAGCTCCTTGTGCGCGTGCATCTGGGTGATGACGCTGCGCAGCAGGGCGGAGTTGCGCTTGGCGAGCCCGCGCCGGCGCATGAACTCCAGGATGGTGACGAGGTCGTCGCGCACCGAGACCCCGGCCGGTTCGGGGCTGGGCTCCTCCAGGGAGCGCAGCACGTCGAGCATCAGCGCGTCCTTGCCGGGCCAGCGGCGGTAGACGGTGGCCTTGCCGACCCCCGCCTCGCGGGCGATCCCCTCGATCGAAAGACCGCCGACCGAGGCGCCCTCCTCCAGCAGCCGCAACGCGGCCTCGATGATCGCGGCGTCGGTGGCGGGGCTGCGGGGGCGGCCGCGGAGCCTGGGTGCGGAGCTCTCCGGGGCGGTCATCGGTCGGCCGACGCCTCCTCCCGCGGACGCGGCCGCCCGTTGCCCGGGGCCCGGCCGGAGCCGTCCTTGCCGGGCAGGAAGGCGAAGACGACCAGCGCGCCGAGGACGGCGACGCCCGCCGAGCCGAGGGCGGTGATGTGCATGGCGTGGACGAAGGCGTCCTGGGCCGGGCCCACCAGCGCCTGGCCCCTGGGCCCGAGCTTCTCGGCGACCCCCATGGTGGCCTCGACGGACTCGCCCGCCGAGCGCTGGACGGAGTCGGGCAGTCCGGGCACGGCGGCCAGGGTGTCCCGGATGCGGTCGCGGTAGGCGGTGGAGAGCACCGAGCCGAGCACCGCGACCCCGAGCGCGCCGCCGACCTGCCGGAAGGTGTTGTTGAGCGCCGAGCCGGAGCCGGCCTTCTGGCGCGGCAGCGCCTGCATGATCCCGGTGGTCACCGGCGGCATGATATGCGCCATTCCGGCGCCCTGGCAGAAGAACAGCACCTCGAGCACGACGATCGGGGTGTCCACGCCCAGCAACAGGAACCCCGACATGGTGGCGGCCACCAGGAGCATCCCGCAGGTGCACACCGCACGGGCGCCGAACCGCTCGACGACCAGCCGGGCGCGCGGGGCGAAGATCAGCTGCGCCACGGCCAGCGGCAGGATCAGCAGCCCGGATTCGAGGGCGCTGTAGCCGCGCACGCTCTGGGTGTAGAAGACCATGAAGAAGGTCACGCCCATGAGCGCGAAGAAGACCAGCGCGACGGCGGCGATGGCGGCGGAGAAGGCGGGGTTGCGGAAGTAGCCGACATCGATGGCCGGGTGGTCGCTGCGCTTCTCGTGCACCACGAACAGCGCCAGGACGGCGAGCCCGGCGGCGATCGAGCCCAGCACCTGGGCGTCGGTGAAGTCGGCGAGCTGGCCGCCCTTGATGATGCCGTAGACCAGCAGGACGAGCCCGACCACGGACAGCAGCACGCCCAGCGGGTCCACCCGGCCGGGCGCGGGGTCCCTGGAGTCGGGGACGAGCACCACCATCGCGATCAGCCCGACGATCACGATCGGCACATTGACGAAGAAGACCGAACCCCACCAGAAGTGCTCGAGCAGCAGTCCGCCGGTGATCGGGCCGATGGCGATGGCCAGCCCCACCGCGGCGACCCAGATGCCGATCGCCTTGGCCTGCTCCTCGCGTTCGAAGACATTGACCAGGATGGCGAGGGTCGCGGGCATCACGAACGCGGCGCCGAGACCCATGAGCGCCCGGAAGCCGATGAGTTCACCGGGCGACCCGGAGAAGGCGGCGAGTACCGAGCCCATGCCGAACACCGCCATCCCGCCGAGCAGGACCTTCTTACGGCCGATCCGGTCGCCGAGGATCCCCGCGGTGAACAGCAGCCCGGCGAAGACCAGCGTGTAGGAGTTGATCGCCCATTCGAGCTGGCTCTGGGTGGCGCCGAGCCCGGTGGGCTTCGGCGTGGCGATGGTCTTCATCGCCACGTTGAGTATCGAGTTGTCGAGGACGACGACCAGCACGCTGAACATCAGGACGACGAGGATCGCCCAGCGCCTGCGGTGGATCGCCTCCGGGACGCCGGACCCGGCCGGCGCGCCCTGGGTGCTGGGTGAGGTGGCCATGCCGCCCAGGCTAGGCGACTTACGATACGAGACCGTCTCGTATTGGAAAGTCTTTGCGAGGCTTTGGGTGGACGGGCCGCGGACGGGCCCACTTTCGCCCCGGCAGGAGCCGTGCCAGCATGGGGTTGGTCCGGGGACGCCGTCAGGGCGCCTCGAGATGATGAACAGGAGCCGTAGCGATGACGCACGTCAGTCCTGCGCGAAAGCAGTCCGAGAAGGCGCTCTACGGGGGCACCAGCTCCCGCCGCGTCACCGTCCGTGATATCGCGGCCGCCAAGGAGCGCGGCGAGAAGTGGCCGATGCTCACCGCCTACGACGCGATGACGGCGTCCGTCTTCGACCAGGCCGGCATCCCGGTGCTGCTGGTCGGCGACTCGATGGGCAACTGCCATCTGGGCTACGAGTCCACCGTGCCCGTCACCATGGACGAGATGGCGCTGCTGTCCGCCGCGGTGGTCCGCGGCACCCGGCGCGCCCTCGTCGTCGGCGACCTGCCCTTCGGCTCGTACCAGGAGGGTCCGGTCCAGGCGCTGCGCAACGCCACCCGCCTGGTCAAGGAGGCGGGCGTGGGCGCCGTGAAGCTGGAGGGCGGAGAGCGCTCCGCCCATCAGATCGAGCTGCTGGTCCAGTCCGGCATCCCGGTCATGGCGCACATCGGCCTGACCCCGCAGTCCGTCAACGCCTACGGCGGCTACCCCGTCCAGGGGCGCGGCGAGGAGGCGGCCCAGCAGCTGCTGCGGGACGCCAAGGCGGTCCAGGACGCGGGCGCCTTCGCGGTCGTCCTGGAGCTGGTCCCGGCCGAGCTGGCCGCCGAGGTGACCCGGTCGCTGCACATCCCCACCGTCGGCATCGGCGCCGGTCCGGACTGCGACGGCCAGGTGCTGGTGTGGACGGACATGGCGGGCATGACCGACGGCCGGGTGCCGCGCTTCGTCAAGAGTTACGCGCGGCTGCGCGAGGGCCTGGGCGACGCGGCGCGGGCCTTCGCGGAGGACGTCGTCGGCGGCGCCTACCCGGCCGAGGAGCACTCCTTCCACTGAGCACCGCGCCGTCGGGCGCCAAGAGCCACCGCACCACGAGCCACCGCGGTACAACGACAGCCCGCCGATCTTCCCCCGTCGGCGGGCTGTCTGCCGCTTGTCGGTGGTCTGTCGGTGACGGCTGTCATCGTGGACGGCATGACGCGACGGGAACACAGGATCAGGGACGGCAACGCCGTCGAAGTTCGGGGGCTGGTCAAGCACTTCGGTGACACCAAGGCCGTCGACGGAGTGGATCTGGACGTGCCGGAGGGCACCGTCCTGGGGGTGCTGGGTCCCAATGGCGCCGGTAAGACGACGCTCGTCCGGTGTCTGTCCACGCTGCTGGTGCCGGACGCCGGCACCGCGGTGGTGGCCGGGTACGACGTGGTGCGCCAGCCCCGGCAGCTGCGCCGCACCATCGGGCTGACCGGGCAGTACGCCTCGGTCGACAACAAGCTCCCCGGCTGGGAGAACCTCTACATGATCGGGCGGCTGCTCGATCTCTCCCGCAAGGAGGCCCGCGCGCGGGCGGACGCCATGCTCGAGCGGTTCTCGCTCACCGAGGCCGGCAAGCGGCGTGTGAACACGTATTCGGGCGGTATGCGCCGCCGGCTCGACCTGGCCGCGTCCATGATCGGCCGGCCCTCGGTGCTCTATCTGGACGAGCCGACGACCGGTCTGGACCCGCACTCCCGCAACGAGGTGTGGGACGAGGTCCGGCGGATGGTCGCCGACGGGGCCACCGTGCTGCTGACCACCCAGTACATGGAGGAGGCCGAGCAGCTCGCCGACCACCTGACGGTCATCGACCGGGGCAGGGTCATCGCCGACGGCCGGGTGAACGAGCTCAAGGCCAAGATCGGCGGCCGCACCCTCCAGATCCGCCCGTCCGACCCCGGTGAGCTGCACCGCATGGTCGGTGCCATCACCCAGGCGGGGCTCGACGGCATCGGCGGCGCGACCGCCGATGTGGAGGAGGGCCTGGTCAATGTGCCCATCACCAGCGACGAGCAGCTGACCGCCCTGATCGGTCTGCTCGGCCAGCGAGGTTTCACGATCTCCGGGATCGACACCCATCTGCCCAGCCTGGACGAGGTCTTCCTGGCCATCACCGGCCGGAAGGCATCCGCACCGCAGGACGACAAGACGCTGGAAGAGGTCGCCGCGTGAGTACGGCCACGATGACCGCGCCCCTGCGGGGGAAGAGCGACGGCCGGATCGGCCTCCGCGCCAATCTGCGCCACATCGGCGCGCTGGTGCGGCGCAACGCCATGCAGATCAGGTACGAACCGTTCGCGATGTTCGACGCCCTGCTGATGCCGATCGTCTTCGCGCTGCTGTTCACCTATGTCTTCGGCGGCGCGATGACCGGCGGCAACCGGTCCGAGTACGTCAACTACTTCATCCCCGGTCTGATGGCGATGGGCGGGCTCAACATCGCGATGTCGATCGGCACCGGCGTCAATGACGACTTCAACAAGGGCGTCATGGACCGCTTCCGCACGCTGCCGATCGCCCGCTCCTCGGTGCTGATAGCCAAGCTGGTCGTGGAGTGCGGCCGGATGCTGGTGTCCACCCTCGTCCTGCTGATCATGGGCTTCCTCATGGGCTTCGAGCTCAAGACCGGGCCGCTGGAGCTGCTGGCCGCGGTGGCCCTGGCCCTGGCCTTCGGATCCTCGCTGACCTGGATCTTCATGCTGCTGGGGATGTCGATGCCCACCCCGCAGGCGGTCAACGGTATGGGCTTCCTGGTGATGATGCCCCTCCAGTTCGGCTCGTCCATCTTCGCCCCGACCGCCACCATGCCGGACTGGCTGCAGTCCTTCACCGAGTACAACCCGCTGTCCCGGCTCGCTGACGCCGCACGGGCGCTGACCAGCGGCCATGGCGCGGTGGCCGAACCGGTGATGGTGACCCTGGGCTGGGCGCTGGCCCTCACGGTGGTCGTGGCGCCGCTCGCGGTGCGCAAGTTCCGCAACAAGACGACCTGACGGTCCGCGGACCCGGACCACCGGCCGGGCGCGTCCTACGGGGAACGCGCACGGCCGGTGGTCGTCGCCGCCCGCCGGGCCCGGGGCGGCCCGCTCAGATCAGTGCGGCGGCCTCCTCCAGCGTGAGACCGGCGCCCTCGGCATAGGCCCGCTCGTACCCGGCGTCCCCGAGCTCGGCCCGCGCCGCGGCCTCGGTCCGCTCCCGGCCCGTCCGCTCGACGGCGGACTTCCGGTGGTACTGGCGCGTGCGCAGCGCGTCGTACGCCCCCACCAGCCGCGCCGCGGTCCTGGCCCGCTCGGCGCCGCCGAGGCCGCCCAGCGCCTCGGCCCCGGTGAGCAGCTGGGTCACCGGGATGTGCGGCCCGATGAGGTCCGTCAGCCGGCCGGCGGTCTTCGCCAGCGCACCGCGCACGCCCTCCAGGGCGTCGCCCGGCCGTCCCTCCAGCAGGTCCAGCCAGGCCAGCATCCCCTCCACCATGCCCGTGAACAGCCGCAGCGACCGGCCCTCGAACTCACCGTGCAGGGTGACCAGCAGGGCCCGCGCCTCCGCGAGGCGGCCCGTGGTCCCGCAGCGCAGCGCCAGATGGATCCGGGCGTACGACAGCGCCTCGGCGCCCACGTGCTGCCGCTGCCCGACCACCTCGCGCAGGATCCGCTCGCCCTCCGCGGCCTCCTCCTCGTCCCCCAGCTCCATGAAGATCCCGGCCAGCCGGGAGCGGAGGAACAGCACCTGTTCATGGGCCCCGAGGTCCTGGGCGCAGCGGATCGCCGCGCGGTAGTCCTCGGCCGCGGCCGCGCCCTCGCCGCGCTGTTCCCGGCTCTCGCCGCGGCCGGCCAGCGCCTCCGCCGTGCCCCATACGTCACCGAGTCGGCGGAAGATCGCCAGGGCCTCGTCGGCGTCGCGGATCGCGCCCTCGCGCTCGTCGCTCCGCTCGTTGTGGATCCTGGCGCGCAGCTGGAGGTTGAATGCCAGCTCCCACTCGTAGCCCAGTTCCCGGCAGGTGCGCACCGCCTCGTCGGCCATCCCCCGCAACAGGGCGAAGCCACCCTTGAGGATCACCGCGAAGAACCACAGGACGCCCGGCAGACGGCAGGTCTGGGGCAGCCCCGGGCGGTAGGCGGAGACGATGCCCTCCAACTCCCTCTGGGTGTCGGCGCCCACCATGGCCTGGAGGTCGCCCTCGATGTTGGACAGCGCGAACAGCCGCGCCCCGCGCCGCGCCTCCTCCAGCAGCTCGGGCGCCATCGGCGGCGGGGCGGCGATACAGCTGACGTACAGCGGAGGCGCGGGGGCCGCGGGCGGCGTGAAGGGGCTCGGCCCGAGCTCGGCCGCGGCGGTCGCCCAATGGTGGGCCTCGACGCGGTGGCCGCGCAGATGCCAGAACCAGCCGAGCGAGAGCACCAGGCACAGCGCCTCCTGCTCGTCGCGGGCGGCCACGGCCCGGCGCAGCGCGGTGCGCAGGTTCTCGTGCTCCGTCTCCAGCCGGAGGAGCCAGTGGCGCTGTGCGGGGCCGCGCAGCAGCGGATCGGCGGTACGGGCCAGCTCCCGGTAGGCGACCAGATGGCGGCGTTCGACCGCGGCCCGCTCGCCGGACTCGTCCAGCCGCTCCGCCGCGTACTCGGCGACGGTCTCCAGCAGCCGGTAGCGCATCTCCCCGTCCGTCCCCGGCTCCGGGCCGGACGCGGTGACGACGAGCGATTTATCGACAAGGGAACCGAGCAGGGCGGCCACATCGCGGGGCTCCACGGCCCCGGCGCGCCCGGTGTGCTCCTCGATGTCCCCGCACACCGCCTCCGCCTCGGCCAGCCCGCAGCCGCCCGCGAAGACGGACAGCCGGGCGAGCACGGTGCGTTCGGGGGCGTCCAGCAGGCCCCAGGACCAGTCGACGACGGCGCGCAGGGTCTGCTGGCGGGGCAGCGCCGTACGGCTGCCGCTGGTCAGGAGGCGGAAGCGGTCGTCCAGACGGTCGGCGAGCTGCCGTGGGGTGAGCAGCCGCAGCCGCGCGGCGGCCAGCTCGATCGCCAGGGGCAGCCCGTCCAGGCGCCGGCAGATCTCGGCGCACGCGGCCGGGTCGTCCTCGGTACGGAATCCGGGCCGGGCCGCCGCGCCCCGGTCCTGGAGCAGCCGCAGCGCGACGGGGTCGGGCAGCGGCTCCACGGGACGCACCAACTCCCCCGGAACGGCGAGGGGTTCGCGGCTGGTGGCCAGGATGGTGACCCCGGGGCACTGGGCGAGCAGGGACTCGGCGAGGTGGGCCGCGGCCGCCACGAGGTGTTCGCAGTTGTCGAGCACGATCAGCATCCGGCGCGGGGCGCAGTGCTCGATGAGCCGGGCGCGTGGATCGTGCAGCGTCGGGTCGGCGGCGCGCAGCCCCTCGGCCGCCGTGCCGAGGATGACCGTCTCGCGCGCCCCGAGCGCGCTGAGGACCGTCTCCGGAACGGTCTCGGGGTCGTCCACGGGCGCGAGCTCGGCCAGCCACACCCCGTCCGGCCAGTCGGGCGCGACCGCCTCGGCGGCCTCCTGCGACAGCCGCGTCTTCCCGGCCCCGCCGGGCCCGAGGAGCGTGATCAGCCGGTGCTCGGCCAGATCCCCGCGCAGGACCTTCAGATCGGCCTCGCGCCCGACGAAGCTGGTCAGCCGGGCCCGCAGATTGCCACCACCGCTGCGGGCTGAGGCGGGACCGGGCAGAACGCGACGTGCGACGGAACCGGCCGGAACGGGCTCGGACGAACCGGAACCGGGTGAACCGGAACCGGACGCACCGGGGCCGGACGGCCCCGCCGCCCCCTCACCGGTCACCGCCAGCAGCTCGGCGTGGAGTGCCCGCAGCTCCGGCCCCGGATCCGCGCCCAGCCGCTCGGCGATCTCGTGACGGATCGCCTCGTACGCGACCAGCGCCTCCGCCACCCGGCCCACGTCCCGCAGGGCGCGGACGCGCAGCGCGTGCAGCGGCTCGTCCAGCGGGTGGGCGTCGCAGAGCCCGGTGAGCGCGGGGAGTGCCTGCTCGGCGCGGCCGAGGGCGAGGTCGGCGGCGAACCGGGCGCGCCGCGCGTCCAGCCGTCGCGCCTCGGCACGGGCGGCGGGCGCGGTGGCGTCGGGCAGATCGCTGAGCGCGGGCCCGCGCCACAGCGCGAGGGCGGCGTCCAGCAGGTCGACGGCCTTGGCCGGATCGCCGTCGGCGAGGGCGCGGGCGCCCTCCTCCGCAAGCCGTTCGAAGCGGTGCAGATCGATGTCGTCGGGGTCGGCGCTCAGCCGGTACCCGCCCGGAACGGACTCCACGGCGTGCTTGCCGAGCGCCCGCCGCAGCCGCCCGACCAGCGCCTGCAGCGCGCCGTGCTCATCGGCGGGTGGATCGGCGTCCCAGATCTCCCCGATGAGCGCCCCGGTGGTCCGCGCCCGCCCGGGCGCCAGCGCGAGCGCCGCCAGCAGCGCACGCAGCCGCGGCCCGCCGACGTCCACGGGGGTGCCGTCGTCATGGCGGGCCTGGGTGGTGCCGAGGATGCCGTAGCGCACGGGCCCATTCTGATGGATGGTCCGCCGGGCGGGGCAGCAGCCTCGGACGCGGGGGAACGGTGCCGGGCCGGGGACGAGCGTGCCCGGGCGCGTGGCGCTGCTCCTATCCGTCCCGCCCGGCGCGGAACTCCGCGCACCCTGTCCGTCGTTTCCCCCTCAGCGCTCACCAGCCCGTATGGAGACCCCAGCCGATGACCACCGCAGTCAGCCGCCGCGACCGGCGCATCAGCCCCGTCTTCCTCGGTCTGTTCGCGATCATGGTCGTGTCCGCGTGGGCCGTGTGGACGGAGTACTCCGCGAGCCCCGGCTTCGCCGTGTTCCTGTTCGTCGTCTCGGGCTGGATCGTCTCCCTCTGTCTGCACGAGTACGCCCATGCGCGCACCGCGCTGCACGGCGGGGACCTGTCGATCGGCACGAAGGGCTATCTGACCCTCAACCCGCTGAAGTACACCCATGTGGCGCTGAGCATCGTGCTGCCCGTGATCTTCGTGATCATGGGCGGGATCGGGCTGCCGGGCGGGGCGGTGTTCATCGAGCGGCACCGGATCCGGGGGCGGTGGAAGCACAGCCTGATCTCGGCCGCGGGCCCGCTGACGAACGTGCTGTTCGCGGCCGCGCTGACCGCCCCGTTCTGGCTCGGCGCCACCGACCGGGTGCCCGAGCTCTTCCGCTACGCACTCGCCTTCCTGGCGCTGCTGCAGGTCACGGCGGCGATCCTGAACTTCCTGCCGGTGCCGGGCCTGGACGGATACGGGGTGATCGAGCCCTGGCTGTCCTACCGCATCCGGCGCCAGGTCGAGCCGTACGCCCCGTTCGGGCTGCTCGCGGTCTTCGGAATCCTGTGGATACCCGAGGTCAACCAGGCGTTCTTCGAGGCGATCGACGCGGTGATGCGGGCCCTGGGCGTCACGGAATGGGACACCTACTGGGGTCAGGAGTTCTTCCGCTTCTGGCAGGGCGAGCCCGATATCGCGGGGTTCCGCTCCTAGGGTCCTTCTGACGGATCTCCGCTCCACGGAGATCCGTCAGAAGGACCCTGGCCCGCGCGGGGCGCGAGCCCCCGCTGAGCTTGTGAGGTGGCTCAGCGGGGGCGTTCAGTGCCGCGCCTGGGCTGTCAGCGCCACCGCAGGGAGGAGGTCTTGTTGTTCATGGACCCCATGTCCTTTTGGCTGTTCCGGTAGCCGGTCCGGTCGCCTCGGTAGCCGGGGGCCTCGTAATGGTTCACCTGGCAGCCGTTGTACCCCTGGTAGGAGGAGATCCTGTCGTCCCAGGCGGGGTCGACGCCGTCTATGTCACTCAGTCCGTAGTCCCAGCTGTCGTCGCTGCCGCACGCACCCAGTGCGAAGGTGAGGGTCGCGGGATTGTGGTTCGGATTCTCGTATTCGATCGAGGAAACCGGCGCCCGCCCATCTGAGGCTAACCCCGACGCGTTGATGTCCCGGGCGAATTCCGCGCTCGCCAGGGCCACCGCGGGATCGCTCGGGGCTTCGGTGACACGTCCCCCGGTGGCCTGGCGGATGGCCTCGCGGAAGGTGTCGTAGCAGGTGGTCGAGGGGCCGGGCGCGACCACGCAGTGCCGGCCCGGAGCGTTTCCTCCCGCGGGCGAGGCATACGCGGGGGCTGAGGCGATTCCGCCCAGCAGCGCGGTCGTGGCGATGACCCCGGTCAGGATCCGTTTCATGGAATTCTCCCGTCGTCGAGCCGAACGGATGCACGATTTTCCGCGAGCACCGAGTGTTCGGCGGTCCGTCAGCTTTTCCAGATTCCGGGGGCACGGCCGGGCTGTCGACGTGATTCGTACTGGCCCGAAGAACCGCGAATCGGAAGAATCGCCGCCATGACACTGCGGATTCACTTCACGGCCGCGGATCTGGCCCGCACGCGGCTCGCGAAGGGCCCCGCCCGGCTGCTGGAACTGCATACGGCGTTACGGATGTTGCAGCGATCCGCGTATCCGCTCCGGCTCGACGCGTGGCGAAACAATGCGTTAAGGCAGCTGAGCCCACGCGTGCGCATGCTGTTCGATCTGATCCCACCGCGGGGCTGGGCCGTGGATTTCCTGAATCCGATGGATACCGACGCCCGCCTGGACGAACTGCTGGAGACGGTGCGGCGGACGCCCGCCCTCTACCTCCGCACCGATCTGCGGCGGTGGGCGGAACTGCGGCGTTGGCGGGTCCCCCCGTGGACCCGCCGCATCGGTGCCGAGCCCGAACTCTTCCACGACCTGGTCGACACGCTGGGCCAGGCCCATGACCAGCTGATCGGCCCCTACTGGCACCAGATCGAACGGGTGGCGTGTGCCGACCGGACCCTGCGCGTGCGTCACCTCGCCGAGGGCGGTGTGGAAGGGCTTCTGCGACGGCTCAATCCGGCCTACGTCCGATGGCGGCCGCCCGTTCTGGAACTCACCACGGCCTCCGGCGTCAGCGGGGACGTCCACCTCGGTGGCCGGGGGCTCCTGCTGATCCCCTCGCTCTTCGGGACGGCCCACTCCATCGTCAACCCCGACGCCGATCCCCAGCCCTGGCTCACCTTTCCCCTGCGCCACGACGAGGACCTCACCGCACTGCCCGCCGCCGCGACCGCCGCGGCGCTGACCAGCGTGCCCCACTGCCTGGCCAGGCTGCTGGGCCGCACCCGCGCCACCGTGCTGTGCGCGGTCGCCGACCACCCCGGCTGCACCACCACCGAGCTCGCCCGCTACGCGGCCATCGCCCCGGCCAGCGCCAGTGAGCACGCCACCGTCCTGCGCGGGGCCGGTCTGACCACCCTCAGCCGCCATCGCAACACGGTCTTCCACACGCTGGCCCCCGCCGGTGTCAGCCTCCTCAACGCCTCCACCGCCGCCGCCGGCGGCTAGCCGGACACGTCAGTGCGCGGCGCCCGTGCCCTCGCGGTCGGCCGCGCGGGCGGCGCGGGCCTTGCGGAGGTAGTACCAGGCCATGTTGGAGGAGATACCGGCGATCAGGATCCAGACGATGCCGAGCCAGCTCCCCCGCGCGAAGGACACGACGGCCGCGGCGATCGCGAGGACGCAGACGGCCAGGGTGTAGAGGGCGAGGCGGGGCATGGGGTCGGCTCCTGTCGGGGGGTGTGTCACTCCCCGCCATTGTCCCCCATACGCCGCCGGAGGTGCCGGGCGCCCCGGGCGGGGGCGGGCGCGCGGGGCCGCCCTCAGACGTCCGTGACGCGCAGCCCCGCGTGGGCCTTGTAGCGGCGGTTGACCGAGATCAGGTTGGCCACCAGGGACTCCACCTGGTGGGCGTTGCGCAGCCGGCCCGCGTAGACGCCGCGCATGCCCGGGATGCGGGCCGCGAGCGCCTGGACGACGTCGGTGTCGGCACGCGACTCGCCCAGGACCATCACATCGGTGTCGATCTGCTCGACCTCCGGGTCCTGCAGCAGTACGGCCGAGAGGTGGTGGAAGGCCGCGGTGACGCGGGAGTCCGGCAGCAGGGCGGCGGCCTGCTCGGCGGCGCTGCCCTCCTCGGGCCGCAGGGCGTACGCGCCCTTCTTGTCGAAGCCCAGCGGGTTGACGCAGTCGATGACCAGCTTGCCGCCGAGCTCCTCGCGCAGCCCCTCCAGCGTCTTGGCGTGGCCGTCCCACGGGACCGCGACGATGACGATGTCGCTGCGGCGCGAGCACTCGGCGTTGTCCGCGCCCTCGATGCCGAGCTCCGCGCCGCCCAGCTCCCGCGCCGCGGTCTGCGCGCGCTCGGCGGCGCGCGAACCGATGATCACCTTCTGGCCGGCCCTGGCCAGCCGGTAGGCGAGACCGCGGCCCTGGTCTCCGGTGCCCCCGAGGACACCGACGGTCAGGCCCGACACATCGGGGAGGTCCCACGGGTCCTTGGCGGGAGCCTTCTTCGCGGGGGCGTCGGACGCGGAGTTCGTGGCATCAGGAGTAGTCATGACAGTGATCCTGTCACGCACCACGGTCACCTTCATGGTGACGTCTCTTACGCCTTGACGCTCCCCTCCGTCAGCCCTGTGCGCCAGTACCGCTGCAACACCCCCATCAGCACCATCAGCGGCAGGACGGACAGGAACGCCCCGCCGACCGTGTACTGGTACAGCTCCGGCTGCCGGTCCGCGTACCCCTGCCAGGACGTCAGACCGAGCTGAATCGGGTAGAGGTCGGAGTCGGAGAGCATGACCAGCGGCAGAAAGAAGTTGTTCCAGATGTGCACGAACTGGAAGAGGAAGACGGTCACCAGCGCCGGGGTCATCAGCCGCAGCCCCAGCGTGGAGAAGATCCGCGCCTCCCCCGCGCCGTCGATCCGCGCCGCCTCCAGGAGGGAGTCCGGCACGGCGGCGGCCGCGTAGATCCGGCACAGATAGACCCCGAAGGGGCTGACCACGCTGGGGATCAGCACGGCCCAGTAGGTGTTGGCCAGGCCGATCTCGCTGAACAGCAGATACAGCGGAAGGGCCAGCGCCGTGCCCGGGATCAGCACTCCGGCCAGGATGACGTTGAAGATGCCCTCCCGGCCGGGGAAGCGGTACTTGGCCAGGGCGTAACCGGCCGCGGCCGACAGCAGGGTGGCGGCGAGCGCGCCGACGCCCGCGTACATCAGGCTGTTGGCGAACCACCGGGCGTAGATGCCGTCGTCGTAGGTGAGCACCCGGTGCAGATAGTCCAGCGGGTGCGGGTCGTGGAACCAGAAGCCGAAGGTGCCGAAGAGATCGCTGCTGGACTTGGTGGAGGAGACGACGAGCCAGTAGACGGGCGTCAGGAAGTAGAGGGCGGCGACGGTGAGCAGCGAGGCGGTGATGATCCGGTGCCGCAAGGGGGGCTCAGGACCCTCCCGGCCCTTCGCCGCGCGGCGGCGGCCCGCGCCGGGCCGGGTGCCGGGCGGGGCCGCCTCGGGCGCCCGCCCGGGCGCGGCCCCGCTCCCGGCCCTGTCCCCGGGCCCGTCCCCGGGTTCGCCGGCGACCACGCCGCCGGCCAGGTCGTTCGCCTCGTTCATCCGCTCTCACCGTCCTTCCCCCGCTGTCCCACGAGCCTCAGGAAGCCGAAGGACAGCACGCAGGCGACGACGGCGAGCAGCACCGCCTCGGCCGCGGCGATGTGCTGGTTGTTGCTGGTGAACGCCTCGTTGTAGGCGGCCAGATTGGGGGTGTAGCCGGAGTCGATGGAGTTGCTCAGCGGCTTGAGCACCTTCGGCTCGGCGAAGAGCTGGAGGGTGCCGATGAGGCTGAAGACCGTGGTGAGCACGAGCGCGGGCCGGATCAGCGGGAGCTTGATGTGCCGGGCCACCTGCCAGGCGCTCGCCCCGTCGATCCGCGCCGCCTCGTACAGTTCCCCGGGGACGGCCTTGAGCTGGGCGATCAGCACCAGCATGTTGTAGCCGGTGAACTGCCAGGTGACGATGTTGGCGATGGACCACAGGACCGCCCCGCGGCCCAGGAAGTCCACGTCCCAGCCCACCGAACCGGCCATCTCCACCAGCGGGCTGATCCCGGGGACGTAGAGGAAGCCCCACAGGATCGACGCGATCACACCGGGCACCCCGTACGGCAGGAAGAAGGCGGTCCGGAAGAAGCCGACCCAGCGCGCGGACGCCGCGTCCAGCAGCAGCGCCAGCCCGGTGGCGAAGGCGATCATCACCGGGATCTGGACGGCGCCGAAGAGCAGCACCCGTCCGAAGCCCGCCGTGAACCGGTCGTCCTCCAGGGCATGGGCATAGTTGGACAGGCCCGCCCACACCTGCCTGGTCTCCCCGCCGAGGCCGAGCGGCCCGGTGCGCTCGACCTTCAGCAGGCTCTCGTAGAGGGCGTAGCCGATGGGGGCGACGAAGCACAGCAGGAAGAGGGCGAGGAACGGCAGCAGGAACCCGGACGCCGCGCGGGCGCTGCGTGCCTCGGTCCTGGTGAGGCGGCGGGGGGCTCCTCTCATCCGCCTCACCCGGCCTTCACCCGGAGGCCCTTTTCCTTCAGGTCGGTGATCGTCTGGCTCTGCACCTTCTTCAGCACGGAGCGGAAGTCGGACCCGTCCCCGATGGCCGCGGTGAAGGCGTCGCCGAGCCGCTGGTAGAGGGTGTCCGTGGCGGGGCCCCACTTCCAGCTGGTGTCCACGCCCTTGCTCGCCTCGTCGAAGACCTTGCTGTACTCCTGGCCGCCGAAGAAGTCCTTGTGCACATCGAGCTGGGAGGTGGTGTACCCCTTCTTGGCGCCCGGGGTGCCGTAGCCGTTCTCGATCAGGAGCTTGATCGACTCGGGGTCGGTGTTGAGCCAGATCGCGAAGGCCAGCGCGTCCTTGGGGTACCTGGTCCCGGCGAAGACCGCGGTGGTGGAGCCGCCCCAGTTGGCGTAGGCGGCGTCGCCCTTCTTCCACTGCGGCATGGGCACCACGCGCCACTTGCCCGCGGTCTTGGGCGCGTTGCCGACCAGCAGGGCGTCGCCCCAGCTGGCGCCCAGCCAGGAGGCCATGTCGCCGGTCTGGACGTCCTTGTACCAGGCGTTCTGCCGGTCCGGGATGGTCTTGATGAGCTTCCGGCGGACCAGCCCGTACCAGTAGTCGGCGACCTTACGGGTGGGCTCGTCGTCGATGGAGACGGTCCAGGTGTCGCCCTCGGCGCCGAACCAGCGCGCCCCGGCCTGCCAGGCGAGCCCCGCGAAGCGGTTGCCGTTGGTGGCCGAGAAGGTCTCGATCCAGGCGCCCTTCTTACGGATCGCGGTGGCCGCCGCCTCGTACTCGTCCCAGGTGGTGGGCGGCTCTATGCCCCACTTCTCGAAGAGGTCCTGGCGGACGAACAGGCCCATCGGACCGGACGCCTGCGGTACGGCGTAGACGGCCTTGCCGAAGACGGACTGCTGCCACTGCCAGCCGATGAACTCGTCCTTGTGCTCGGCCACCCCGTACTTGGTCAGGTCCAGCAGCCCGTTGTCGACGAGGAAGCTGGGCACCACCGGGTATTCGATCTGGCCGAGGTCCGGCGGATTGCCCGCCTTGATGGCGGCGTGCATCTTGGCGTACTGGGCGCCGTCGACGGCCGAGACCTTCTCGACCTTGACCCGCACCTCGGGGTTCTTGCTGTTCCACAGGGCGACGGGCTTGTCGATGCCCGGCACCCAGGACCAGAAGGTCAGGGTGATCTTCTCGCCCTTCTTGCGGCCCTTGGGCTCATCACCCCCGTCGTCGTCCGAGCCGCAGCCCGCGAGGGCGAACCCGGCGGCCGCGGCGGCCGCGCCGCCGAGGACCGCGCGGCGCGGCGTGCCGTGCGTCCAGGTGTTGCGGTTTCTTGCGGTGTCGCTCATACCAGCTCCTCCATCGGAATGCGCCGGAATGTGATGGTCGAGTAGGCGCTGAAGTCGCCGGTCTCGTAGAGCAGTCCGACCGTGGCGTCGTCGAGCCGGACCAGGTCGGAGTAGGCGGCGGGCAGGCCGTTCACGGTGTGGGTGGGCCGCCAGGTGACTCCGCCGTCCCGGCTGGTGCGGACGGTCATCAGCGCCCGGTACGCGGGGTCGGCGGGGCCGGAGAAGAGCAGCGCGTCCGGCTCGCCGAGGTGCAGCACACTGCCCTCCACGACGGGGGCGACCAGACCGGCCTGCGGCCGGAAGGGGAGGTCCAGGGTGGCGCCGCCGTCGCCGGAGTGGGCGTCGGCGCGGGTGCCGGGCGCGGTGGCGTCGGTACGGGTGTTGAAGTAGACCCGGCCGTCGGGGAGTTGGGCGGCGGTGGTCTCGTTGACGTTGACGTAGCCGTCGGGGTTGTCGTCCACGTATCCGATCCGCCAGGTGGCGCCGTCGTCGTCGCTGAGCAGATCGTGCCCGCCGTTGTACCGCCCCTCGGTGCCGTCGTCGCCGGGGACGGTCGGGGGCAGGGAGTGATTGGCCGGGATGACGATCCGGCCCGCGTGGGGGCCGTACCGCAGCTGGAGGGCGTGGCCGGGGGTGGTCGCGTACCAGCGCCAATCGGGCCGTTTGGTGCTCGCGGTGATCTCGCGGGCCGCGCTCCAGCTCGCGCCGTCGTCGTCGCTGTGCGTCAGCCACACCCGCCGCCCGTCGGCCGCGCTCACCTCGCCGCGCCGGATCCGGTCCTCGGTGGCGGAGGCGGCGCTGCGGACGTGCACCAGCAGCACGCGGCCGTCGTGGGGGCCGCCGTCGAGGACGACGGGGGCGGGGTTGCCCGCCGTTCCGTCGCCGTTGCGGGCCACGACCTGTAAGGCGCCCCAGGTCCGTCCGCCGTCGGTCGACCGCTTGAGCACGAGGTCGATGTGGCCGTCGTCGGCGGAGGAGTCCACCCGGCCCTCGGCGAAGGCCAGGACGGTGCCGTCGTGGGACAGCACGACGGCCGGGATGCGGTAACTCGCATAGCCCTCGGTCCCCGCCCGGAACGGAACGGACACCTCGTACGAGCGTGCCGCCCCCGTGCCGACTGTCATCAGACCTCCCGATGCCCCGTCGCAATCGAGTGCCGAGTCAGATAAATGGGACGTAGGACGTCCCTTGTGTGCGGCGACCTTAGGGTTTGCCTCACAGAGCGTCAAGAGACGGCGCATGAACAGTTGGAGACGCGGGAGGGGCGCGGGTGGGCACCGGACGCGGGGCCGGTCGACGGCATGCCCGGCGCATATGCCCCGAACGGGTGAGCCGGGCCCGAATCGCGCCCGCCGGGGCGCGGGCCGGGGCAGGATCCGGATGCCATGGACGCCGTAAGGGTCGCGCTGCTGCGCGAAGTCCTCGCCGGAACGGAATGGCTGCAGGCCGCCCGCCGCTTCGCGGGCTCGCTACGGGCCTCGGTCGGACCGCGCGCGGGCGAACTGCTACTGGTCGGCAGCGAGAGCTATGAACCGTGGCACCTGGCCGCGCACCTCGACGACGAGGCGGCCTGGTCCGGGCTGCCCGAACTGTCCCCCACCCTGGTCCGCCACCGGGTGCCCGAGGGCGGCGCCGTCCCCGCGCATCTGGCGGTGGGACTCGGGCGGTTGGAGCGCGCGGGCCGCGGGGAGACGCTGCTGGTCGTCGCGCCGGACGGGCCCGGGGCCGGGCTGCTGGAGCGGGTGAACGACGCCCGCCGGGGCGGGGCGACCGTGCTCGCCCTCGACGGCGGCGACGCCGAGCTGCACGGCCTGGCCCATGACGCGCTGTCCGCCCCCGAGGGCGGCGAGCTCGACCTCGACACCCTCCAGCACCTGGTCAGTGCGGCCGCCGGGGAGAACAGCCTGCCGCGCCCCGGCCGCCGCCGCTTCCAGGACCGCCTGGCGCGGCTGGCCGAGCACTTGGCGGCGCCGCCACCGGCGCATTGGTGAGGGCGGCGTACCGCCCGCGGCCCACGGGCCGGTGACGGACATCAGCGTCGGAACGGTCAAGAGCAGCATCCGGCGCTCGCTGCGCCGGCTGCGCGAGGAGGGGATCCTCAGCTTCGGCCACGGACCGGGGCGCCGCGGGGGCCGCAGGGGCCGCGGGCGCCGCGGGGGCCGTGATCCGGTTGCCCGGCCCGGGGCCCGGC
>NZ_JAEEAP010000490.1 GCF_016103465.1 Streptomyces sabulosicollis
GACTAGTCGTCGGCAGCGTCAGATTTGTATAAGAGACAGGTCAACGCCGCGGCGGAGCCCACGTAGGAGGTCGGGTCGGTCAGCTCGCGCACGCGGTCGCCCGACAGCACACCTTCCAGAGCCGCGGCCAGCCCCCCACCCTCCCGCGCCGCCTCCGCCAGGAGTTCCTTCGCACGGGCGCGCCCGACCACCGGCGCAAGGGCGGCGATGAGGCGTTCGCTGACGATCAGGCCGTCCGTCAGCCCCAGGTTCGCGGCCATGCGGTCGGGGAAGACCCGCAGCCCGGAGGCGAGTTCCGCGGCGTCGCGGGCGGCGCCGCCCGCGAGCCGCAACAGCTCCCGCAGCGGCGGCCACTCCGCGTGCCACGCCCCACCCGGGCGTTCGTCCTCGGCGGCCAGCGAGCCGAGCAAGGTGGCGGCATGGCCCGGGGCCTGACGGGCCGCGGCGGCCATCAGCGTGGCCCGCACGGGATTCGACTTGTGCGGCATCGCGGACGAGCCACCGCCCGTCCCCTCCGCCACTTCGCCGATCTCCGTCCGCGAGAGCACCAGCACATCCGCCGCCACCTTCCCCAGCGCCCCCACGGCGAAGGCGAGCGCGGTGCCGAGGTCGACGACGGGGGTGCGCAGGGTGTGCCACGGCAGGTCGGGCTCGGCAAGGCCGGTCTCCTCGGCGAACCGGCCCAGCAGCGGAACCCCGCCGTGGAAGGCGGCCAACGTGCCCGCCGCGCCGCCCAGCTGGACGGGCGGCCGGAGCGCCGCGAGCCGGTCTCGGGCGTCCAGGACGAGCGCCCGCCAGCCAGCCGTCTTCAGCCCGAAGGTGGTGGGCACGGCGTGCTGGGTGAGGGTGCGGCCGGGCATCGGGGTGTCGCGGTGCGCGGCGGCGAGCCGCGCCAGCTCCGCCGCCGTACGCTCCAGATCGGCCACGATCAGCGGCAGCGCCCGGGCGGCCACCAGCATCGCGGCCGTGTCCACGATGTCCTGGCTGGTCGCGCCCCGGTGGACGTACGACGCGGCCTCGGCATCCGTACGGGCCACCGCCGCCGTGAGATCGGCGACCAGCGGGATGACCGGGTTGCCCCCGGAACGGGCGCGCAGCGCCAGGTCGCGCACGTCGTACAGCTCGGCGCGGGCCGCGTCCGCCACCGCCTCCGCTGCCCCGGCCGGTGCCACCACTCGCGCCAGCGCGGCCTCCGCGTCCAGCATGGCCTGCAGAAACGCCGCGTCGCCCGTGGCGGCCTCCACCGCCGATCCGGCCCGCACCGGCGACAGCAGCCCCACGTCGTCGCTACCGGAACTCAAGGAAAACCGTCTCCCCTTCGCCCTGCAGGCGGATGTCGAATCGATAGGTCCCCGGCGGGGACGCCGCCGTCGCCACCAGCGTCTCGCGGCGCGCCGGATCCAGCGAGGCGAGCAGCGGGTCGACGGCGTTGGCCTCGGCGTTCTCGGGGAAGTACACGCGGGTGAAGAGGTGGTGCAGCAGCCCCCGGGCGTGGACGCACACGCTGATGTACGGGGCGGCGGGCGCGGCCGGGCGGCCCGGTGACTCCGATGGCCCCGGTGGCCCCGGACGCCCGGGCTGCCCCGGCGGCAGCGTACGGGCCGTCCAGTGGCCGTCAGCATCGGTGGCGATCCGGCCGAAACCGGTGAAGTCCACGCCGTTGCGCCCGAGGAAGCCGCCGGTCACCGGGTCGCGCCGCATCGACCCGCCCGCCCCGGCGAGCGAGCCGTCCGGGCCCGCCTGCCAGAGCTCCACCAGCGCGTCCGGGACGGGGGCGCCCTCCCCGTCGCGGACGTAGCCGTGGAGCGTGATGGCGCCGGGGTGGCCCGCCGGGGCCATCACGCCGCCGTCGGGGAAGGGCAGGGCGTAGCCGTAGAAGGGGCCCACGGTGTGGGAGGGGGTGGGCGCGAGCTTCTCGGCGGGTGCGTTCTCGGTGGGCGCGAGCTGCTCGGCGGGTGCGTTTTCGGCGGGCGCGAGCTGCTCGGCGGGTGTGCTTTCGGCGGGCGCGAGCTTTTCGGCGGGTGCGCTCTTCACGGGTGCGAGCCTCTCGCTCATCAGCGGCCCTCCTCGATCCAGGTGGCGGACGGCCCGTCCAGCACGATGTCCCAGCGGTAGCCCAGCGACCACTCCGGCCGCGACAGCGCGTGATCGTAACGGGCGACCAGCCGCTGCCGCGCCGAGTCGTCCGTCACGGACTGCAGGATCGGGTCGTAGGCGAAGAGCGGATCGCCGGGGAAGTACATCTGGGTGACCAGCCGCTGGGTGAACGCCGAGCCGAAGACGGAGAAGTGCAGATGCGCCGGGCGCCAGGCGTTCTCGTGGTTGCGCCACGGATAGGCGCCCGGCTTGATGGTGGTGAAGTGGTACGAACCGTCGTCGCCGGTCAACGTCCGTCCCACACCGGTGAAGTTGGGGTCGAGCGGCGCGGGGTGCTGATCGCGCAGATGGGCGTAGCGGCCCGACGCGTTGGCCTGCCACAGCTCGATGAGCTGTCCCCGGACGGGGCGGCCCCGGCTGTCCAGGAGCCGTCCGGAGACGGTGATCCGCTCGCCGAGCGGCTCGCCCTGGTGCTGCACCGTGAGGTCGTTGTCGATCGCGGTGATGTCGGTGTGGCCGAAGACCGGGGTGTGCAGCTCCACGGTCTCCGGGTCGCCGTGGACCGCGACCAGCGGCTGCTTGGGGTGGCGCAGCACACTGCTGCGGTACGGGGGGAAGTCGCGCGGCGGGTGGTCGGTGGCGGGAGCCCCCTCGGCACGCGCCTTGTCGTACGTCTCCCGTATCTGCGCGAGTTCGCGGTCGATGTCGGACTGGGTGAGAGCCATGTCTGCCGTCAGCCTTACCTTTCCAGCCTTGCCGTGCCGGGCCTTGCCGTGCCGGGCCTTGCCGGGTCCGGTCATTGCCGTGCCGGGCCCTGCCGTTCCGGGATTACCTCTCCAGGACGAGGGCGAGGCCCTGTCCGACGCCGATGCACAGGGTGGCCAGGCCCGTTCCCGAGCCGCGCGCGGCGAGCTGATGGGCGACGGCCCCGGCGAGCCGGGCTCCGGAGACGCCGAGCGGGTGGCCGATGGCGATGGCGCCGCCGCGCGGGTTGACGATCCCGGGGTCGAACCCCGGGTCCTGGGCGGACCATTCGGCGAGGCAGCCCAGCACCTGCGCGGCGAACGCCTCGTTGAGTTCGAGGGTGGCCAGATCGGCGAACGAGCGGCCCGCCTTGGCGAGGGCGCGGCGTACGGCCTCGACCGGGCCGAGCCCGAAGTACTGCGGCTCGATACCGGTGACGGCCGAGGCGCCGATCCGGGCCAGGGGCTCGCGTCCGGTGGCCTTCAGCCCCTCCTCGTCGACGAGCAGCAGTGCGGCCGCGCCGTCGTTGAGGGGTGAGGAGTTGCCCGCGGTGACGGTGCCGCCGGGCTTGCGGAAGGCGGGCTTGAGCTTGGCCAGGGCCTCGGTCGACGTGTTCTCGCGGATGGACTCGTCCCGGACGAGGTCGGTGTCCGGATACGGCAGCACCTCGGCGTCGTACGCCCCGTCCTTCCACGCCCGCGCCGCCTTCTCATGGCTCGCGAGCGCGAACGCGTCCTGCGCCTCGCGGGTGATGCCGTGCTTGTCGGCGATCAGCTCGGCGCCCTCGCCGAGGGCGACGGTCCACTCGGGCGGCATGTCCGGGTTGGTCATCCGCCAGCCGAGGGTCGTGGAGTACATCTGCTGGTGCCCGGCGGGGAAGGCGCGCTCGGGCTTGGGCAGCACCCAGGGGGCGCGGCTCATCGACTCCACACCACCCGCCAGGGCGATGTGCGCGTCACCGACCGCGATCGCGCGGGCGGCCTGCAGCACGGCCTCCAGGCCCGAGGCGCAGAGCCGGTTGACGGTCGCGCCGGGCACGGTGACGGGCAGCCCGGCCAGCAGCACGGCCATGCGGGCGACGTCGCGGTTCTCCTCGCCCGCGCCGTTGGCGTTGCCGAAGTAGACGTCGTCGATGCGCGCCGGGTCCAGGGCGGGGGTGCGGGCGAGCAGGCCGCGCACCACATGGGCGGCCAGGTCGTCGGGGCGCACACCGGCCAGGGCGCCGCCGTAACGGCCGATGGGGGTGCGGACGGCGTCGACGATATAGACGTCACGCGAGGTGGTCATCGGGTCTCCTTCCCGGGCTTCCCGGCGGCCTTGAGGGCGCGCAGCGCCGCCAGCTCGTGGGGGGTGGGCGGTTCGGTGGTGCCCACCGTGTCGGCGACGGTCAGTTCCCAGCCGGTGGCGGCCCGCACCCGCTCCACGGTGACGTCCGGGTGCACTTCGGTGAGCACCAGCTCGGCGGTGGACGGGTCGGGGCGCAGGATGCCCAGGTCGGTGATGACGGCGGTGGGACCGGCGCCCGGCATGCCGAGCCTCTTACGGTCGCCGGGGCCGCCGCCGTGGCCCAGGGTGGTCACGAAGTCCAGCCGCTCCACGAAGTTGCGGGTGGAGTGGCGCAGCACCATGAGCACCTTGCCGCAGTTGGAGGCGATCTCGGGGGCGCCGCCCGCGCCGGGGAGGCGGCCCTCGGGCTTGTCCGGGCCGCGGTCCACGACGGTGGTGTTGATGTTGGCGTAGCGGTCGACCTGGGCGGCGCCGAGGAAACCGACGTCGATCCGGCCGCCCTGGAGCCAGTAGTTGAACATCTCCGGCACCGGGACCACCGCGTCGGCCGTCTCGGCGAGCTCGCCGTCGCCGATGGACAGCGGGAGCCGGGTGGGCTTGGAGCCGATGGTGCCGGACTCGTAGATGAGCACGAGGCCGGGGTTGACGGTGGCGCGGGCCAGGTTGGCGGCGGTGCTGGGGAGCCCGATGCCGACGAAGCAGGTGGTGGCGTCGGCGAGCGCGCGGGCGGCGTTGACCTCCATGAGCTCGTCGCTGGTGAAGTCGGTGGCCCCGGTGGTCTCGGTGGTCCCGGTCGTCCCGGCGGGGGTGGCGGTCATCGGGTGAGAGCTCCCTCGCTGTTGCGCACGTTGTCGCGCACGTTCTCCTCGATCCACTTCAAGAACGCCTCGCGGTCTCGGGCGATCGGGTCCCATGCCTGGTAGAAGGCGTTGTCGCGGGTCGAATACCCGGTGGCGTAGGAGGGGTGGGCACCGCCGGGGACGACGGACACCGCGTCGATCACCCACGTCGGCAGGACGATCCCGCCGGGGCGTGGCGCGAGCTCCTCGACGACCTCCTCCACGGTCACCAGCACCCGGTCCGCCGCCAGCGCGGCCTCCTTCTGCACCCCGGTCAGCCCCCACATCTGCACATTGCCGGCCCGGTCGGCCTGCTGGGCGTGGATGACGGTGACGTCGGGGTTGAGGGCCGCGACGGCGGCCAGCTCCTCCCCGGTGAAGGGGCAGACCACGGTGGAGACGGTGTCCGTACGGGTCGGGATGTCGCTGCCGCGATAGCCGCGCAACACGGCGAACGGCAGCTTGGAGGCGCCCGCCACATAGCGGTTCGCCATGCCCGCGTGGCTGTGCTCGTCCAGCTCCAGCGGCCGTGGCCAGCCGTTCTCGACGGCGTCACGGAAGCGGTGCAGGGAGCCCACGCCGGGGTTGCCACCCCAGGAGAACACCAGCTTGCGGACGAGTCCGGCGCCGATGAGCTGGTCGTAGATGACGTCCGGGGTCATCCGGACGAGGGTCAGATCGGTGATGCCCTGGCGGATGACCTCGTGCGCGGCGGCGTACGGGATCAGGTGGGTGAATCCCTCCATCGCGACGGTGTCCCCGTCGTGGACGAGGTCCGCCACGGCGTCCTGCAGGCTTCGGATGTCGGCCATCGTCACTCCGCGGGTCGGGATGCTCAGTGTGCTGACTAATGTGGGTGCCGGTTTCGCACGGTGCCACTGGCTGGTGTGCTCGTCAAGGGAGTCTAGGTCGAATGTCGGCCTCTCGACATGGGGTCTTCCACAGGGCAGAATCCCTCAGTGCACGGACTAATGGGTAAGCCGGTGATCCAGCGATCCAGTAATCCACATCCAGCAATCGAGTAGCGGGGAAGCCGGGAGGGCACGGGCATGGGCGGCGCGGTGGATCTGAACACGCACCCCGGGCATCTGGCCCGCCGCTTCCAGCAGGCGCACTCCCTGCTGTGGGGCGCGATGGTCTCCGAGGAGACCACCTCACCGCAGTTCGCGGTGGTCAACGCGCTGGTGGAGAAGCCCGAGATCGATCAGCGGACGCTGAGTGAACACGTCCACCTCGACCGCTCCACCATCGCCGACCTGGTCGCCCGGCTGGCCCGCCGCGGCCTGCTGGAGCGGGTGCGGGACCCGAACGACGGCCGCCGCAACGTCCTGCGGCTGACGGAGGAGGGCCTCCGGGTCCACCGGAAGCTGGTCACCCGCACGGCCCGGATGAACCGGGTCTTCCTGGCCCCGCTGGACGAGACGGAGCGGGCGACCCTGTTGCGGCTGATCGCGCGGGTCGCGGATGCGGCGGAGGAGCTGCGCGCGTAGCCGCGGATCTTTCCCCGCCCCGCCCCTCCCCGAAACCGGGGCTCCGCCCCAG
>NZ_JAEEAP010000491.1 GCF_016103465.1 Streptomyces sabulosicollis
GGTCCGGGGAGTCCGGGGGGTCCGGGGAGTCCGGGGAGTCCGGGCGCGCGGCGCTCCCCGGACGGGCTCGTCGTGCTGACCTTCGCCGCGCTGCTGGCCCTCCTCGTGGCCGATCTGTCCGGGATGAGCAAGGCCGAGACGGAGCGGATCTGGCTTCCCTTCCTCGTCTGGCTGCTGCCCACCACCGCGCTGCTGCCCGCTCGTGACCGCCGCCGATGGCTTCTGGTCCAGGCCGGTCTCTCACTGCTCATCAACCACCTGCTTTTGACCGGTTGGTGAGGATGACCGATGTGAAGAGCACGTGATACTTCTGTGATACTGAGGGGGACGTACATCTGTACTGTTGCCAGGGGGCGGGACCCGTGAAGGCGCTGAAGATCGTGAAGGCGTTGAAGGCTTTAAGCGCGAGGAACGCCTATGGCGTGGCCGCGCCCATAGGCGCGCTGACGGCCGTGGCCGTCGTGGTGGCGCTGCTGATAGCCCTGACCTCGCCGGGGGACGCGGGGGGCGCGCAGGACGGGGACCTCCCCGCGGCCGCGGCGTCCCCCAAGTCGGACCGGGTCCCCAAGGAGCCCAGGAAGGAGGACAAGTACGCCCATTGGGACGGCAAGGTCAAGGTGCTCGGGGACGGTTCCACGTCCTACACCGGACCGCAGCCGCACCAGCTCAAGCCCGAGAAGCTCAAACCGGGTGAGAAGCCGCCGCAGTTCGTGGTCTTCTCCTGGGACGGCGCGCTGGAGAACGACGACCATCTCTTCTCCCGCTTCCGCGAGGTGGCCAAGGAGGCCAACGCCACCATGACGTTCTTCCTGAGCGGCATGTATCTGCTGCCCAAGTCGAAGAGCGACCTCTACGAACCGCCCCAGCACAAGCCGGGCTCGGCCGCCATTTCCTTCCCCACCGACGAGCACATCAGGGAGACCCTGGAGCAGCTGCGCGGGGCCTGGCTGGACGGCAATGAGATCGGCTCCCACTTCAACGGCCACTTCTGCGGCGCCAAGGGCGGGCAGGACTGGTCCACCGAGGAGTGGAAGAGCGAAACGGAGCAGGCGTACTCCTTTGTGAAGCACTGGAAGACCAATACCGGCTTCACCGACATCGAACCGCTGCCGTTCGACTATGACGTGGAGCTGGTGGGCGGGCGCGCACCGTGCCTGGAGGGCCAGAAGACGCTGATACCGGCGATCAAATCCCTCGGCTGGCGCTATGACGCGAGTTCCCCGGGCGACTTCCAGCTCTGGCCGTCCAAGATCGATGGAATCTGGAACTTCCCGCTGCAGCTGGTGCCGTACCCGGAGAGCGAGAAGCAGGTCCTCTCGATGGACTTCAACTTCCTGTTCAACCAGTCCGGTGACAGCACCGAGGGCGATCCGGCGAAATACCCGGAGTGGGAGCGGCTGACCCGCCAGGGATATCTGAACGGCTTCGAGCGGGTCTACAACGGCAGCCGGGCGCCGCTGTTCATCGGCAATCACTTCGAGACGTGGAACGGCGGCATCTATATGCAGGCCATCGAGGACGTGATGAGGAGCGTCTGCCGCCGCGAGGGGGTGCGGTGCGTGTCGTTCAAGCAGCTCGCCGACTGGCTGGACGCCCAGGACCCGAAGGTCCTGGAGAAGCTGCGGATGCTGGACCCGGCGGAATCGCCGGACTGGTCCACGTACACCAAGACCAAGTAAGCGGTCCCGTTGCGGGGTCCTTTCCGCCGGGGCGTAGTACGCCGGGGCGTGGTGCGTCGGGGCGGCGCACGCCGGGGCGGCTCGCGCCAGAGCGGCTCACTCCGCCGCCCGGTCCGTCATATAGCTCTTCCAGATGTCCAGGGGGTAGGTGTCGCCGGACGCGTCGGCGCCTCCCCCGCCCATTCCCTCGAGCGGCATCAGCTCCTGCGACTTGGGGTCCACCCGGGACAGCGACACCGCCGTCGAGAGCTTCTTGGTGTAGCCCACGAACCAGGCCGAGGTGCCGTCCTGCGCCGTGCCGCCCTTACCGGCCGCGTCACCACCGGCCACGGCGGCCGCGTTCGCCGAGCCGTCCGGGCTCTGGACCGCGCCGCGCAGCGCGTCGTCCACCTGGGCCGCGACCGCCGCGCTGAAGGCCCGCTTGGCGCGGTCCTTGCGCAGTGCGACCTTCTGCCCGCCGTGGGTGAGCCCGCTCACCGAGTACGGCGCGTGGTGGGTGCCCGCGGCGGCGAACGTCCCGTAGGCGCTGGCCATACGGATGGAGCTGGGCGTCGCGGTGCCGAGCGAGAAGGCGGGCACCCGCGCGCCGAAGCTGCTGGGCAGCAGCCCCGCGTCGATGGACGCCCGCCGGACCCGGTCCAGGCCGACGTCCATGCCCAGCTGGATCATCGGGGTGTTGATGGACCGCACGATCGCCTGGCGCAGCGAGACCTGCCCGTAGGACGCGTCGCCGTCGTTGGTGGCCCGCACGATCTTGCCGCTGCGGTCCCAGTACGGCCCCTCGGGCGTATGCACCGCGATCTTGTTGTCGCCGTTGTAGAGCGTCGAGGGCGTCACGGGCGTCCGCGCCCCGTTGCGCTGCAGCAGGACGCCGTCGCGCAGCGCCGCGGCGTAGACGAAGGGGGTGAAGGAGGTACCGGCCGGGACGGTGGAGGCGTTGGCGTCGTTGAAGCCCTGCTCCAGATAGCCGGGGCCGCCGTACAGCGCGCGTATGGCGCCGCCGGGGGCCACCGAGGCGGCGCCGATGCGCACATGGCGGTCCTCGGGGCGCCGCTCGGGATCGAGCTTGTCCCGGGTCTTCTCCACCGCCTTGGCGAGCGCCTGGACCTTGGGCTTCTCGAAGGTGGTGTGGATCTGATAGCCGCCCAGGTCGAAATCGGCGTCGGATATGTCGGTGTGGGAGCTCACATACGCCTTGGCCGTCTCCACCAGATAGCCGACCTGGCCGGTGAGTCCGACCGGCTTGGGCTGCGCCTTGGGTTCGGGGAAGGTCGTATAGCGCGCCCGCTCGGCCTTGGAGAGCCTTCCGATGTCGACCATCCGGTCCAGCACCCACTTCCAGCGGTCGACGGCCCGCTTGTGGTTCTTGGCGCTCAGCGTCGGATCGAAGGTGCCGGCGCCCTTGAGGAGCGAGGCGAGCAGCGCGCCCTCGCTCGCGTTGAGTTTCGAGACGTCCTTGCCGTAGTACGCGTACGCGGCCCGCTGAATGCCGTAGCTGCCGCGCCCGAACCAGCTGGTGTTCAGATAGCGCTGGAGGATCTCCCGCTTGCTCATCCGGTCGTCCAGCTTGATGGCCATGAACATCTCGGTGAGCTTGCGGGAGAAGGTCTGGCGCTGATTCAGATAGGCGTTCTTCACATACTGCTGGGTGATGGTGGAGCCGCCCTGCGTCTCACCGCCCGTCACCATCCGCGTCACGGCCCGCATCAGCCCGCTCGGGGACACCCCGCTGTCGGTGTAGAAACTGGCGTTCTCGGCGGCGAGCACCGCCCACTGGACCTTTTCCGGCACCTTGTCCAGCGGCACTTCCTGCCGGTTGACCGGGCCGGTGCGGGCCATCTCGGTGCCGTCGGCCCAGTAGTAGACGTTGTCCTGCTGGGTGGCGAAGTCATTGAGGTTCTTGGGGATGTCGGTCCGCAGATACAGAAAGCTCAGCAGACCGGTCAGACTGCCGAGGCAGAAGAGGGAGAACAGGGCGATCTGACGCCACGACGGAAGCCATCGCGCCACACCGCGCCGCCCCGCCCTGGGGTAGTCCAGCCGGACCCGCGCCGCCGCCCAGCGGCGCAGCCGCATCCCCCGGCTCCTCGAGGACGGCTTACGGCGGTGCTTGCGGTGCTTCCCCATGGCGTTGTCACTGCTGCCCAGCACGTGTTTCCCCCACGCTCGCTCCGCGCGCGGGCGCGGCACAAAGGTCTGATCTTCCATCCCCCCAGACAGACCGATCCTATTTTCCCCTCTGAACGTCTGTCGCCACAGGGCCCCAATTTTTTGTAACAGTGACCATATTCAGGGACTCCACCCAGCCGGTGACCTTTCGCACCGGCCGGACGGCACCGTGACGACCACCGGACGACCACCGGACGACGGTCCCGCGGCCGCCCCGGGACCGTCCCGCGGCCGCACCGGGACCGCACCCGCGAACGCCCCCGCGGGCAGCGGCCCGCGAACGCCCCGCCGTGACACCCCGAAGCTCAAATGAACCTCTGAACCAAGGGGCCGGGGGATTCGTCCTCCCGGTATGGGGTCATGACCCCGGCACGCGAGAACACACCGCGGGGGACGCGGTACGGAACGAGGAGGGGGAGCCATGGTGCGCCTCGGTACCGGAATCGGCTGGCGACCGGAGATCGCCGACGACATCGCGCGGCTGCCCGGTGTCGACTGGGTGGAGGTGGTGGCGGAGAACATCTGCCCCGACCATGTGCCGGACGCGCTCCGGCGGCTGCGCGAGCGCGGGACCACGGTGGTCCCGCACGGGGTGTCGCTCGGCCTCGGGGGAGCCGAGCGGCCCGACCCCGGCCGGCTCCGGGCGCTGGCCGAGCGGGCCGAGGCGCTGGGTTCGCCACTGGTCACCGAGCACATCGCGTTCGTCAGGGCCGGGGGGCCGCTGACCGCGTCACCGGCCATCGAGGCCGGGCACCTGCTGCCGGTGCCACGGACCCGTGACGCGCTGGACGTGCTGTGCGAGAACGTGCGCATCGCACAGGACGCGCTGCCGGTGCCGCTCGCGGTGGAGAACATCGCGGCGCTGATCTCCTGGCCCGGCGAGGAGATGACCGAGGGCCAGTTCCTGGCCGAGCTCGTGGAGCGCACGGGGGTGCGGCTGCTCATCGACGTGGCCAACCTCCACACCAATCACGTCAACCGGGGCGAGGACCCGGCCAAGGCGCTGGACGAGCTGCCCACGTCGGCGATCGCCTACGTCCATGTGGCGGGCGGGGTCGAGCGGGACGGGGTGTGGCACGACAGCCACGCCCATCCGGTGACCCAGCCGGTGCTCGACGTCCTGGCCGAGCTGTGCGCCCGTACGACACCGCCCGGGGTGCTGCTGGAGCGCGACGAGGACTTCCCGGCGGCCGAGGAGCTCGCGGGCGAACTGGACGCGATCCGCGCGGTGACGGCGGCGGGGACAGCCCAAGAGGCCCCGGCCTCGGTGAGGATGTCCGCCGCGCCCGACGCCCCCGTGCCGGACGCCGTCCGGGAGCGGCTGGCGCTCGCCCAGACCGCGCTGCTGTCCGCGCTGGTCGGAGGCACCCCGCCGCCCGAGGGCTTCGACCGGCGGCGGCTGCGGGTGCAGAGCGCGGCGCTGACCGCCAAGCGGGCGTCCGTGATCGCCAAGGTGGCCCCGGAGCTGCCGGAGATCCTGGGCACCGGCTACCGTCCGGCGTTCGCGCGGTACGCCGACGGCCGCCCGATGACCGGTGGTTACCGCCGCGACGCGCTGTCGTTCGCCGAGCACCTGCTGGCGGACGGCCGCCCCGACGACCCGGCCGCACGGCGTCGGCTGACGCTGTGGTGGCAGGAGCGGTCCGGGCCCGCGCCCCTGCCCTCCCACCCGGCGGCGCGGCTGGCCCGCCGGGTGCGGCTCGCGCTGAGCGGGGGGCGGTGAGCGGCATGGGCGCGATCGTGATCCTGGTCTACCTGGCGGTCGCCGTGTCGTCGGCGGTGCTCATCACCGGTACGGTCCGGGCCCGGCGCAGGGAGGCCCCGGGTCCGGTGTACGACCGGGCGCACGACCTGCTGGAGGCCGCGTTCCTGGCGGGCGGCCCGGGGCGGGTGGCGGACACCGTGATCAGCGTGATGTACGCGGACGGGCGGCTGGCGATCGGCGGCCCCGGCGTGATCTCGGTGCGGCAGCCGGTCGCGCGCGGCCCGGTCGAGGAGGAGCTGCTGCGGCTGTGCGCCCTCTCCCCGCACGGTGGCCTGCACTGGCTGCGCCGGGAGCTGATGCGCAGTCCGGCGGTGCAGGCGATCGGCGACCAGTTGGCGGGGCGCGGGCTGATGGTGCGGCCGGACGCCCTCCGGTTCTGGCGCGGGCTGGCACGGACGCAGATCGGGCTCTGCGCGATCGGGGCGTTCCTGGCCATCCTGATCAGCTTCGGCTCCGTCGCCGACAGCGGCCCGCCGCTGATCTTGACGATCGCCCCCGCGCTCTTCGCCGGCTTCCTCGTCGGCGGAACCTGCGCCGGTGCGGGCAAGCGCCGGCTGACCGCCGCCGGGCAGCGCGCGCTGGCGACGTACCGGAGGGACTCGGGGGTCGGCGAACGGCACAGGCGGCACGCCCGCTCCCTCGGCCATCCGGCGGCGGTCCCCCTGGCGGTCGTCGTCGCGCTGACCGGCGCGGCCGCCCTGACGGACGATCCACTGCTGCGGGCCCACCTGCTGGAGGCGCAAAAGGTGCCCGCAGCCTCGGGGTCGCCGACCGACTCGGGATCGTACGGGTCGTCGGGGCCCTCGGACTCCGGCCTGTCGCTTATACACATCTCCGAGCCCACGAGACACTCGCTAAGCTCGTATGACGCCTTCTGCTTGGAAAAAAAATAAGTAAAA
>NZ_JAEEAP010000492.1 GCF_016103465.1 Streptomyces sabulosicollis
GGGGCGGGCGACGCGCTGGACGCGGCGCTGCGCCCCTGGCGGGAGAAGTACCCCGGGGTGCCGGTGGCGGAGGCTCTCACCGCGGAGCGCCCGGCGCTCGGCGTGGTGCACACCGCGCCGGGCTCGGGGCTGCTCGTGCTGGGCCGCGAGGAGACGGAGCCCGCACCCGTCCCCCACCTGGGCTCGGTGATCCACGCGGCGGTGCACCACGCGCCGTGCCCGGTGGCGGTCGTCCCGTGCGGCTGAGGAGGGAGGCCGGTGATGTGTCGGAGGGAGGCCGGCGGTGATGTGTCGGAGGGGGCGCGTGATGTCCGGAGGGAGGCGAGAGTGACGTGTCGGAGGCGATGACCACCGACCTCTACGAGGTGACGATGGCCCTGTCGTACCTGCGCGAGGGCATGACCGCCCCGGCCACCTTCGACCTCTACGTCCGCGACCTGCCGCCCGAGCGGGGCTTCCTGGTGGCCGCGGGCCTGGAGCCGGCGCTGGACTTCCTGTCCGGCTTCCGCGTGGAACCCGAGGACGCGGTGGCGTACGCCGCGGCCATGCGCCGCCCTTACGAGGACCTCGAGCCGCTGCTGGGGCTCGGCTTCGACGGCGAGGTGCGGGCGGTGCCCGAGGGGCGGATCGTCCTCGCCGGGGAGCCGCTGCTGGAGCTGACCGCGCCGCTGCCGCAGGCCCAGCTGGTCGAGACGTACCTGCTGGGGCAGTTGAGCCATCAGACCACCATCGCCTCCAAGGCGGCCCGGTGCGTGCTCGCCGCGGAGGGTCGCCCGGTGGTGGACTTCTCGCTGCGCCGCACCCACGGCCCCTGGTCCGGGCTGCAGTCCGCGCGGCTGGGCGCGATGACCGGGTTCACGGCGACCAGCAACGTGGCGGCGGCGGCCGCCTACGGGATCGAGGCCACCGGGACGATGGCGCATGCGTACGTCGAGGCGTTCCCGGACGAGGAGACCGCGTTCCGCGCGTTCGCCCGCACCCACCCCGGCCCGGTCACCTTCCTGGTGGACACCTATGACACGGCGACCGGCGTGGCCACCGCGGCGCGGGTGCTGCGCGAGCTGGAATCCGGGCCCGGCGGCGCGATCCGGCTGGACAGCGGCAACCTGGGCGAGGAGGCGGTACGGGCGCGGGCGATCCTCGACGCGGCGGGGCTGCCGGAGGCGCGGATCGTGGCGAGCGGCGGGCTCGACGAGTACGCCATCGAGGAACTGATGCACTCGGGCGCGCCGATCGACGTCTTCGCCGTGGGCACCCGGATGGGCGTCTCGGCCGACGCCGCCTCCCTCGACACCGCGTACAAGCTGGTCGCCTACGACGGGAGGCCGGTGATGAAACTGTCCTCGGCCAAGGCCACGGCGCCCGGGACCAAGCAGGTGTGGCGGCGCCCCGGCTACGCCGATGTGATCGGCGAGCGCGACGAGCTCCCGCCCCACGGCGGCGCGCCCGTGCTGGAGACCGTGATGCGGGAGGGCGTACGGACCGGAGCCCCCGACACCCTCGACCGCGCGCGGCGGCGGTTCGACACCGATCTCGCGGTGCTGCCGCCGCACGCCCGGCGGATCCGCCGCCCGGCCCCGCCCCGGCCCTCCACCTCCGCCGGGCTGGCCCGGCTGGCGGGGAACGTGCGCCGCCGGATCGAGCTCCGGCTGGCGGCCGGCGGCGAGGCGGGCGGAAGACAGGCAGCGTGACCAAGGAGGATGCCGTGCCCCGGAGTGCGCACATCGTGAGCGATGTCATGACCCATACCGTCGTCGCCGTCGGCCGCGAAGCGCCGTTCAAGGAGATCGTCAGAACGCTGGAGCAGTGGAGGGTGAGCGCCCTGCCGGTGCTGGAGGGCGAGGGCCGGGTCATCGGCGTGGTCTCCGAGGCGGATCTGCTGCCCAAGGAGGAGTTCCGCGACAGCGATCCCGCGCGAGTGGCGCAACTGCGCGACCTCCCCGGTGTCGCCAAGGCGGGCGCGGTGACGGCCGATGAGCTGATGACGTCCCCCGCCATCACCGTGCACGCGGGCGCCACGCTCGCCGAGGCCGCGCGGATCATGACCCACAAGCGGGTCAAGCGGCTCCCGGTGGTGGACGAGGAGGGCCGCCTGGAGGGCATCGTCAGCCGCGCCGATCTGCTGAAGGTGTTCCTGCGGCCGGACGACGACATCGAGGACGAGGTGCGCCGCGAGGTGGTGGCCCACCTCTTCCCGGCCGAGGGCGAAACCATCCGGGTGAGCGTGAACGAGGGCGTGGTCACCCTGACCGGACGGGTCAAGGAGGCCGTCCTCATCCCGGCGGCCGCCCGTCTCATCCGCGCGATCGAGGGCGTGGTCGACTTCGACAACCAACTCACGGCCGCGCCCCACACGGCCCACCGGGGGTAGGAGCACCGTCCGGCGGCCCTACCGCCACGCGATTCGCCGTCGCGGGGCGGGCGGCGGCGCGGCGCGCCTTCGTCGTCCCGGCCCGCGTCCGGGGCCTCCCGGCGGCGCCCGGCACCGGGGGCGCTCCCGCCGGGTGACCGGAACCCGCGCCCGCTGCCGTCGCCCGGCCTGCTCCGCCGCCGAGAAGGTGCCGCCCGGTCCGCCGTGTCGTCCGGACGCCCAGGGCCCCACCGCGGCGCTGTGCCATTGGGCGTCCCGGCCGGGCAGTGGCCGCGACGGCTGATCGAGCGGGCCCGCCGGGCCGGGGCCTTGGGCGTCGGGCAGGCAGTGTGGCCGCAGGCAGCGGAGCAGCCGCGCGCCCCGGCCGCCGCCGGAGGCGCCCCGGGGCCGGGCATCGCGGCCCCGGGCCGGGCATATCGCGGCCCCGGAAGCATCGACGGCCAGCGGGCGGCACACCAGAACCCGGCCCGGCCCGGCCACCGCATCACCGGATGTGACGACTCCAGCGAGGGCCGACCTCGGCCCAGGCGCGGCCCCACTCCTGAGTGCGAGCGCGATCCAGGCGCCAGCGGACCACACCGCGTCCGGCCAGTGACACCGCGCCCACGCCCGCCGCGGCGGAGGTCCCGGCGAGCACCGCGCGGGTGGCGATCTGCTCGGAGGTGGGGGGCCGCTGGACCAGGCGGCCCCGGCCGTCGGTCCAGACCTCGGTGGCGGTGCCCGCCTTGCTCCCCTCGTGGACCCGCGCCGTACCGGTGTGGACGGCGCCGTCCGGGCCGGTCCACCGGACGATCGCACGCACCTGGCCGGTAGTGGAGCCGTCGGCCGCGGGCTGTGCGACCGGCGCGTCCTCCTTGAGCACCGCGGGCACCCGGTGCCGGTCCGCCCGCTCCTGCCGCAGTGACGCGTCCACGGCGGTGCCCGCGGCCACCCCGGCCGCCGGGCCGCCGACCGCCATCACCAGGCCGGTCACGAGCACGACCCACGCCTCGATCACGTCCGAGCGGCGTCTGAGCGGATTGCGCCGCCACCGCCACATCCGCCGCCCCCGCACTTGCGTGCTCATGCCGTGACCGTCGCACGCGCGGGGAGGGCGGGACGAGGGCCGGGCAGCCCCCTTGGGGGCCCGTTCGGCCCTGGTACCGCGCTGACCTGCTGCGCCAGGATTCCCACCGGGGGCCGGGCGGACGGCGGACGAACGGTGCGAGAGCCCATGACCGAGACCGAGACGACACGAGCGACACCGGCGAGGCCCATCAGGGTGTTCGTCCTCGACGACCACGAGGTCGTCCGGCGCGGACTGCACGACCTGCTGGACGCCGAACCGGACATCGAGGTGGTCGGCGACGCCGGGACCGTGGACCACGCGATGGCCCGGGGCCCGGCGCTGCGGCCCGACGTGGCCATCCTGGACGTCCGGCTGCCGGACGGGGACGGCATCACGGTCTGCCGTGAGCTGCGCTCCCGTATGCCGGGTCTGGCCTGTCTGATGCTGACCTCGTTCGACGACGACGATGCCCTGCTGGACGCGATCATGGCCGGGGCGGCGGGCTATGTGCTCAAGCAGATCAAGGGGTCGGACCTGGTCTCGGCGGTGCGCACGGTGGCCTCCGGCCAGTCGATGCTGGACCCGGCCACCACCGCCCGGCTGATGAGCACCCTGCGGGGCGACACCGCCCCGCAGGAGCCCCGGGACGAGGTGCTGGCCGGGCTGTCCCCGCGCGAACGGGAGATCCTGGTGCTGATCGGGGACGGGCTCACCAACCGGCAGATCGGCAAGCGGCTCTTCCTGTCCGAGAAGACGGTCAAGAACCACATCTCCCGGCTGCTGGCCAAGCTGGGCGTGGAGCGCCGCATCCAGGCGGCGGTGCTGGCGACCCACTCGGCCCCGCACGCCGCCGACGAGCATCCGGGATGACCCGGGCACGCGGCCGTACGGCCCCCCCGTACGGCCCCGCCGTACCGCTGACCGATCAATCACTGACGGCCCACCGGCGAGGAGAGGACCCCCCATGCAGCCCGCAATGCTCGACGCGGCGATCCTGGAGAAGCTCATCTCCGCGGCCGTGGCCGCTCCCTCGATCCACAACACCCAGCCCTGGCGCTACCGGCTGAACCCCGACACCGTCACCCTCGAGGTCCGGGCCGCCCCCGAGCGGGCGCTGCGGTACGCCGACCCGATGGGCCGGGCGCTGAGCGTCTCCGCCGGGGCCGCCGTGTTCAACCTGCGGGTCGCCGTGGCCCACTTCGGCTGGGACCCGGTGGTCCGGCTGCTGCCGTACCGGTCACAGCCCGATCTGCTGGCCACGGTGCGCCTGGCCGCGTCGCCCGCCGACCGCGCCGGGCGCCATGCCGACGGACGCGACGACCTGTACGACGTCATCTGGCGGCGGCACAGCAGCCGCTCCCCCTACTCCGCGCGCCGACTGCCCGCACGGGTGCTGTGCGACCTGACGGAGGCGGCGCGCGCCAACGGGGCCACGCTGCGGCTGGCCGACCCCGAGGAGACCTCATGGCTGCTGCGGCTGACCGCCGAGGCGGAGCGACGCGTCCGCGGGGACCCGCGCCGGCTCGCCGAGAGCCGCGCCTGGATCCGCGACACCGGGCCGTACGGAATCCCCCCGGCCGCCCTCGGGCCGCGTGACGCCACCGGGCGGCTGCCGATGCGCGACTACCTGGGCCCGCGGCCGGACGGCCGCCCGGACGGCGATCGGCCCGCCGCCCCGTTCGAGCCCCATCCGACCATCGCCGTGCTGACCACGGACCAGGACCGGCGCACCGACTGGCTGTGGGCCGGGCAGGCGCTGGAACACGTACTGCTGCTGGCGACCTCGCACGCGGTCCGGGCGTCCCTGCTGCACCAGGCCCTGGAGTGGTCCGATCTGCGGTGGTCGCTGAGCGACGCCCACCCGGCGTCCGGCCACGTGCAGATGCTGATCCGGCTGGGTTACGGGCCGCTGGGCCCGGCCACCCCGCGCGACGCGGCGGCCGAGTCCCTGGACGGACACCGCTGACGCGTCGCGGGCCCCGCTCATCGCCCAGGCCCGGCCACCGCCAACCGGCGGGGCAGGCACCGCCGCCACCCGCCGAGGCAGGCCACCGCCAACCGCCGCGCCACGGCTTGGCGCTGTCCGCCTCGCCACGGCCAGGCCCCTATCGCAGCGCCACGGGCCAGCGCTGTTCGCCGCGGCACAGACCAGCCCCCGCCACGCCACGCCACCGCCCCATCGCCACCCCATCGGGCGTCACCCGCCACCGCACCACGGGCCACCGCCCATCACCACCGCCCATCGCCGCGGCCCGGCCACCGCCCGCCACCCCGGCCCGGCAGCCCGCCACTCCGCCCGGCCACGGCCCACCACTCCGGCCCGGCCCGGCCACGGCCTATCGCTCCGGCAGCGGGACGGCCCACACCAGGCGGGTGCCGCCGCCCGGCGGCTCGCCGAGCTCCAGCTCACCGCCGAGCTTCTCGGCGCGCTCGGCCATGTTCCGCAGTCCGCTGCGGCGCCCGCCCTCGGGGATGCCCACCCCGTCGTCCGTGACCGTGAGGGTCAGCCGCCCGGACGCCACGATCAGCGAGATGTCGGCGGCGTCGGCCCGTGCGTGCCGGGCGATGTTCGACAGCGCCTCGGCCAGCACGGCGACCATGTCGTCCGCGACGGAGTGCGGCACATCGGTGTCGACCAGGCCCTCGGTGCGCAGCGAGGGGGTAAAGCCGAGCGCGGGCACGGCCTCCTCGATGGTCTTGGCGGTGCGGACCCGCAGCCCCTGGACGGCGGGGCCCGCCTCGTGCGAGCGCAGCCCGAAGATCGTCGATCGGATGATCTTGATGGTGTCGTCCAGGTCGTCCACCACCCGCAGCAGCCGTTCGGAGCCCTCCGGGTGCTGGACGAAGCGCAGCGTGGACTGCAGCGTCATCCCGGCGGCGAAGAGCCGCTGGATGGCGAGGTCGTGCAGATCGCGGGCGATCCGGTCGCGGTCCTCGAGCAGAGCGAGCTGCTCGGCGTCGCGCCGCCGCTCGGCCAGTTTCATCGCGATCGCCGCCTGACCCGCGAACCCCAGCAGGGTGTCGGTCTCGATCTGGGTGAAGGCGGGGCTGTCCGCCACTCGGGCCAGCGAGAGCACCCCGCCCACCCCGTC
>NZ_JAEEAP010000493.1 GCF_016103465.1 Streptomyces sabulosicollis
CAGCGACGATCATGTGTATGCATTATGCAGGCTTCTATGATATTTTTTTTTTAGATGTGTATAAGCGACAGGTCCGGGTCGGTCAGTCGCTGGCCGTCGGCCTGGATACGGTTCTTGTTCAGGGCGTAGATGCGCGGCCATTTCAGGGCATCGTCCAGGTGGGTCTCGGCGATGTCCCACAGGGTGTCGCCTTGTGCCACGGTGTACTCCACACCGTGCGCCTGGGCGCTTCGTGCTGCTCTAGTGGGGTTGGGTTCGTCTTTTGTCGGGCCTGCGTGGGCGGGAGCTGTCGCGGTGATATGGGTGCGCGCTCCGTCTGCGGGTGTGTGCTGATGCGCGTTCGCGGCAGGGGGTCGCCACACACTGATGACGGCGAGGGCGAGTGTGCCGATGCACAAGGCGGCCAGAGCGCGCTGTACCGGCAGTGTCTCCAGATGGGCCCTGTGCGCCGTGCGATCACGCAGCAGGTGCGGAAGGTGCAGCGCGTACCAGGCGGCTTCCGTGAGCAGGGACCAGGCGAAGGCGGCCCAGCATCCCCAGCCCACCATCGCCAGTAGATCGACCATCAACGGATCGGTGACCGGCTGCTCGAGCCATTCGCCGAGGTTGCGCCAGGAGCCGATGCGGTCCGGCCAGGGCACGCCGGTCGCATGCCAGAGGACGTAGGGCATGCCGCCCAGCAGGGCGAGGGTGATGGCTCCGGTGGCGGCGGCTGTGAGGAGGGCCTCCAGCCTCGCTTGCGGTGAGGATCGGTAGGCCATACGCGGGTTCGCCCCTCTGTGATGTGGCGGGTGCGCTACGGGTTGGCACGTTCAGCGCGCACGGTGGCATGGGCGGTGACGGTCACAGCGCGAACGCCGACCAACTGCAGGATCTGAGTGGGCTGGCGGTGAATGACCTTCACGGTGACCTCATCGCCGCGCACCTTCGCCTGACCGACGTCGCCGGTGGCGATGACGTAGGCAGTAGCGGCCCGGGTCGCCTTTCCGGTGAGCAGCCGGAGATCCTGGGTCCTGCGGAGCCGACCGATGTCGAGTTGCTGGGCGCCGGTGCGGGCCGCCTCCTGTGCCACGTCCAGGGCTCGTGCCTTGCCGGCCAAGGCCAGTCCGCCGTCGACGACGATTCCCGTGAACAGCCACAGTGCTGCCACCACGCCGACGACGAATGCGGTGACCTGCCCGCGGTCTCCCTTCTCCGCCGCCTCTGCGCATAGGAGTTTCAGGTGCGTGGGAGATTTCACGGTGCGCTCCGGTGCACGTCCACTGGCGAATAGGCGGTGTCCTGGAGAGTCACCCGGCCGGGCATGCCGATATGAGTGAGATCTCCCAGTGCGACGGTGCAGGTGACTTTCACGGTGGCAGTGGCGCCTGGCTTGAGTCCGCTCGTGGTGAGGGCGACCGCGGGGCCTGAGCATGCGGCGCCTGCGTGGTGGAGTGCGGCGCGGACGGTACTGCGGGCGCTGGTGCGGGCTTCGGTTTCGGTGCGGGCGATGGAGGCCGCGCGTGCGGCCTGGTGAGCGGCGTCCGCAACGACGAGCCGGGCGTCTGCCAGGCGCCCCAACGCGACGACGGTCATCAAGATGAGCACAAGCAGTGGAGTGAGCAGGACGAGTTCCACGGCGGCCGAGCCGCGATCCCTTGAGGTCTGGGCAGCGCTTGTTCTCTCGCTCACGGGTGTTCTCCGGCTGGCAGGGTGATCCGTTCGACAGCGCCGGAGGCTGCCCCGCTCGCGGTCAGACGCAGGCCCGGCAGAACGGGCACCACCTTTCCCTGGACGCGCACGGTGGCCTGGGTAGAAGTACGGCGGACCGTGACGGAGGGGGAGGCAAGGACGTGGCTGCCGAGTTGGGACAGGCTGCGTACGGCTTGCGTTTGGCCGGCCGCGGTGCTGCCGTGCTGGACCCGGGCAGCGGCCAGGGCGCGTTCGGCTGCGTATTGAGCGATGTGGTGGGCGTGCCAAGCCAGCGCGAACTGGACGACCAGCACCGCCAGGACCAGGAGCGTGGGGACGACGACGACCAGTTGGGTGGTTACGGCGCCGCGGTCGCCATGGACTTCTCGTCGTCCATGCGGCAGGTGGTTCACCGGTTACCCCAGGTCGATGGAGTTGGCCTTCCCGAGGACCTTGGCGGCGATGATGCCGACGGTGGAGAGGGCGAGGATGGCCAGCAGCGCGGTGACGATGACGGTTTCGGTGGAGTAGCCCGCGTCGTCGCGAGCGCGGCGGCGTACGAGGTCGGCGTAGTCGCGCAGGGCGGCGAGCGCCTGAAGCATCGGGTGCAACATAGAGATCGTTCTCCGGTTGGTGGTGGCAGCGGCCATGGAGGTGTGGTCGTCAGGTCATGGCGAGGACGTGTGCGAGGGCTGGGTAGCCGATGAGGAGCAGGAAGGCGGTGAAGAGGAGTACCACGGGCAGGGACATCTGTTCGGTGGCCGCTTGAGCTGCTCCGTCGGCTTCTGACAGGCGGCGCCGCCGCATGGCGCGGGCCTTCGCGGCGAGTGAAGCGCGGACCTTGGCACCCTCGGTGCCGGCCAGGTTGAGCGTGGCGGCGAGTTCCGTCAGGTCGCTGACGCCCAGGTGTTGTCCGAGGTCGCCCAGGTGCTGCCAGGGGCTGGTCCGGGTGAGCTGGGCGACGTGCAGGGCGTGGCGGAGTTTGGATGCGGCCCAGCCACGGGGGCTCTGGACGGCGTCGGTCAGGGCCTGCTGGATACCGGCTCCGCCCGCCAGCGCGATCACAGTCAGGTCGAGGATGAGGGTGAGCGTGTGCCGCATCTGGTGTCGGCGTTCGGCTGCCTGCTTGCGCACGCTGATGTCCGGGAGGAAGAACAGCACAGCCGCGAGAGCGAGGGAGCCGGACAGCGGCATCCACCAGCCGATGTCGACACCCGCGCCGAAGCGGACCAGGGCAAGCGCGATCCAGGGCGTCAGCAGTCCCGCGGCGGCGCAGGTTGCCTTGCCAGCCAAATGCTTTTCCACATCGGTCCCGCAGACGGCGAGGTCTGCGCGGAGGGTCGCAGTGGGAAAGCCGAGGGCCCGCACCAGCGGCACGGCTCTGCGGCCCAGGCGCGTTGCCCATTCCGTCTCCTCTTGCGGTGCGCCCGTATCGGCCGGGGGTGGTGTGGCGTCGAGGGAGGCGATTACATCGGCGAGCGCGGGCCGCGGTGGGCGCAATCCGTAGGCGAGGGCGACCAGTCCGGCGCCGAACGCAGCGCCCAGCACGATGATGATCACCGTGCCCTCCCCTCAGTGGCTGTCGCCTCGGCAGAACTTGGGCCGATGAGGCGTACTGGTTCGTGGAGGCGTCCGATGGCGGTGAGCCAGGTGAAGGAGGCGGCGAACAAGGCGCCGACGACGGCCAGGACCAGCTGACCTGCGAGGGTGTTGAAGGGGTCCAGGTAAGGCCGGTTGAAGACGGTCAGACCGACGGCCATGCCGAGGGTGACGGTCACGGTGACCCTCACGCCGGTGCGGATGCTGGCGCGGCCAGCGTCGATGCGCTGGCGCATGGCAACCTGTTCGCGGACCGAGTCGGCCAGTTCTCCCAGGAGCGCGGCGAGCTGACTGGCCTGCCGTTCGGCGGCCGTCACCAAGGCGGCGACCACGACATCGGCGAGCGGGTCGTCAACCTCATCGGCGAAGGCCCGCAAGGCGGCGGGCAGCGGCTGGGAGGATCGGATCGATGCGGCCAGGCGATGCAGTTCTCGTTGCAGCGGTGCCGGGGCGATGGCGGCGGTGGTCAGGACAGCCTGCTCCAGCCCGGCAGCGGCGGAGAGGGTGTCGCGCAGCATCTCCGTCCACAGCGCGAGGGCTTCCATCCGCTCGGTCCTTCGAGCGGTGGCCCGGTCCGGTCCGAGGAGACCGGGGAGGGTGAGCATGGCCGCAGTGGTCAGCACGGCGGCCACCGGCCACCTGGTCAACGCCCCCGTCGCCACTCCGGCTGTCAGGGCGATGGTGAGGCGGCGCCGGTTCCACCCGGCTGGGAGGCGGCTGGCCATGCGCTGCCGCCATCTGTCGGCTGCTGCGTCGTGGAGGACGGGGCGGCGTAGCGCACCGATGACGACCAGCAGGAGGCCGGTGCCGAAGGCGGCACCGAGGATCGCGGCGACAACACTGGTCGCCTCGCCCAGCCGTTCCGTGGTCATCGGTCTGCTCCCCACCAGGTGAAGCCCGCCGCTTCGGCGTCCAGCCCCGCCCCGATCAGGTCCTGGAGTGTTTCAGCGCGCAGGGGTGTGGCCGGGATGGCCCGGCCGTCCGGCCCGGGACGGTAGATCTCGTTCGAGACCAGCTGCGGCCCGTCGGCGTCGACGACCTCACGCACCGAGTCGATCACCCGTTTCCCCTCGGCGTCCCACCCCAGGTGCACCACGAAATGGACGGCGGAGGCCACCAGCAGGTTCGTCGCCTCCAAGGACAGGCGCTCAGGGGCTTGGGCGGCGTAGGCGGCGAGCTTGGTGAACACCCCTCGGGACGTGGAGGCGTGGATGGTGGACAGCGAACCGTCGTTGCCCTGACTCATCGCGTTGCACATCGGGATGACCTCGCTGCCGCGGATCTCGCCGACGATGACACGGTCAGGTGACATGCGCAGTCCCCAGCGCACCAGCTCCGCCTGATCGATGGCGCCCTGTCCTTCGATATTGGGCTCCCGTGCCTGCATCGCCACCACATTGGGATGCGCCGCCGCATCGGTGTCGAGGCCCAATTCGAAGGTGTCCTCGATGGTGATCAGCCGCTCGGTCGGGGGAATCTGGGACGCGAAGGCGCGCAGGACCGTGGTCTTCCCGACATTGGTGCCACCGCCGATGACGATGTTCTTCCGGGCCCGTACCAGCGCCGCCAGGAAGGCCGCCATGGCCTGGTCACACACCCCCAAACGCACCAGGTCGTCCATGGATGCGGCGGGGTACCTGTGGCGGCGTACGGACAGGGAAACGCGTCCGGTGACGGCCATCACGGCGAACAGCCGGGAGCCGTCGGGGAGCTGGAGATTCAGCCGGGGCATGCCACGGTCGAAGCGGCGTTCCTCCCCGTCCACACTGGTGGCCAGGGTCCGCACCAGCTCGATCAGTTCGTCATCCGACGCGGCGACCGGAGTCTCCCGCCGCCAGGCACCGTCCGCGGAGCGGATCCACACCACATCGCACCCGTTGACGCAGATGTTCTCGACCGATTCGTCCGCCAGGAGTCGCTCCAGCCTGCCGGTGCCGAACAACGCGTCCGTGACGGCCTGCGCGATGCGTTCTTCCACCGCCCCATCCACGGCGCCGCCGCCACGGGCCAAGGAAGCGCGGGCCCGGGCCGCCAGTTCCTCTTCCAGCAACCGTCCGACCGTGGCCCGGCGCTGGGATTCGCTCTCCGGTGGCAGTCCTGCGGCTTCTCGTTCGTCGGCGTAGTGCGCCAGGCGGCTGACCACACGCTGGCGCACCTCCGCGGCCAGCTGCCGTTCACGCTCCTCGCGCAGACCGTACGTCATCGTGCTCATGACCGGCTCTCCTTCGTCGCAAGCCCTGCCAGCCCACGCCGAAGGTGGCCGCCCGGAGCCGGCACGGCTCCCAGCCCCGCGAGAGCGCCGCTGAGCCCCTTCACCGCCACCTCGCCAGTACCGTTCAACTGGCGCGCCCAATCACCGGCTGCCGTCATCAACTGCAGCGCCCTCCAACCAGAGGTCCGCAGCACCGAACGAGGAGCCTTCCCGGCCAAAGCGTCAGCTGCCTTGGTGTCCCAGGGCAGGAAGACAACCCGGCTGATGCCGAGCGTCGCGGTGATCTCCCCAGCCGCATACGGGCACGGCCCTACCACAGCCAACACGTATCGCTCCGCACGCGCCCCGGCCTCCGCCAGGTACGCATAGGCGTGCGCCAACGCATCTGCCCCGCCGCGTGCCACCAGCACCACAGCCTCCGCCGCTTCGAGCAGGCCCTCGGCGTCCTCACTGACACGGCCTGCGTCCAGCACGACCGTGCCCCGGTCTCCCTCATCGCCCAGCAACACCCGTTGCACGGACTCGGCTACCAAACGGACCGCCTCCGTACAGGCCCTGCCACCCGCTGGCGAAATCACCGCGCGGACACCAACCGGCAGTTCCGTTGTCGCCCCGAGGAGTGACCTCGGTCGTTCCTTACGGGCCGAGGTAGCCACATCCAGCAGACCCGGGGTATGCGGAACGCCGAACCGAACCGCCAGATCACCACCCGAGACATCAGCTTCGACCACCACCGGCCGCACTCCCTCATCCGCCCGCTCCGGCCACGCAGCCGCCAGAGCCAGCACCGCCGTGGTCACCCCAGGAGCGCCCTTGACCGACCCGACCGCGTCTCGGCGTCGGTCGAACTCTGACCCTTTGACGGCGTGTCAATACTGACCCATTTGCGGATCTTCATCTGATTCTTGGCCTTGGTGATCAAGGTCAGGAGGGAAGGGGTGATCCTCGTGGAAGACTG
>NZ_JAEEAP010000494.1 GCF_016103465.1 Streptomyces sabulosicollis
ACAACCCGGGGCTCCACCGCCGAAACCCCGCCAACGAAACCCGGAACCCGAACCCGAAGCAACGCACCCGACCGCGCCTCGCGACCCCACCCCCAACCGAGAACGACAAACCACCGACTCCCCGGCCAGGGCTCCGCCCCCAAAGCCACGCCAACGAAACCCGGAACCCGAAGCCGAAGCAACGCACCCGACCGCGTCTGGCGGCCTTCGGGGTGCTGGTGGGGGTCGTCGTCGCGATGGTGGTGTTGTCTGCGGGGAGTGCCGAGGCGCATCCGCTCGGGAACTTCACCGTCAACCGTTACGACGGCCTCGTGGTCACCCCCGGGACGCTGCGGGTCGACCATGTCGAGGACCTCGCCGAGATCCCCGCGGCCCAGGCGAAGCCGGAGATCGACCGCGACGGCGACGAGGCGCTGTCCGGGCGGGAGTTGGCCGCCTGGGCGACGCGGCGGTGCGCGAGCGCGGCGGAGGGGGCGCGGCTGACGGTCGACGGACGCGAGGTGTCCGTACGCGCCGGGCGCGCGCAGGCCCGTCAGCGCCCCGGGCAGGCCGGGTTGGCGACACTGCGGGTGGAGTGCCGCCTCACGGCCGCGCTGGGCGACGGCGAACGGGCCGCGGTCGCCTATCGCCCGCGCGACATCGGTACGGGCCCCGGCTGGCGGGAGGTGACGGCGCAGGGCGACCGCATGACGCTCACCGACGCCGACGTCCCCACGACCTCCGCCTCCCACCGGCTGATCCGCTATCCGGCGGGGCAGCTCTCCTCGCCGCCCGATCAGCGGTCGGCCGCGCTGAAGGTCAGGGCGGGCGGCCCCGCGCTCGCGAGCGCGGCGGAGTCCGACCGGGACGAGGCGGTGGGCTCGTCGGTGCTGCCGCGCGGGGTGGACCGGTGGACGGAGGCGCTCACCTCCATGGTGGCGCGCCATGACATCACCTTCGGCTTCGCCCTTACGGCCTTCGCCACGGCCGTTCTGCTGGGCGCGATGCACGCCCTGGCCCCCGGCCACGGCAAGACGATGATGGCGGCGGCCGCCGCGGCGGGCGGGCGCAGTGCGCTGCGCGACGTACTGGCGCTGGGCGCGTCGGTGACGGTCACCCACACCCTGGGCGTGTTCGCGTTGGGGCTGCTGGTCACGGCGGGCTCGGCGGCCGCCCCTTCAGTGATCTCGTGGCTGGGCATCGCGAGCGGTGTGCTGGTGGCGGTGGCCGGGGCGGGGCTGCTCCGCAAGGCGCTGCGCCGCCATCGGCACATGCGCGCCCACCACCACGGCCGTACGCATACACACGACCACGGCGACGGCCACGAGCACGACCACGACCACGACCACCCACACACCCACAGCCACGACCACGGTCACACGCACACCCACGACCACGGCGACGGCCATACCCACACCCACGAGGTGCGCCCCACCCTGCGCGGCACGCTGCTGCTCGGCTTCGCCGGGGGCATGGTCCCCAGCCCCTCCGCCGTCATCGTGCTCGTCGGCGCGGCCGCGCTCGGCCAGGCGTGGTTCGGCTTCGTCCTGGTGGTGGCGTACGGGCTCGGGCTGGCGCTGACGCTCACGCTGGCCGGGTTCGCCGCGGTGCGCCTGGGCGTGCGGGCCACGGAGCGGCTGGCGGCCCGTAAGGCGTCCGGCGGCCGGATCGACCGGCTGCTGGGAGCGGTGCGCCGCGCCTCGCCCGTCGGCACCGCCGCCATCGTCCTCGCGCTGGGATGCGGATTGGTGTTGAGGGGGGCGGCAACCACGCTCGGTTGAGGTACATTCAGCCCGAATTGCTCGGTTCACACGACCGTACGGGGCCGCCGCCGAGGGTCCGGCGCTCGGGCCCGGCCTGGATCGGCGCCATTGAGCGTGCAGATCGTCGTCCGCCTTCAGCCCGCGCAGCTTCGGCGCCCACTTCTGGTCCGCCTCGGTGGCGTCCTCCAGGGCCTCTGCGATGCGGTTGGCGATCTCGACGGCCTTGCCGTAGTTCGGGTTCGGATGCGCGTTGGCGGCCTGGCGCTCGAGGGCTTCCGCCGCGGTATTGGCGGTCGCTAACGGAGTCCCGCCAGGCGAACGCCTCCGAACATGTCTCCTTGCCCACGGCCTGCCCACCACTTGCCCACCACACGCGAGGAGGCCCCGGCGGACGGGGCCTCCTCCCCTGCGAGTGGTGGCGGGCGCGGGTCAGGCGGCCGAGCTGAAGACCGGGAGGTAGCCACCGGACTGGCCGGCGGCGGTGGGGTGGTAGGACTCGTCGATGGGGATCGTGACGCTGTTCAGCCAGGCGCTGCCGGAGCAGATCTCATGCCCGGTGAAGGTCGTGGTGACGTCGCCGAAGCTGAAGCCGTGGTCGGCGGCGCGCTTGGCGGTGACGGAGTTGAGCAGGTCGGCGCCGCTGTTGATCGCGGCGCGCTCGGTCTCGCTGAGGCCCACGATGCAGGAGCCGCCCAGCTTGTAGAACCGCGGGTAGCCGAGGACGACGACGTGCGCGGAGGGGGCCTTGGCGCTGATGGCGTTGTAGACCTGGTCCAGCTTGCCGGGCAGGGTGTTCTGGACGAAGGTCTTGGCGCTGTTGACCGCGTTGACGCAGGTGGATTCGGACTGCAGCACGCAGGTGGTCATGATGTCGGCGAAGCCCGCGTCATTGCCGCCGATGGAGATGGAGACGAGACCGGTGCCGGAGTTCAGCGGGCCGAGCTGGTTGTTCAGCACGTCGCCGGTCTTGGCGCCGGAGCAGGCGGTGAAGTTGAAGCTCGAGGGGGCGTGCGAGGCGGCCCAGAGCGCGGGGTACGCCTTGGTGCTGCGCTTGCAGCTGCCGCTGGCGCCGTCGTAGCTGCCCGCGCCGACGCCGGATGAGTAGGAGTCGCCCAGCGCCACATAGGCGGGGCCCGCGCTGTTCTCGGTGGCCTGGGCGGCGCCGGCCCCGGTGAGGGCGAGGACGGCACCGACGACGAACGCACCCATCGTCGCCGTGAGTCTGGACAGTTTCATTCGATCTCCCTAGCAGGATCACTGCTGTGCCGATGTGAGGCGCGATAGCCCGAAAAAAGGGCAATCGCGTTCGAAACCGTCAGTCACACCGCGGGGATCGATTGCAGTGGTGTGACATGGATATGTCATCCCGCGCAACGGGCCGATCTATGCGGGTAGTTGGCAAAAATCTTTCGATACGCGGCCGATACGTCCATAGGGCGGACGGAATCCGGATGAGTCACCACGCGCCACCCGGGCGCCCCCGGCGTACGCCCGGCGCACACGGCGCGACCAGCCCTGATGAGTGCTCAACCGGCCGCCCGTCTACGACGCGTTCGCACACTTTCTCCGTCTTGACGGCATCCGTCGACTGCGCGACATTGAAGCCCGGCATCCGGCGCTTCGGGGGGCAAAGTGGCCAATGCATACCATCACTGACAACAGACCGGCCGGTGGGGATTCGCTGCCGGTGATCGTGGGTGCCGCGGTCGGCATCGCGGGCCTCGGCGCGGCGCTCGCGCTGGCCGACATCCACTCACCGCTGCGGGCGCCGTTCACGCTGTTCTTCCTGCTCGCCGCGCCCGCGCTGGCCATCGGCAGCGCACTGCGCGGGCTGGACGCGCTGACCCGCCCGGTGCTGGCGGTGGCGGGCGCGCTCGCGCTCGATCTGCTGGTGGCGGAGACGATGCTCGCGCTGCGGCTGTGGTCGGCGCGCGGCGGGGTGGCGGCGGTGGGGGCCGTGAGCCTGCTGATCCTGGTGCCGGCCCTGCTCACCCGCCTCGCACGGCGACGGCGCATGACACGACGTCAGGACTAGGCACAGTGGACATCGGTGTGTATCGCCCGGGCGAGCTGACGGCGGCCGACCGGGCGGTGTGGACGGCCCTGCAGTCGCAGGCGCATCTGCTGGGCGCGCCCGAGCTGGCGAACCCCTTTCTGTCGCCGGAGTTCACGCTCGCCGTCGGCCGCTGCAGACGCGGGGTGCGGATCGCGGTGGCCCGCGAGGAGGGGGAGCCGGTGGCCTTCTTCCCCTTTCAGCGGACCCGGCTCGGGGTGGGGCGGGCAATCGGTCTCGGCCTCTCGGACGCGCAGGGCCTGGTGCACCGGCCCGGGTTCCAGTGGGACGCCCGGGAGCTGCTGCGCGCATGCGGCCTGGCGGTCTGGGAGTTCGACCATCTGGTGGAGGGGCAGAAGCCGTTCGAGGTGGGGGCCCGGGGCTCCTTCCCCTCCCCCGTGATCGATGTGGAGCGGGGCTACGAGGCGTATCTGGCGCGGCTGCGCGCCCGGTCACCGAAGTTCACCCGCACCACGCTGGCCAAGGAGCGCAAGCTGGGCCGGGACATGGGCGAGGTGCGCTATGTGCACGACGAGCGCGACCCGGCCGTGCTGCGCACCCTGATCGGCTGGAAGTCCGCGCAGTACCGCAGGACCGGGCGCAGTGACCGGTTCGCCCATCCCTGGATCATCCGGCTGGTGGAGCAGCTCTTCCACACCCGCGGCGCCTCCTGCCAGGGGCTGCTGTCGGTGCTGTACGCGGGCGGGCGGCCAGTGGCCGCGCATTTCGGGCTGCGTTCGGAGCGGGTGCTCGCCTGCTGGTTTCCGGCCTACGACACGGCATATGGAAAATTCTCGCCCGGACTGGTGCTGCATCTGCGCATGGCGGAGGGGGCCGCCGCGCAGGGCATGGACTATCTCGATCTCGGGCGCGGCGAGAAGGAATACAAGGACTCCCTGAAAACACGCGATCTCAGCGTGTCGGAAGGGTGGGTGACCCGCCACCACCCGGTGGCGCTCGGTCATCGGGCGCGGCGCGCACCGGTACGCGCGCTGCGCAACACGGTGGTTTCCCGGCCGGAGCTCTTCGGGCCGGCCGACCGACTGCTCAAACGCATGGGCAGCCTTCGGGACAGGAACCCACCGGACTGACCCACAAGACTGCCGAACAAAATAACGAAGGGGGGTGAGGCCGCAACCGGCTTGCCATACAGTTCGCGACGTCAATACCGTCGCATTTCCACCCGTGCCGGAACCATCATTCCAGGCGGCTCCAGGGGAGGGGCTTCACAGCGTCGCGATGGTTCCCGGGGCGGGAAACGCGGTAGGGGGGTGCCGCGTCCGGCTGTCCCGGTCGTTTTCGGGATGTGCCGCGCACGCGGGCCGCGAGGCCAGTAACACCAGCCAGCTCGCTCGTTCTCGGTGCGGTGGTCGATACCGCCACGGTCGGGTGAGAACCCCCCTTTCGAACCGGATACACCAAGGACCGTCCGTGGGGCGGACGGTCCACCGGACGAGAGGGAAAACAGAACTCATGAGCTCCTTTCTGCGCCCGGCCGCGCCGGAAATCCATCCGGCGGCCGGTACGCATCCGTACCGCCCGGTGTCCTCTCATCTCGCGATAGCGCCACCGGTGAGCGTCGTGATTCCGGCGATGAACGAGGCCGAGAATCTCCCGTACGTTTTCAAAACCCTTCCCGACTGGATTCATGAAGTGGTCCTGGTCGACGGCAATTCCACCGACGACACGGTCCGGGTGGCCCGGGAACTGTGGCCCGAGGTGAGAGTCGTGTCGCAGTCCGGCAAGGGCAAGGGGGACGCGCTCATCACCGGATTCGCCGCCTGCACCGGCGAGATCGTGGTGATGATCGACGCGGATGGCTCCGCCGACGGGGCGGAGATCGTCAGCTATGTGTCGGCGCTGGTCTCGGGCGCCGACTTCGCCAAGGGCTCGCGCTTCGCCAACGGCGGCGGCACGGACGACATGACGACGGTCCGCAGGCTCGGCAACCGGGCGCTCACCTCGATCGTCAACCGCAAGTTCGGCGCCCGCTACACCGATCTCTGCTACGGCTACAACGCCTTCTGGCGCCGCTGCCTGGACGAGATCGCGCTGGACTGCGCCGGGTTCGAGGTGGAGACGCTGATGAACATCCGGGTGGTCAAGGCGGGGCTGCGGGTCCAGGAGATCCCCAGCCACGAGTACGAGCGCATCCACGGCGTCAGCAATCTGCGGGCCGTCCGCGACGGGCTGCGGGTGCTGAAGGTGATCCTCCGCGAGCGCGGCGCCCGGCGGCCGCGCCGCCCCGCGGTGGCGTCCGCGGCGGTCCGGGGGGAGGCGTCTTGACGGTGCGCCCGGTTCCGACGGCGGGGCAGAGTACGGCGCCGAGGGTGCGGATCTCCGTGGTGATCTGCGTCTACACCGAGGACCGCTGGGGCGACATCCTCGCCGCGGTGGACTCGGTGCGGGCCCAGTCGCTGCCCGCCCACGAGACGCTCCTGGTGGTGGACCACAACGCCCGCCTGCTGCGGCGGCTCATGGACCACTACGGGGACGACGGCGGGGGGACCACGGCGGCGGGCGCGGAGCCGGGTCGGGGGGTGCGGGTGCCTGTCTCTTATAGACATCTAAAAAAAAAAAAAAAAACATGTAAACTAGGAGCATTCAACAAGGAAGGGATGACGAAACTGGGTGC
>NZ_JAEEAP010000495.1 GCF_016103465.1 Streptomyces sabulosicollis
CGCCCCAGGAGCCCCAACGTGGCCTTGCAGATCACCGTCGACCAGGACGCGGCGACCGCCCCCTTCGAGCAGATCCGGGCGCGGATCGCCGAGCTGGCACGTTCCGGTGCCCTTCCCGTGGGCTACAAGCTGCCCACCGTGCGCGGCTTCGCCGAGGAGCTGGGGCTGGCGGCGAACACCGTCGCCAAGGCGTACCGGGCCCTGGAGGCGGACGGTGTGATCGAGACCCGCGGCCGCCACGGCACCTTCGTCGCGGCGGCGGGCGACGCGGCCCTGCGCCGGGCCGCCGAGGCCGCCCAGACCTACGCCCAGCGGGCGCGGCGCCTGGGCCTGGACCGCGCGGACGCCCTCGCCACCGTCGAGGACGCCCTGCGGGCGGTCTACGGCGACACCGATCGGTGACCTCGCCGGGTGGCTCCGAGTGCGCCCCGCCGGTGGCTCCGCGGTGCCCCCGCCGGTGGCTCCGGCAGTGGCGCCGCCTGCCATGCTGTCCCCATGACCAGCCCATTGCCCCCTCCCATGACCGGCCGTACGACCAGTCGCAAAGCCCTCGTCCGGCGCCCCAGCCCCCGCCTCGCCGACGGGCTCGTCACCCATATCGACCGCACGCCGGTCGACGCCGCGCTGGCGCTGCGGCAGTGGGAGGTCTACGTCGTGGCGCTGCGCGCACACGGCTGGGAGACGGTCGAGCTGCCGCCGCTGGACGACTGCCCCGACGGGGTGTTCGTCGAGGACACCATGGTCGTCCACCGGAACGTCGCGGTGATCGGGCGCCCCGGGGCCGAGGCCCGCAGGCCCGAGACCGCCACCGCCGAGGAGGCCGTGACCGGCCTCGGCTGCTCGCTGAACCGGATCCGCGAACCGGGGACGCTGGATGGCGGGGACGTCCTGAAGATCGGCGACACCCTCTACGTGGGACGCGGCGGACGCACCAACGGCGACGGCGTCCGCCAGCTGCGCGCCGCGCTGGAGCCACTGGGCGCGCGGGTGGTGGCCGTGCCGGTCAGCAAGGTGCTCCACCTGAAGTCGGCGGTCACCGCGTTGCCGGACGGTACCGTCATCGGCTACCCGCCGCTGGTGGACGACCCGGCCGCGTTCCCCCGCTTCCTCCCCGTCCCCGAGGAGTCCGGCGCCCATGTGGTGCTGCTCGGCGGCGGCAAGCTGCTGATGGCGGCGAGCGCGCCGCGCAGCGCCGAGCTGTTCGCCGATCTCGGCTATGAGCCGGTGCCGGTGGACATCAGCGAGTTCGAGAAGATGGAGGGCTGTGTGACCTGCCTGTCCGTACGGCTGCGGGAGCTGTACGCCTGAGCCGGGCCTTCGGGCCGTGCCTACGGGTCAGGTCGCTCCCCGGGGCCGTGCCTCCGGGTCAGGTCGCCCCCGGGGGCCGTGCCTCCGGGTCAGGTCGCCCACCGGGGCCGGGCCTTCACGTCAGGCCCCCGGGCCGGGTCCCCGGGGGCGTCTCATGGACGCCCCCCGGGAGGCGGCTCACAGGTACAGCCCCGCGTTCGACTCCGCCGACTGCGACGGCACGGCGGGCGGCCGGGTGCCGCGCCGCAGCGCGTACAGCTCCGCGAGCGTCGCCCCGTCCCGTCCGATGACGCCCTCCCGGTCGTCGACCTCCCCACCGAGCCAGGTGACCGCCTCCGCCCGCGTCAGCTTGCCGACCTCGATCCGGGCCAGGCACCGGCCGGGCCGGACCACCGCCGGATGCAGCCGCTCCAGGTCCTCGTTGGTGGTCACCCCGACCAGCACGTTCCGCCCCTGCCCGAGCAGACCGTCCGTCAGGTTCAGCAGCCGGGACAGCGCCTGACCGGCGGTGTGCTTGGCCTCGCCGCGGATCAGCTCGTCGCAGTCCTCCAGGAGCAGCAGCCGCCAGCGCCCCTTGGCCGTGCCGTCGTCCTCGCCGATCGCGATGTCCATCAGATAGCCCACGTCGGTGAAGAGCCGCTCGGGGTCCAGGACGCAGTCCACCTGGCACCAGTCCCGCCAGGAGCGGGCCAGGGTGCGCAGCGCCGAGGTCTTGCCGGTGCCGGGCGGGCCGTGCAGCAGCAGGAGGCGGCCCGCGATGTCGTCCGGGGTGACCTTCATCAGCCCGTCCATCGCCTCGGCGACCGGCGCCGTGTAGTTGCCGCGGATCTCCTCCCAGGTCCCGGCCGAGATCTGCCGCGTGGTGCGGTGCGGGCCGCGCCGCGGCGAGACGTACCAGAAGCCCATCGCCACGTTCTCCGGCTGGGGCTCCGGCTCGTCCTCCGCCCCGTCCACGGCCTGGTGCAGCACCTTCTCGGCGAGGGCGTCCTCGACGGCGGTCACGGTCACGTCGGCCCCCCGGTTCCACCGGGAGATCAGCAGGGTCCAGCCGTCGCCCTCGGCGAGCGTCGCGCTGCGGTCGTCGTCACGCGCCGCGCGCAGCACGGTCGCGGACGGCGGCAGCAGCGTCGCCCCCGACCTCACCCGGTCGACGGAGTGACTGCGGGCGTACGGCTGCTCGCCGGTCGCGAAGCGCCCCAGGAAGAGCGCGTCGACGACATCCGACGGCGAATCGCTGTCATCGACGTTCAGCCGGATGGGAAGGGACTTTTCGGCAGGTGTCGTAGGCAGGGTCTGCCTCCTGAGAACGGGGGGCCGGTGCGTCGGTCAGCGCACCCGCCCCCATGATCCAGGACCGGGGGCGAGGGCGCACCAAGGTTTGTGGCCGTTTACCGAGCTGTTCCTCGGAAGCCCACCGGAATGGGGGCGTTCACGGATACTCTTACCCGTTGTGGGGCGCTAAGGGCCCCAGGGAAGGGAACGGGGCGGGTTGGCCAGGTTATGGCAAAAGAGGCGTCGGCGGACCGGCGCGTTGCTCGGCGTCGGCATGACCACGCTGGCGCTGCTGGTGACCACCTGCTCCGGCCTGCCCGGCGGGGACGGCGGGCGGCACGGCTCGGAGCCGGCGCGCGGAACGGGCTCCGCCAGGGGGCTGGGCTGGGGGTTCACCCACACCCAGTACAGCGCCGACCAGGGGACGGACGACGGCCGTAAGGCCGCGGCGGACCTGCTGTCCCGCCATCCGATGCCGCAGAACCAGCACATCATGGGCTGGGGCGCGGGCAACCCCGAGCCGTCCCCGGGCCACTACGACTTCGCGGACCTCGACCGCCGTATCGCCCTGATGCGCGAGACCGGCACCGCGCCCGTGCTCACCCTGTGCTGTGCGCCCGACTGGATGAAGGGCGGCGAGCCGGGGCGCACGGACTGGTCGCGGAAGTCCCTGGAGACCGCGCCCACCCCGGAGCACTACGCGGACTTCGCCGCGCTCGTGGGGAAGATCGCCCGGCGCTATCCGCAGGTGCGCCACTTCATCGTCTGGAACGAGTTCAAGGGCTTCTACGACGACGCCAAGAAGCGCTGGAACTACGAGGGCTACACCCGGCTCTATAACCTGGTCTACCGCGAGCTGAAGAAACAGAACCCCAAGAACCAGGTCGGCGGCCCGTACGTGGTCGCCGACAGCGACGCCCCGGGCGAGACCGGCGGGGACGCCGAGGTGAGCGGCCCCTGGGGCACCCTCGACCAGCGGTCCGCCGACGCGATCACGTACTGGAACGAGCACAAGGCGGGCGCGGACTTCGTGGTCGTGGACGGCTCCAGCTACACCCGCGAGGGCGACCGGCTCATCCCGGACGCCTTCGGGGCCACGCGGAAGTTCCAGGACGTCACCCGCTGGCTGCGCACGACCACCGGACTGCCGGTGTGGTGGGCCGAGTGGTACGTCGAACCGGAGGACGGGAACGGCGGGGCCGACGGAGACGGCGGGGCCGGCGACCGGGCGCGCTGGAGCGAGGGCCGCCGCATCGCCGTGCAGGCCACCGCGCTGACGCGGCTGGCCCGCGGCGGCGCCGCCACGGCCTTCTACTGGAACCCGGAGACGACGGACCCCGACTGCCCCGGCTGTCTGTGGCGCCCCACCGAACTGGACGACGGCGGCCGTGCGCTGCCGATGATGAAGCTGCTGAGCCGGTTCGCCGAGGAGTTCCCGCCCGGCACCGCCTTCCGCTCCGTGAAGATCGCCGCCGATGACCGGCCCAACGTCCAGGTCCTCGCCGACGATGACGCGGTGCTGGTCGTGAACACCCTGGACCGGCCGATCAAGGCGAGGATCGACGGCCGGTCGTTCGGGATGGACGGATACGAGGTGCGCTGGCTGACGCGGTGATCCCCGCCCGACTGCCTGGCGTACGGCGGGAGCCGCCTACGCCATCGTCACGAAGCGCCACACCAGCGCGGCCACCACCACGACCAGCAGCGGCACCGCGAACCAGAAGGAGCCCTGCAGCCAGTGCAGCCGCCGCACGCTCGGCCGCACCGCCACCCGCACCACCTCGCGCGCCGCCAGCAGCAGCATCAGCGCCACCGCCGCCAGCGCCCCCACCACCGACCACGGCGTCCAGGTGACCAGCGGACCGGCCGGCCCCGGCGCGGGCTCCGGCACGGCCCCGCGCGGCTGCCGCTTCAGCTCGTACAGCGCGGCGTCCCGGTTGGCGAACACCCGGCGCAGCTCGGCGCGCTGGTCCAGGGAGCGCCGCAGCCGCTCCTGCCAGTGCGCGTCATAGCCGGAGTCGAGGGTGAGATAGGTGGACTGGCCGCGCCCCACCATCAGATACGCGTGCGGCCCGGCCGCGCGCAACGCCGTGACCAGGCTGCCGACCAGCACCGGATCGCGCGGGGCCAGGGTGGGCTCGTAGCGGACCCGCTCCATGTCACGGGCGCCCCACGGCATCGCGGGGGTGACGTTGTTGACGGGGTCGTCGCTCATCCACAGCACCCGTACGGTCGGCTCGTCATGGGCGTAGACGTACTCCATCGCCGCCACCTCGCCCGGCCGCACCCGCTCGAACGTCTCATTGCCCCAGCGCGCCACCAGGAAGCCGAACATCAGGGTCAGCCCGGCCAGCAGCGCGGCCAGCGGGCCCAGCCCCGCGGGGTTCGCGCCCACGCGGTTCGCGCCCACGCGGGGGAAGACCGCCAGCGCGCCGAGGACACAGGCGCCCGGCAGCGCGAACATGAAGACGCGCAGCGCCATCTCACCGCCGTAGGACTGCATGCCGAAGCCCAGGAACGGCACGAAGGTCAGCACCAGCAGCGACCGCTCGGCGAACCCGGCGGCGCGCCGCCGCAGCACCCCCCAGCAGGCCAGCGCCAGCACCCCGCCCGCGAGCGCCACCCGCACGTACAGCACCAGCTTGTGCACGCTGCTGCCGCCCTCGATCCGGCCCGAGACGGACGAGGACACATTGCCGCCCACCCCGCCGACCCCGCCGAACAGCTCGTTCCAGTGGCCCGACCAGTACGGCTCGGCCATGAACCCCACCCACACGGCCACCATCACCCCGCACAGCAGCGGCAGCCCGTACAGGTTCGACCGGCGCAGCAGCACCAGCGCGCTCACCACGCCCAGCATCACGAACGGGGTCAGCTGGTGGGCCGCCACGGACGCCGCGAAGAGCGCGATCAGCAGGCCGAGCAGAACCGTGCGCTGGGCGGGCGTGGCCCGTGCGACCTCGGCCTCGCCCGGCCACCGCTTACCGGGCAGGACACGGGGTTCGCGGAACCACACCAGGAGGACGGCGACGAAGACGAGGTAGAGGAGGTAGGTGAACCCCTGCGGCGAGAAGTAGTCCTGCCCCACCCAGCCGCTCAAGCCGAACAGCCACACCGCGGTCCACTTCGCCCGCCAGCCCGCCCGCAGGGCGCGCAACAGCACCATCAGCGGGGCGAGGCAGAGCAGCTGGAGGAGCGTCGGCCACCAGCGCAGCACCTCGGAGAGGTCGTGCGCCCCGGCGGCCTGCGCGAGGAACGCGGCCCCCGCGAAGAAGCCGGGCCAGCTCCAGCGTGCGTCGAGGTCGGGCACGGCGTGGCCGGTCCGGCCGATGTAGTCCAGGAACCCCAGGTGCTGCCACGCGGTGGGGAACCGCGGCTGCGCCTCCAGCACGGCGGGCACGGCGTGCAGTGAGACGACGGTCGCGAGGAGGACGACGGTCAGCAGGGCCCGGCGGGGCCGCGCGAGCCGCAGCGCACCGGCGAAGGCGACGATGAGCAGCGCCGCGCCGAGCAGGGTGGCCTTGGGCAGCACCGAGACGAGCCCGAGCCCACCCATGCGGTCGAGGTCGCCGTCGTCCAGGCGCAGCAGCGGCACCCAGTAGAGGGCAAGCCCGACAGCCGCGACCCCCCACAGGGCCGCCGCGCCCTTCCGGCCGGTCCGCGGCCCGGTGGACCCTGCCGAGCCCGCCGCGGGCCCGGCGGCCACGAGGCCCCGCTGTGGTCCCGCGGGATCGGTGGCTGCGAGGCCCCGCCCTGCCGATTGGGCGGCGCCATCGGTGGCATCGGTGGCGTTGGTGGCGTCGGGGGCGGGTGATGGGGGCGGCTCCGCCCCCGGCCCGGTCGCGGTCCGCTCCGCGGGCACGCCCCCCGAGTG
>NZ_JAEEAP010000496.1 GCF_016103465.1 Streptomyces sabulosicollis
ACCCCGTCCACCCGCGCGGCCCCCATCACATCGGGGTCCAGCGAACGCAGCCCCAGCACGGTGTTGACGAGGATGGGGAAGAAGACCAGCAGCGCGCAGAGGACCGCGATGGGCAGCAGTCCGTACCCGATCCACAGGGCCAGCAGGGGGGCCAGCGCCACCGCGGGCATGGCCTGCGAGGCGGCGACATACGGCTGGAGGGCCGCCGCGGCGATCTCGCTGCGCGCGATCAGATAGCCGAGCGGCAGCGCCACGCCGATCCCGATGCCGCTGCCCGCCAGCGCCTCCCACACCGTCTCCTTGGTGTAGTCGAGGAGATCACCGTGGAACACGTCATCGAGGAATTGCCGCGCGAGGTCCAGCGGAGCCGGAAGATAGAACTCCGCAACGGCGCCGGTCCGGGTCACGATGTCCCAGACGACAAGCAGCAACAGTCCGAATACCAGCGGCGGCAGCACCCCCCGGAGCAGCGTTCCGCGCCGGTCGGCGGAGGTCGCGCCAGAAGCCGCTCCGGTCATTTTCCGGCCGCCCCCGGACCGCGACTTCTCACCATTTCCGCCGCTGTCGCCGGTCTTTCGCGCATGTCCCGGTCGGGGTGAATGCGGCTCGTCCGTAGTCGACTCGCCGTCCGCGCCCGCCGTGGCGGTCGCGCCCCTTCCGTGCCCTTCGGTCATCCCCAAATCCCCTTGCATTACCGGCTGTTGCCAGATCTCGGCACGCCCGCAGGCAACCTATCGCCAGCACGCTCCGGATCACAATGTCGATGGGGAAAACGAAATTATCATGTGGACGTATTTCCGAGGATGCCGAGCTCAGTGGCGCGCACCCCCGCCTGGAAACGGGAGTTGGCCTCCAGCAGCTCCAGGATCCCCGTGACATAGCGGCGGTACGTACGCACCGAGATGGCCAGGTCGCGGGCGGCGGCCTCATCGGTGACCCCGTCCCGCAGCCGGGCCAGCACCCGGCGGACCATTTCGGTGCGGGCCCGGTTGCCGAAGTCGAGCGGGCGGGCGGCGGGCACCGCACCGCCCCAGATGGAGCGGAACATGCCGTACAGGGTGGCCACCACCACCGGGTCCTCGATGACCGAGGTCTGCCGCCCCTCCTCGGCCTCGGTGCACACCAGGGCGGTCCGGGCGTCGGCGATCACCGCCGTGGGCAGCGGCACCGACGCGATCCGCACCTGCGCGGGGCGGGCGGCCCGGGTGGCGGCCGTCGCCTCGGCGGGCGGCGCGGGCCCGGGGATGGGCCGCGGCACGGGCCCCGACGGCGCCGGTCCGGCGGCCGACCCTGCAGCCGACCCGGCGGCCTGCCCCGACCCGGCGGCCTGCCCCGGCCCGGAGGTGGATCCGGCGGGCCCCGTGGGCCCGGCTCCGGGCGCGGACCTGCCGCGCAGCACCCGCACCCCGACCGGCTCGCCGAGGTCCGTGAGCAGCGCGCCGAGCGCGGCCTGCACCGGCGCCATCCGGGCCGAGCACTCGGGAAAGACGGCGTCCACGCTCCGCCCCGCCCGGCCGACCACCTCCTCGGCGGCGGCGAGGAACGCGGCGTCCTCCACCCCCACCTCGGTGAACCGCGCGTCCCGGGTCCGCCGGGCGCGGTGCTGGATCACCGTGGCCTCAATGAGGTCCCGTACCTCCCGTAGCGTCCCCTCCAGGGTGTCCCCCGCGAGCGCGGCCTCCGGTCCTGGATCGCGTCCGCGCTCCATCATGTCGACATTCCCGCACTTTCCGCCTCGTGACGTGGTCAAGGTCTCGAGCGCCGTCAGTGACGGCTGGGCAGCAGCCCCATTTCCACCGCCCGCACCCCCGCCTGGAAGCGGGAGTTGGCCCCCAGTTCGCGCATGATCTCCGCCACGTACCGGCGGTAGGTGCGCAAGGAGACCTGCATCGTGCGCGCCGCCACCTCATCGGTGTGCCCGGTGCGCAGACACTCCAGGATCCGCCGTACGGAGTCCGGGCACAACCGCCCGCCCAGCCGCGGATAGTCCGCGAGCGCCACGGCGTTCCCCCAGGTCCCGGCGAACATCATCTCCAGGGCCCGCACCGTGGCGGGGTCCTCGACGAGCGACGTCTGCCCCGGGCCCCGCCCCGGCTCCGACGGTCCCCGTCTGAGGTAGACCACCTCGCCGTCGATGAGCAGCGCCTCGGGTAACGCCGGCAGCCCGCCGTCGCAGATCCGGATCTCGCACCGCGGATCCGTGCGCGCCAGCGCCCGCACCGCCCCGGAGGCCAGCACCGGCTCCTCGCACAGCAGCCGTACGACGACGGCCCGCCGGGCTCCCCTGGCCGGGCGGGCGAGCGCGGCGCAGACGGCCCGCGTCTGCTCCTCGTTCCCCGAGAGCACCACGCTGACGGTCCGCTCGGCGCAGTCGACCAGCGTGTCGACGACCTCGGCGAGCGGCACCTTCCCCAGAGCCGTCCCCGCCCAGGAGTCCTGGGCCAGCTCCCTCCGGTGCCGGGTGACCGTCGACTCGATCAGATCACGGGCGGCCAGCAGCGCGTGCTCGACATAGTCGATGGCGCCCGACGAGGGAGTCTCCGTGCTCTCCGTGCTCATGGGAGAAGGCTCGGACACCCTCACAAGACCAACCATGACTTCCCCTGCCGGGTGACAGTGACCTGGTTATGCGAATACCGGCCTGATTCTCGTCAATTTCCCTGCCCCGAATACGCGGACAGCATTGTGCGAAATCCATGACGACACTAATTCGCGCACAGCGACCGCGTCAACGCGGGGCGTGAGGTAAAGAGTTGACAAAACGGCGTGCGGTGCGGCGCGGCGTACTGTCGCGCCGCCGGCGCACCGGGGGCGCGTGTCCACAAGTTACCGGCGAGTCCGTCTTCCCGACCCGGGGGGACTACGGACCGCAGCGATACGGCGCCGTTCGGCGACACGGAGTGGGGGCCGATGTCCGGTTACTGCCAACTCGACATCAGCCGAAGCTGATCGGCCCGTGGAAGTCCCGCCCCTGGATGACCGGACCGGTGATACGGGCGTCGTCCGCGATGGAGTTGTGCACGGCACCCGTCTCCCCGGCCGCCGCGCCGTGCTCACGCATCCAGGCCGCCAGGGCACGGCCGGACTCGGGATCCCGCCGGGCCCGTTCGACCAGCAGATCGGCCAACTGGCGCAGCCGCGCGCCGTCGTCATGTGCGATCGCGACCGGATCCGGCTCCGGCTCACCGGCCGGTTCGCCCTCGCCCCGCCGCAGCACCCTGCGGGCCAGCGCGCCGAAGGACTCCAGGGCCCGCCGCCCGGCCTCGCCACCGGCACCCGACGCCGCCGCGTTGACCGCCGCGACCAGCGCGTCCGCCGTCACCGGGTCCATGGCCCGCCCCCTGCCCTCGGTCGGGGCCCCACGCTACCGGCGCCGCTGGTCACGGTTCCACCGCTTCCGCGCGGAGGGTGAACCAGACCGTCTTGCCGGTCGGGGTGAGATCCGTGCCCCAGTCATGGGCGGTCTTGCTCAGCAGGAACATCCCCCGGCCGCTCTCGGAGAGGAAGTCCGGCTCCTTGACCACCGGTAGCGCGGACTCGGTGTCACTGACCGCCGCGAGGATCCCGTGCGGAAGCTTCTCCAGGGTGAGGACGCATTCGGGAGAGGCCGCGTGCTTGTGGACGTTGGACAGCAACTCGGTGACGCACATCCCCGCCGCGCTGATCAGATCCTCACGCCCCCACAGCCGCAGCCGCGCCCCGACGGCACGGCGTACGTCGGCGAGTATCCGCGGATGGGCACGGAGGCGCAGTTCGTATCGCTGTGAGATGTTCTCAGCCATATGATCCGGGGCCCCTCCAAAGCACGGCGCGCTGCCGTGTCCCCTAGCGATCCTCGCCTATGGAACGTCCCACTCGCAATGTTTCGACCCACTCGCACAAGACTGGCATATGCCCGGCTGGTAGGCGTAGTTGGCAATACGACAGACTGGCGACATGTCCTACCAGCCAGTGCCCACCGTTCGGCGCAGGCGCCTGGGCTCAACGCTACGGAAGCTGCGCACCGAAGCGGGGATGACACTGGACGCGGCGGCCGACGCGCTCAATGCGGCCGCGAACGGATCGTCCGACGCCCGCCGCTGGACCGCGCCGAAGCTCTCCCGGATCGAGAACGCCAACGCCACCATCCGCACCACCGAGGTCGAAACCCTGCTGAGGGCCTACGCCGTCACCGATCCGGGCACCCGTGTCGCCCTGGAGGGTCTGGCCAAGGACGCGGGCAAACGCGGCTGGTGGCAGACCTACCGCGGCGTCGTGGGCCACGCCTACGCCGACTACATCTCTCTGGAGAGCGACGCGGAGAGCGTCCGCGACTACGCCCCGCTGGTCGTCCCCGGCCTGCTGCAGACGGCCGACTACGCCCGCGAGACCATCGCGGCGAACGCCGTGGCCCGCACCGCCTCGGAGGTGGACGCCCTCGCCGAGGTGCGCCTGGCCCGCCAGGCCGTCCTGACCCGCTCCTGCCACCCGCTGCGGCTGTGGGCCGTCATCCATGAGGCGGCGCTGCACCGCCGGTTCACCGACCGGCCCGGCATCATGCCCGCTCAGCTGCGACGGCTGCTGGACGTGGCGGACTGGCCCACGGTCACCCTGCAGGTGATGCCGATCGACGCGGCGCCCAACCCCGGGGACGCGGGGGCGTTCACACTCGTGGCCTTCCCGGGCCCGATGCCGGATGTGGTCACCCAGGAGAACCTGCGCGGCCCCACGTACGTCGAAGGAGTCGACGACGTCAACGTCTTCGCCGACGCCTTCGGCCACATCGTGGACTGCGCGCTGTCCACGGATGCGACGAAGGCCCTTATCGCTGGTCTGGTAGGAGAAAGAGGGCCCCACATATGAACACCTCTGCAACGACCGCGCATCGCCACCCCCACTGGCGCAAGTCCTCGTACTCCGTGGGCGAGGGACAGTGCGTCGAGGTCACCGCCGCCGGTGGCCGCGTCCGGCTGCGGGAGAGCGATGACCCCAACACGGTCCTGACCACCGTGCCGGCGGTGCTCGCCGCCTTCGTCCGGAGCGCGAAGGCCGGCGCGTTCGACGCCTGATCGCGTGACGACGGTGTGGTGCCGCCCCTGGACGGCACCACACCAGCGACGTCAGAACTGGACGTCCGAGCAGGCGTAGAAGGCGTTCGAGGTGTCCGCGATGGTCCACACGGCGAGGATCACGTGTCTGCCGGTCTTACCGCTCGGGATGGTGCCCGAGTGGGAGAGCGTGGACGGTGGACGCTGGCCGTTGTACGGAACGGTCAGGAAGGGCTGTGACTCCAGGCTCGCACGGGTCAGCTTCTGGCTGGGGTTCCAGCCGTTCCTGGTGATGTAGTACTTGAAGTCCGTGGTCGCGTGGGAGGCCGTGAACCGCCAGTTGAAGGTGTAGCTCCGCCCGGCGGTCAGCTTGGTCGCGGGCCAGTTGCCGCCCCGCGGGTCGTCGAGCTGGGAGAACCGGCTGTTACCGCCCGCGCAGATGGTGCCGTCCGCGGGACCGCCCGAGGGGAAGCCCTTCGGACCCTCGACGCTCTGGGGCTCGTACTGGATCTCACCGCAGCCCGTCACCGTGCCGTTGGCGCACAGCTTCTGGCGGCTGATGGGCGAGTCGGTGTAGCCGTGGCTGGAGGCGCTGCCGCCGGTCGCGAGGACGGAAATCGCCGCGAGACCGATGCCGATGACGGCGGCGCTGATCTTCTTGCGCATGCTTCGCTCCTGAAGACGTGGGGAGTGCTTCGACGAGCCGTGCACGGCGGTCTAGACCAAGTTGAGAGTATCCAGGGCGAATAGTCATGTCCATACCAATGGCATGCGCTGCGAGCGCGCCCCCGCGGCGTCCTGAGCACCCTGTCCGGTCGGGTAGGATTTCCACGTCAGCAGGCGCCGCTAGCTCAGTTGGTTAGAGCAGCTGACTCTTAATCAGCGGGTCCGGGGTTCGAGTCCCTGGCGGCGCACCAGCTCATATCGCTGACCTGGGCGTCCTCGGCTTCCGAGGGCGCCCATTGTTCGTGGCCCTCCTCCGCGACCAGCGGGCGGCGGTCCGAGCGGCGGTCCCCCAAAACGGGAAGTCCCGGCGCGTCGGCGCGCCGGGACTCCGGGTCTGCGGGTGCTCAGCAGGAGGGGCAGGGCGTGCAGGCGCTGACCGTGACGTCGTCGATGACCGGCCCGTAGGCGCTGCCGTTCGTGCTGGCGAACGCCAGCGTCGTGGAGGTCCCGAGGGTTCGGCCGCCGGCGCACCGTGGTGCGGACCGGGTCGGGCGCGGCTGGTGCGCCGGTCGATCGCCCCAGCCGCCCCTCGAGGCGGGGGTACGGGGTTGCGCGGCTCAGTCCGGTGCGGCGCCGTCTCGCGCCTTCGGCACATGTGAGCAGCGGCGCAGCGGGGTGGGGGGCGCGGCCGCTGTCTCTTATAAACATCT
>NZ_JAEEAP010000497.1 GCF_016103465.1 Streptomyces sabulosicollis
CGGTGGCTCAGCGGCGGGCGGTGGCCCCCGCGGAGGCCCCGATGGCCTGGCGGTACCGCTCGACGGTGCCGCGGGCGGCCTGTTCCCAGGTGAAGCGGCGCAGCACCCTCTCGCGGCCGGACGCGCCCAGCCGCCGTCTGAGGTCGGCGTCGCCCAGCAGCCGGATCAGGGCGGCGGCGAGCGCGTCGGCGTCGCCGGGCGGCACGGCCAGACAGGTCTCGCCGTCGGCCCCGGCGACCTCGGGTATCGCGCCGCCGGTGGTGGCGACCAGCGGGGTGCCGGTGGCCATGGCCTCGGCGGCGGGCAGCGAGAACCCCTCGTACAGCGAGGGCACACAGGCGATCTGGGCGCCGCGCACCAGGTCCACCAGTTCGGCGTCGCTGATGCCCTTGACGAACTCGACGGCGTCCTCCAGCCCGTGGCGCGCCATGGCGGCGGCCACCGGCCCCTCCTGCGGCCGCTTGCCGACGACGACCAGATGCGCCCCGGGGTTCTCGGCGCGGACCTTGGCGAGCGCCTCGATCAGATACACCAGGCCCTTGAGCGGCACGTCCGCGCTGGAGGTGGTGACGATGCGCCCGGGGGTCTCCGGGACGGCGGGGTCGGGCGAGAACAGCGCGGTGTCCGCGCCGATGTGCACCACATGGATCCGGTCCGGCCGCACCCCGAGGTCCTCCGCGATCTCCCGGCGGGAGGAGCCGGAGACGGTGAGCACCGAGGGCAGCCGCCGGGCCACCCGCTTCTGCATCCGGGTGAAGCCGTACCAGCGGCGTACGGAGAACCGGCGCTTCCAGCCGTCGGCGGCGTCCAGCTCCAGCCGGCGGTCGACGGTGATCGGGTGGTGGATGGTGGTCACCAGCGGGAAGCCGAGCTTCTCCAGGCCCAGCAGCCCGTAGCCCAGGGTCTGGTTGTCGTGGACGACGTCGAACCGGCCGGGGTGGGCGGCGAGATGGCGGCGGGCGCGCAGGCTGAAGGTGAGCGGCTCGGGGAAGCCGCCGGTCCACATGGTGGCGACCTCCAGGGCGTCGATCCAGTCCCGGTATTCCTCGCGCCGGGGATTGCGGAACGGGTCGGGCTGGCGGTAGAGGTCGAGGCTGGGCAGCTCGGTGAGGGTGACGCCCTCCTCGGGGTCGAGCACCGGGTAGGGCTGGGCGCCGATGACCTCGACGGTGTGGCCGAGCCGGGCGAGTTCGCGGGAGAGGTGGCGCACATAGACGCCCTGGCCCCCGCAGAATGGATTCCCCTTGTAGCTCAGCAGCGCGATGCGCAGCGGCCGTTCCCCGGCGGCGGTGGGGGGCGCTGCTCGAAGCGGGTCGACCCCGGTCTCCTGCGCGGCCTCTGCGGTCACTCGCGCCCCCTCCTTGGTGCAGTTCAGCGGGAGCGTATCCGCTTCCGTTTATCTAGAACAAGTTTCACTAACGCATCGCCTGAGGAGTCACGAAGATACCTGCCCCGGACGACCTCTCCAGGGCCGGGGCAGGTGATCCCTACCACTCGGTAGCGGGACCTGGAGGAGAAGTTGACCCCGGGGTGTACACCGGGCGCACCCCCGTCCGCCCGACCGCGAGCGCCGCGCGGCAGCAACCTGCCCCAACCTGCGCGGACACGGGTGCTTCGGGGAGGACCCGCGCTAGCCTAGAACGAGTTCCAGTGACTCGCAGGCCCGGGACGGTCCTGCCATCATGCACGATGTCCGCTTGTCGCCGACCCGCAGACGCAACACATTCGAAGTGGGACAGATGACCGCAGAAGTCAAGCCGGCCGCCCTCCAGCTGACCGAGCGGCAGGAGGCGCGCCGCCGGCGCATCCTGCACGCCAGCGCCCGGCTGGCCAGCCGGGGCGGCTTCGACGCGGTCCAGATGCGCGAGGTCGCGGAGAACTCCGGAGTGGCGCTCGGCACCCTCTACCGCTACTTCCCCTCCAAGGTCCATCTGCTGGTCGCCACGATGCAGGACCAGCTGCAGCACATGCACGAGACGCTGCGCAAGCGGCCGCCGACCGAGGAGGAGCCGGCCGCCCGGGTCGCCCAGACGCTGATGCGCGCCTTCCGCGCGCTGCAGCGCGAACCCCATCTGGCCGACGCGATGGTGCGCGCCCTCACCTTCGCCGACCGGTCGGTCAGCCCGGAGGTGGACACGGTCTCCCGGCTCACCACCGCGATCATCCTCGACGCGATGGGCCTGGCCGAGGCCCCGACGCCCGAGCAGCTCTCCGCGGTCCGCGTCATCGAGCACACCTGGCATTCGGCGCTGATCACCTGGCTCTCGGGGCGTGCCTCGATCGCCCAGGTGAAGATCGACATCGAGACCGTATGCCGGCTGATCGACCTCACCGCCCCCGCCCCGGGCCGGTAACCGGGCGGACGCGACACCAGGGGCGCATGCGCCAATTCCTGCGCCCCCTTCGAGCTTCTAGACGTGATTTGTGCGCCCTTGCGCCCCCCATTGGCTCAAATTCCGCGTTCACGCCCTGTCCAATCCCGGTATTCATGAACGGCGCGCGACAGAGCGACAACGGCGCGCGACGAGAGAACCACATCATGGGGGGTGGAGAAGTTCGTGATCCGGCTACTTCTGGTACACGACTCGGGATTGCTGCGATCGGCCCTGGCATCGGTGATAGGGGCCGAACCGGACATCGAGGCGGCCGCGTGCTCCTGGCGCGACGCGCGTAGCAGAGCCCGTTCCTTACAGCCGCAGGTGTGCGTGGTGGACACGGACAGCCCGGCGGCCGACAAAGCGGCACGGAAGGGCGAATGGGGGAGGTTCGTGGCGTCCGCCTCCGGGGAGGGCGGGGACTGCGAACTGCTGGTGCTGGTCAACGCGGAGCGGCCGGGCCCGCTGCGCCGCGCGCACGAGGCCCGGGCGCTCGGCTACGTCGACAAGGACGCCCCGCCGCAGCGGCTGGTCGAGGCCATCCGGCGGGTGGCGAAGAAGGAGCGGTACGTGGACGACGCGCTCGGCTACGGCTTCCTCCAGGCGGCCAAGATCCCGCTGACCGAGCGCGAGCTGGGCGTGCTGTCGCTGGCCGCCGACGGCGCCTCCATCCCGGAGATCGCCCGTACGCTGCACCTGTCCACCGGGACGATCCGCAACTACCTGGCCGCGATCACCCGGAAGACCGGGGCGCGCAACCGCGTGGACGCCATACGGATATCGCAGTGCGAGGGCTGGGTCTGAGAGGGGTCCGGCCCCGTCTCCGTGAGCGCCGACGGCGGCTTCCGACCCGGCCGGTCCGTCAGCGCCCGCGGCGGCGGCCGGCCCCGGCGGGCGGCGGCCGCCCCGCGGGCAGCGGCCGCCCCGCGGGCAGCGGCCGGGAGAGCTACTCGTCGGGGGGAAAGACCTGTTCACCGGTTTCCGCCAGCCGGAGGGCGATCGCCTCGACCGGGCAGCCCTCCGCCGCCGCGAGCACGGCCTCGGAAGGCTTGGCCTCCGTCTCGACCGGATGCGACTGCCGCGCCCCGTCGAGCCGGAAGCCGCCGGGGGCGGTGCTCACGCACATCCCCGAGCCGATGCACACGCCGCGGTCCACCTCGATCCGCCAGCGGTCCCCCATCAGCTCGGCTCCCCGTCCCAGCCCTGGGGCAGGTGGATCATCTTGTGCTCCAGGTACGCGGAGAACCCCTCCGGCCCGAACTCCCGGCCCAGTCCGGAGTTCTTGTAGCCGCCGAACGGCCCGAGCATGTCGAGGCTGAAGGTGTTGACCGAGTAGGTGCCGGTGCGGATCCGCCGTGCGAAGTCGATCCCGTGCCCGACGTCCGCCGTCCATACGGAGCCGGACAGCCCGTAGTCGGAGTCATTGGCGATCCGGGCCGCCTCCTCCTCGTCCCCGTACGGCAGCAGGCAGATGACCGGGCCGAAGATCTCCTCACGGGCGATCCGCATGGCGTTGCCGACGTCGCCGAAGAGCGTGGGCTCCACGTACCAGCCCGTTTCCGGGGCCTTTGGACGGCCGCCGCCCGTCAGCACCTTGGCACCCTCCCTTTGGCCCAGCGCGATGTAGTCCAGCGACCGCCGCTGCTGCCGCCGTGCCACCAGCGGCCCGACCTGGGTGGCCGGATCCAGGGGGTCGCCGACGACCAGGGCGGAGGCGGCGGCCGCGAACCGCTCGGCGATCTCGTCATAGCGGGCGCGCGGCGCGAGGATCCGGGTCTGGGCCACACACGCCTGTCCGTTGTTCATCCAGGCGTTGGGCACGATTCCGGCGACGGCCGCCTCCAGGTCCGCGTCCGGCAGGATCACCGCGGCGGACTTGCCGCCCAGCTCCAGCGTGACCCGGGTCAGCTGGCGCGAGGCCACCTCCATCACCCGCTTGCCCGCCGCGACCGAACCGGTGAACGACACCTTGTCCACGCCCGGGTGGCCGACCAGGTACTCGCTGACCTCGCGGTCGGCCGGAAGGATCGACAGCACTCCCTCGGGCAGCCCGGCCTCGGCCGCGATCTCCGCCAGGACGTAGGAGTCCAGTGGCGTCTCGGGCGACGGCTTGAGGATCACCGAGCAGCCCGCGAGCAGCGCGGGCGCCAGCTTCGCGGCGGCCACGAACTGCGGCACGTTCCACGGCACCACGGCCGCGACCACCCCGACCGGCTCCCGCCGCACCAGCAGCGGGCCGAGCACCCCGGACCGCCGTTCCTCGAAGACGAAGTCGCGGGCCACGGTGATGGCCGCGTCCCAGACCATCATCGCGCCGAGCGCCTGGGCCAGGACGCTCCAGGAGTACGGGGAGCCGTTCTGCGCGCTGATGAGCCGGGCGATCTCCTCATGGCGTACGGCGATGGCGTCCTTGATCCGGGTGACCACCGCGATCCGCTCGTCCAGGCCCGTCCGGGCCCAGGGGCCGTCGTCGAACGCCGCCCGCGCCGCCGCGACCGCCCGGTCCACATCGGCGCGGGAGGCGTGCGGCACCCGGCCGATGACCTGTTCGGTGTGCGGCGAGACGACCTCGATGGTGTCCTCGCCGGCCGGATCGGCCAGCGCGCCGCCGATGAAGAGCTGCCCGTGCTCGATGAGGTCGTCCATCGCTGATGCCTTCCGGCCGATGACTGAGGGGTACGTCCGACGAGGGGTGTGCGTCCGGCCGACCCGCCCGGGGGCGTGGGGGCCGTTCAATATCTGACGCGGCATCAGAACTGATACCAGTTCTAGCTATAGTGGGCAATGCTTGTGTCGAGGAGAGGGGGAGCCGATGGCGCAGGTGGCGCGGGTGACCGAGCACGGCGGTGGGGTGTGGAGCATCCCGGTCCCGATCCCCGACAACCCGCTCGGGCACACCCTGGTCCACCTCCTCGACACCGACCGCGGCCCGGTCCTGATCGACACCGGCTGGGACGACCCCACGGCCTGGGACACCCTCACCGCCGGGCTCGCCGCGTGCGGCGCCTCCGTCTCCGATGTCCACGGCGTCCTCGTCACCCATCACCACCCCGACCACCACGGGCTGTCCGGCCAGGTGCGGGAGGCGTCCGGGGCGTGGATCGCCCTGCACGCCGCCGACGCCCAGGTCGTCCGGCGCACCCGTGAGACCGAACCCTCCCGCTGGCTGGACTACCTCGAGGAGAAGCTCACCGCGGCCGGGGCACCCGAGGAGCACCTGGCCCCGCTGCGCGCCAGCCGCGCGTCCGGCCGCACGCGCCTCCCCGGGCAGCGGGCCGCGCTCCCCGACCGTGAGATCGTCCCCGGTGAACTCCTCGATCTGGCGGGCCGCCGGCTGCGCGCCATCTGGACCCCCGGCCACACCCCGGGCCATGTCTGCCTCCACCTCGAAGAGGCCCACCCGGCCGCCGGGGAGGGCCTGCCCGGCCACGGCCGCCTGTTCTCCGGCGACCATCTGCTGCCCGAGATCACCCCCCACATCGGGCTCTACGAGGACCCGGACGACGCGACCGTCACCGACCCGCTCGGCGACTACCTCGACTCCCTCGAACGCGTCGCCGCCCTGGCCCCCGCCGAGGTGCTCCCCGCCCATCAGTACGCCTTCACCGACGCCCCGGCGCGGGTGCGGGCGCTGCTGCGCCACCACGAGGAGCGGCTGGCCGGGCTGCTGACCCTGCTCACCACCCCGCTCACCCCCTGGCGGCTGGCCGAGGCCATGGAGTGGAACCGCCCGTGGGAGCAGATCCCCTACGGCTCCCGCAACATCGCGGTCTCGGAGGCGGAGGCGCATCTGCGCCGACTGGTGAAGCTGGGCCGGGCGGAAGCGGTGCCGGGCAGCGATCCCGTGAGGTACCAAGCGATTTGAGTGACGCATGGGGTGCCGGTCCGACGGGCCGGAAGCTAGCCTTACCCGGCCTGGCGCACACACGCGCACATCCCCCGTGACAGCCGTATCAGCAGGAGCATGCGCTGTCTCTGATACACATCTCCGAGCCCACGAGACACTCGCTAATATCGTATGCCGTCTTCTGCTTGAAAAAAAAAAGAGTACCTGGCTAATATGCG
>NZ_JAEEAP010000498.1 GCF_016103465.1 Streptomyces sabulosicollis
GGGGCGGGGCCTGCCGGGGTCGTCCAGCCAGTACGGCCGGTACGCGGCGTCGGCCAGGGCCTTCCAGGCGGACGGGGCGGGGGCGCCGTCGCCCCCGGACGAGCGGGTCATGGCGTCCGTGGCCATGGTTCTCAGCTCCTCTTGCGGCGGGCGCCGGCCAGTTGGCCGACGAGAACGCACAGCACCGCGACCGCGAACATCGCCGTTCCGATCACATTGATCTGCACGGGGGTGCCGCGCTGTGCGGATCCCCAGACGAACATGGGGAAGGTCACGGTCGAGCCGGCGTTGAAGTTGGTGATGATGAAGTCGTCGAAGGAGAGCGCGAAGGACAGCAGCGCGCCCGCGGCGATGCCGGGTGCGGCGATCGGCAGGGTGACGCGCAGGAAGGTCTGCGCCGGGGAGGCGTAGAGGTCCTGGGCGGCCTGTTCCAGCCGGGGGTCCATGGACATCACCCGCGCCTTGACGGCCGTCACCACGAAGCTCAGGCAGAACATGATGTGGGCGATGAGGATCGTCCAGAAGCCGAAGTCCACGCCCATGTTGAGGAAGAGGGTGGCCAGTGAGGCGGCCATGACGACCTCGGGCATGGCCATCGGCAGGAAGATCAGGCTGTTGACCGCGGGGCGGGCCCGGAAGCGGTAGCGGGCCAGCGCGAAGGAGATCATCGTGCCGAGGACGGTCGCGCCGATCGTCGCCCATATCGCGATCTTCAGGCTGAGCGAGAGTGAGCCGCACAGGTCGGCCACACCGCATGGATCGGTCCAGGCGTCGGTGGAGAACCGCTGCCATGCGTAGTTGAAGCGGCCGTTGGGCTTGTTGAAGGAGAAGACCAGGACGACGACGTTGGGCAGGATCAGATACGCGAGGGTGCCGATCCCCGCGATGACCACCAGGTTCCGCCGTATCCAGCGCGTCAGGGCCGTCACACCAGGTCCTCCGTCCCGGACTTGCGGATGTAGACGGTGACCATCGTGAGGATGGCCGCCATGAGGATGAAGGACAGCGCCGCCGCCGTCGGATAGTCCAGTACCCGCAGGAACTGCGACTGGATGACGTTGCCGATCATCTTCTGGTCGGTGGAGCCCAGCAGTTCGGCGTTGATGTAGTCGCCCGCGGCGGGGATGAACGTGAGCAGCGTGCCCGCGACGACGCCCGGCATGGACAGCGGGAAGGTCACCTTCCGGAAGGTGGTGAAGGGGCGGGCGTAGAGGTCCCCCGCGGCCTCGTGCAACCGGGGGTCGATGCGCTCCAGGGAGGTGTAGAGCGGAAGGATCATGAAGGGCAGGAAGTTGTACGTCAGCCCGCAGACCACCGCGAGCGGTGTGGCCAGCACCCGCTGCCCCTCGGTGATCCCCAGGTAGCTGGTGACGTCCAGGACGTGCAGCGAGTTGAGCGCGCCCACCACCGGGCCGCTGTCGGAGAGGATCGTCTTCCAGGCCAGGGTGCGGATCAGGAAGCTGGTGAAGAACGGCGCGATCACCAGGATCATCACCAGATTGCGCCAGCGGCCCGCCCGGAAGGCGATGAGGTAGGCGAGCGGATAGCCGAGCAGCAGGCACAGCACGGTCGCGGTGGCGGCGTAGAGCACCGAGCGCAGGAAGTGCGGGTAGTACTCGGTGAGCGCGTCCCAGTAGGTCTGGAAGTGCCAGGTGACCTTGAAGCCCTCTTCGAGGGAGCCGGTCTGGACGGAGGTCGACGCCTGGTAGACCAGCGGCGCGGCGAAGAAGACCAGCAGCCAGAGGATGCCGGGGAGCAGCAGCCAGTAGGGCACCAGCCGCTTGCGGACGGCGGGCTTGATCAGGGGCGGCTTATGCGGGGGCGCGTCGTCCGGCGGAGCTTCGGGAGTGGCCGTAACCGTCATGCGGCCTCCTCGTCCAGCTCCGTACCGGCGTCGATGTCCTGGGCCGCGTCGAGGCCGAAGGTGTGGGCGGGGTTCCAGTGGAGGACGACCTCGGCGCCGGGGACGAGCCGGGCGTCGCGCTCGATGTTCTGCTCGTAGACGGTGATCTCGGGGCAGTCCGGGGTGGTGATGAGGTACTGCGTGGAGACGCCGATGAAGCTTGAGTCGACGATCCGCCCGGTGATCCGGTTGCGCCCCTCGGGGACGGTCCCGGCGTCCTCGGCATGGGCCAGGGTGATCTTCTCGGGCCGGACTCCCACCAGGAGTTTCCCACCGGTGCGGACGGGGGCGCTACATCGTTCGGCGGGCATGGCGAGCTTGCCGCCGGCGGCGGAGAGGACGAGGTCGCCGCCGCTCTTGTCGGTGATCTCGGCCTCGATGAGGTTGGAGGTGCCGAGGAAGTTGGCGACGAAGGTGGTGCCGGGGTTCTCGTAGAGCTCGGCGGGGGCGCCGCGCTGCTCGACCCGGCCGCCGTTCATCACCGCGACCGTGTCGGCCATGGTCATGGCCTCCTCCTGGTCGTGGGTGACGTGGATGAAGGTGATGCCGACCTCGGTCTGGATGCGCTTGAGCTCCAGCTGCATCTGGCGGCGCAGCTTGAGGTCGAGCGCGCCCAGCGGCTCGTCGAGCAGCAGCACCCGGGGGTGGTTGATCAGCGCGCGGGCGACGGCGACGCGCTGCTGCTGGCCGCCGGAGAGCTGCTGTGGCTTGCGGCGTGCGAAGTCACCGAGCTGGACGAGCTCCAGCATCTCCTCGACCTGCTTCTTCAGCGATTTGACGCCGCGCCGGCGCAGTCCGAAGGCGACGTTCTCGAAGATGTCGAGGTGCGGGAAGAGGGCGTAGCTCTGGAAGACCGTGTTGACGGGCCGCTTGTAGGGCGGGAGTGCGGTGATGTCCTCACCGGCCAGCCGGACCGTGCCGGTGGTGGGCTCCTCCAGGCCCGCGATCATGCGCAGGGTGGTGGTCTTGCCGCAGCCGGAGGCGCCCAGCAGGGCGAAGAAGGAGCCGGCGGGTACGTGCAGATCGAGCGGGTGGACGGCGGTGAAGGACCCGTAGGTCTTGCTGATCCGGTCGAGCCGGACGTCGCCGCCGGAGGTGGGCTGGGTCATGGCGGTGCGCTTCCTCGCTTGTCAGGCGCCGGTGAGCTTGGCGAACTTGTCCTCGAATGCCGTCTCTTCCGTGCTCGACAGCGAGCGGAAGGAGTGGGACTTGGCGGCCATCTCCTCGTCCGGGAGGATCAGCGGGTTGTCCGCCAGCGCCTTGTCGATCTTCGCGAGCTCCTCGCGCACCCCGTCGACCGGGCAGACGTAGTTGATGTACGCGGCGATCTTCGCGGCGACCTTGGGCTCGTAGAAGTAGTCGATGAGCCGTTCGGCGTTCCTCTTGTGGCGCGCCTTGTTGGGGACGAGGAGGTTGTCCGTGGCCGTCATATAGCCGGCGTCGGGGATCGCGAACTCGATCTCGGGGTTGTCCGACTGGAGCTGGATCAGGTCCCCGGCCCAGGCCATACAGGCGGCGATGTCGCCCTTGGTGAGGTCGCCGGTGTAGTCGTTGCCGGTGAAGCGGCGGACCTGGCCCCGGTCGGACGCCTTCTGGAGGCGGGCGATCGCGGCGTCGTAGTCGTCGGCGGTGACCGTCTCGGGGCGCTTGCCCATGTCCAGGAGGGTCAGCCCGACGGTGTCGCGCATCTCGGTCAGCAGCCCGACCCGGCCCTTGAGCTTGGGGTCCTCCAGCAGTTGGGAGACCGAGGTGACCTTACGGCCGCCGGTGGCCTTCTTGTTGTACGCGATGACGGCGGGGATGCCGGTCCACGGGTAGGAGTGGGCGCGGCCCGGGTCCCAGTCCGGATTGCGAAAAGGTTTCCCCAGGTTGGTGTAGGCATGGGGCAGTTGGGCGGGGTCCAGCGGCTGTATCCAGCCGAGCCGGATCATCCGGGCGGCCAGCCAGTCGGTGACGCAGATGAGGTCCCGGCCGGTGTCCTGGCCCGCCGCGAGCTGCGGCTTGATCTTGCCGAAGAACTCGACGTTGTCGTTGATGTCCTCGGTGTACTTGACCTTGATGCCGGTACGGCGCTGGAACGCGTCCAGGGTCGGATGGCGGCCGCCCTTGCCGACGTCCATGTACTCGGTCCAGTTGGAGAAGGCGAGCCGCTTCTCCTCGGCCGAGTGGTCGTCGGAGGCGTTGTCCGCCTCGGTGCGCCCCGCGGGCGGGATACCGCAGCCGCCGAGCGCCCCGAGCCCGCCGACGGCGATCGCCCCGGCGCCTCCCGCACGCAGCAGGGAGCGGCGGGTGAGCGCCATGCGGCCGCTGGTCATGGTGCGCCGCATCGCGGCGATCTGCGGTGGGGACAGGCTCTCGGGCTCGTGCCGTGCTTCCATAAGCTGTGCCTTTCGAGGGTGTCGGCCGGTGGCGGCCGGCCGAGGCCACGTGGAGGTGGCCGCACATTCAGGTCTGTCGGTCAGGTCTGCCGGTCCCCGAAGACCGTGCGGTGCCAGTCCTTGCGGACCACCGCGGTGTTGTCGAACATCACATGCTTGACCTGCGTGTACTCGTCGAAGGAGTACGCCGACATGTCCTTGCCGAAGCCGGACGCGCGGACCCCGCCGTGCGGCATCTCGCTGATGATCGGGATGTGGTCGTTGATCCAGACGCAGCCGGCCCGGATCTCGCGGGAGGCGCGGCCCGTACGGTAGACATCGCGGCTCCAGGCGGAGGCGGCGAGACCGTAAGGGGTGTCGTTGGCCAGCGCGATGCCCTCGTCGTCGCCGTCGAAGGGGAGGACGACCAGGACCGGGCCGAAGATCTCGGACTGGACGACCTCGCTGTCCTGGGGCGCGCCGGTGATGAGCGTGGGCCGGTAGTAGGCGCCCTTGGCGAGGTCGCCGCCCGGTGCCTCGCCGCCGGTGACGACGGTGGCGTAACCGCGGGCCCGCTCCACGAAGCCCGCCACGCGGTCGCGCTGGGCGTGGGAGATCAGCGGGCCGAGGTCGGTGTGCGGATCGAAGGGATCGCCGAGCCTTACGGTCTCCATGAGATCGGCGACGGCGGCGACGAACGCGTCGTACAGCGGGCGCTGCACATACGCGCGGGTGGCCGCGGTGCAGTCCTGTCCGGAGTTGATCAGCGCGCCCGCGACGGCGCCGTGGGCGGCGGCCTCCAGGTCCGCGTCGTCGAAGACCACGAAGGGCGCCTTGCCGCCGAGTTCGAGATGGATCCGCTTGACGGTGGCGGTGGCGAGTTCCGCGACCCGCTTGCCGACCGCCGTCGAGCCGGTGAAGGAGGTCATCGCCACGCCGGGGTGGGCGACCAGGCGCTCGCCCGCCTCGCGGCCGGTGCCGCTCACCACGTTGACGACGCCGTCCGGGAGGCCCGCCTCCGTGGCCGCCTGGGCGAACATCAGCGAGGTCAGGGGCGTCAGCTCGGCGGGCTTCAGCACGATCGTGTTGCCCGCGGCGATGGCCGGGAGGACCTTCCACGCCGCCATCTGGAGGGGGTAGTTCCAGGGGGCGATGGAGCCGATGACGCCGATGGGCTCGCGGCGGATGTACGAGGTGTGGTCGCCGCTGTACTCGGCGGCGGCCTTGCCCTCCAGGTGGCGGGCGGCGCCCGCGAAGAAGGCGGTGTTGTCGATGGAGCCGGGCACATCGAACTCGGTGCTCAGCTTGATGGGCTTGCCGCACTGCAGCGACTCGGCGTGGGCGAGGTCGTCCGCCCGCTCGGTGAGCGCCGCGGCGAAGCGGTGCATCGCGTCGGACCGCTCGCCGGGGGTGGCGCCCGCCCACTCGGGGAAGGCGGCCCCGGCGGCGGCCACGGCGGTATCGACATCGGCCGCACCGGCGAGCCGGTAGCCGAACACCTGCTCGCCGGTGGCCGGATCGACGACCGCGTGCGTGCCCTCGGAGCCGCCCTCCCGCAGACGGCCCGCGATGTACTGGGCACCGTCGGCGAATCGCTCCGTCACGTCGAACCGCTGATCCATCGCGCTCTCCTCCGCCGGTCCGCCCCATAGGGGCGCGGCGTAGCTCCAACCGGAATCGAAGGCCGATCCTGACAGAGGACCCTCGCTTCAACAAGGGATTCCGTTGTTGCTTTTTGGTTTCGCGACGGATTCAGTGATCAGAGTGGGTCCGGCATCACCGTTTCCGAGCCGGATCCGGGTCCGGACCGACGGTTTGGGCAGCCGGTCCGGACGTCGGCTAGAAGACGGAGTCGATGGCGGCGTCCAGCGCGGCGAGGTAGATCGCCGGGAGCACCATGCCGACGATGCCGCAGACCAGACCGGCGGTGGCCGAGCCCCCGTTGTTCGCCTCGCCCCGGCTGACCTTCCCCTTGCCGATGGCGCCGAAGATGATCGCCAGGATGCCGAGGACGACCGCGAAGACCCACAGGAAGTAGGTGATCCCGCAGACCAGGCCGACGATGCCGCAGACCAGCGCGGCCGTGCCCATGCCGTTGCTCAGCTGCATCGGCATTCCGGCCGCCCCCGGGTAGACGGGCGGGGCCGCGGGGTAGCCCGCTCCGGGGTACTG
>NZ_JAEEAP010000499.1 GCF_016103465.1 Streptomyces sabulosicollis
CGTCCGTACCCGGCCGCCCGCACCGGGCCCGACCGCCCGCGTCCGGTCCGTCCGTACCCGGCCCGTCCGCCCGAGCGCGGGGGCTGATGAGCACCGGCGCTTAACCACGGTTTTACGCAGAGGTCTTGCGCATCGCCGACCGGAAGGCAAAGGTATGGCCCCACACCTTTGCCATCGCCCCCTCGTGTGGAGCAGGAGTCCCCATGGCCGACGGTACCGAGCCCGCCCGCACCGAATCCGCCCGCACCGAATCCGCCCGCGCCCCCGTCGGCGGCGCCCCGCCGGGCGGTGGTCCGGCGCCATCCCCCGAGGACGCGTATCTGGAGCGCCGCACCCTGCGGCGCGGCAGCGCGGGCCCGCTGCTGCTGACCGGCCTCGGCGTCGCCTACGTCGTCTCCGGCGACTTCTCGGGCTGGAACTTCGGCCTGGCGGAGGGCGGCTTCGGCGGTCTGGCCATCGCCGCCCTGCTGATGGGCCTGATGTACGCCTGCATGGTGTTCGCGCTGGCGGAGCTGGCCGCGATCCTCCCCACGGCGGGCGGCGGCTACGGCTTCGCGCGGCGCGCCCTCGGCCCCTGGGGCGGCTTCCTCACCGGGACGGCGATCCTCATTGAGTACGTCCTGGCGCCCGCCGCCATCTCCATCTTCATCGGCGACTACGTCGAGTCGCTCGGGCTCTTCGGCCTGGAGTCCGGCTGGCCGGTCTATCTGGCCTGTTTCGTCCTCTTCATCGGCATCCACCTGTGGGGCGTGGGCGAGGCCCTGCGGTTCAGCCTGGTCGTGACCGCCATCGCCGTCGCCGCGCTGCTGGTCTTCGCCGTGGGCGCCCTCACCGACTTCGACGCGGGCTCGCTCAACGACATCCCGGTGGACCACTCCTCCTTCGGCGCGAGCTCCTGGCTGCCGTTCGGGCTGCTCGGCATCTGGTCGGCGTTCCCCTTCGGCATGTGGTTCTTCCTGGGGGTGGAGGGGGTGCCGCTGGCGGCGGAGGAGACCCGGGACCCGGCCCGTACGCTGCCGAAGGCCATGGCCTGGTCCATGGGCATCCTGCTGCTCCTCGCCCTGCTCACCTTCCTCGCGGCGACGGGGGCGCGCGGCCCGAGCGCCGTACAGGACGCGGGGAACCCGCTGGTCGAGGCGCTGCAGCCGGACGGCAAGGCCACCGTGCTGTCCCGCATCGTCAACTACGCGGGCCTCGCCGGGCTCGTGGCCTCCTTCTTCTCGCTGATCTTCGCCGGTTCGCGCCAGCTGTTCGCGCTCTCCCGGGCCGGCTATCTGCCCCGCTTCCTGTCGCTGACCAGCAGCCGCAAGGCTCCCTTCCTGGGCCTGCTGGTCCCGGGCGCCATCGGCTTCGCCCTCGCGGCGTGGACCGGCGACGGCGCCCGGATGCTCAACACCGCGGTCTTCGGCGCCACCATCTCGTACGCCCTGATGTCGCTCTCCCACATCGTCCTGCGCCGCCGCGAACCGGGTCTGGAACGTCCTTACCGCACCCCCGGCGGCACGGTAACGTCGTCCCTGGCGTTCGTCCTGGCCTGCTCCGCGCTGGTGGCCACCTTCCTTGTGGACAAGGACGCGGCCTTCATCGCGCTCGGTGTCTACGCGGTGGCGCTGGCCTACTTCGCCTTCTACAGCCGCCATCGCCTGGTCGCGGCCGCGCCGGAGGAGGAGTTCGCGGCGCTGGCGGAGGCCGAGGCGGAGCTGTCCCGCGACTGAGAACATTCCCGGGAACGAGAACCGTCCGAACGGGGAGCCGTCCCGCGACCGGGAACCGTCCCGCGACCGGGCCCCTCGGACCGGAGACCGTCCCGCGACCGAGCAGATCCACGAAGATCGGAGTCCCCGGTGTCCCAGCCCCTGATCGGCGTCAGCACCTATCTCGAACCCTCGGCGAGCTGGGGCGTGTGGAACCTCCCCGCCGCGCTGCTGCCCTCGGGCTACCACCGGCTGGTCCAGCGCGCGGGCGGCCTGGCGGCGATGCTGCCACCGGACGAGGACCCGGCCGCCGCCGCGCGCCTCGTCTCCCGTCTCGACGGACTCGTCATCTCCGGCGGCCCGGACGTGGAGCCGGTGCGGTACGGGGCCGAGGTGGACCCGCGCACCGGGCCGCCGGCGCGGGAGCGGGACGCCTGGGAGCTGGCCCTGATCGACGCGGCCCTGGCGTCAGGCACTCCCCTGCTGGGCATCTGCCGCGGCCACCAGCTCCTGAACGTCTTCCTGGGCGGCACCCTCGTCCAGCACCTGGACGGCCACGTGGGCCCGCCGGGCGTCTTCGACCACCACGAGGTGAAGCCGGTCCCGGGCACGCTCCTCGCCGGGATCCTGCCGGAGCCGGTGTCCGTCCCCACCTTCCACCACCAGTCCGTGGCCCAGCTGGGCAAGGGCCTGACCGCCTCGGCCCACGCCGCGGACGACGGCACGGTGGAGGCGGTGGAGCTGCCGGACGCGGAGGCGTTCGTGCTGGGCGTCCAGTGGCACCCGGAGGCGGGCGAGGACGTACGGATCATGCGCGCCCTGGTGGAGGCGGCATCGGGCTGAGACGGTGCCGCCCCGGGCCAGGCGGCCCTGAGCCAGGCGGGCCCTGACCAGGCCGCCCCGAGCCAGGCCGCCCCGGGCCAGGTCGGCCTGGTTCGTCTCAGCCGACCTTGAGCAGCAGCTCGGTGAGTTCGGCGGGCATGGTGATCATGCAGTCGTGGCCGGTCTCCAGCTCCCACACCTGTGACGGGGTTCCGTTGGGCTGGAGCGCGGGGACGGACCGCCGGGTGACGCCCTCCGGCACATCGGCGACGCAGTGGATATGCGTCCGCGGGATCGCGTTCACGGCCGGGTTGTCGAGCCGGACCGGCTGCTGGAGGCAGCGCACCGGCTGATCCGACAGCATCGACCGCAGCCACGCCACATCCGCCGGTTCGGTGACCCCGAACAGACCCGGGGACGGCTCCATCCCGGTCAGCGGCGGGATCCGCCAGCCGCTCTCGGACGCCAGGGCCTGCTCGATCATGGCCTGGGTGAAGGGCATGACATCGACCGCGGTCTCGCCGTGCTCCGGGACCATGGCGTCGAGATAGACCAGGTGCGCGATCCGCTCGGGGACCTGGTTGGCCGCGGACGAGATGACGAGCCCGGCGTAGCTGTGCCCGACGAGCACCACATCGGTGAGGTCCTCTTCGGTGATCAGCCGGACGATGTCGTCGACATGCGTATCCAGCCCCACCTCCGGGCCCGCCAGGTGCACCGTGTCGCCGTAGCCGGTGAGCGTCGGCGCCAGCACCCGATGCCCGGCCGCCGCCAGCAGCGGGACCACCCGCTCCCAGCATTGCCCGCTGTGCCACGCGCCGTGCACCAGCAGATATGTCGACATAGCCCTACTCCATCCCCACGCCAAATAAACGGGACACTGTCCCGATTGAAGATATGGGACAGTGTCCCGCTTAGCAAGCGGGGACCGGCTGGGCCGTCAGGAGTTGATCTCGTACGGGTCGCCGTAGACCTTCCACCGCAGCGGGGGCGTCAGGTCGAAGTTCTTCTCGTTGAGGAACTTCCGCTGCTCGGTGTCGACCCGGCTGGTGTCGCTGTGCGCCTCCTCGCTCTTCATGGCCTCCTTACGGGCGTCGAGGAAGGCGTTGAGGTAAGTGGTCTCATTGCCGCCCCGCGCCGGGGGCTTGGCCTTGGACAGGGCGGTCTTACGGATGCCGCCGAAGCTGTACTCGCTGTCGCCGGGGCCGTGCATCACGATCGCGTCGTAGTAGATGAACTGGCCGAGCGCGCCCAGGCCGTCGTCCTTGCCCTGCTTGACGGCCGGGTTGAAGTAGACGCGGTCGCGCTCGTGTTCCTGGGCGTCCTGGAACGCCTTGTCGGCGGCGGCCTTCTTCCAGTCCTTGGTGAAGTTCGGGTCGAGGCCGTCATGGGAGTCGCTGCCGTCCACCTCGCGCAGCGCGGGGAGGTACTTGGCCAGGACGTTCCCGGGCTTCTGCCGGGTGTAGTACTCGACGAGTTCCAGCATGTCGCCGGTGCCGGAGCAGAATCCGATGATGCCCGCCGTGTAGCCGCGGCCGTCGCCTATGTCCTCGATGTACGCGAACTGGGCGCGCCAGTCGAGCGAGGAGTTCTCGGCGCTGGAGACCAGCTTCATGGCGATCTCCTTCTTCGCCGGGTCGTCCAGGTTGCTCGCCGCCGCGGCCTTGTGCGCCGAGTGCGTAGGGCGCGCGTCCGACGACGACGGCAGGTGGTCGGACGCCTGCCCGACTCCGACGCCGGTGAAGACGAGCGCGGCCGGTACCGTGACGGCCACGGCCGCGAGGCCGATCCTCCTGTGCAGGGGGGACATGGGGACTCCGTTCCTTGTCGACTGTGGGGGAAGTGCGCGCGGCCGCCCCGGGGCACACCAGGGCAGCCCCGGGCCCTGAGGCGATCCGTTAGGAACCTTTCCTAACCATTCAAGCGAGCACGTCGTGTCCACCACAAGGGTTCGGACGCCATTCAGCGCCATTCGACAAAGAAGCCCCGTGCCGTTCCGCCTCGGGAGGCGGCGCCAACGGGCGTGCTACGACTGCGGGATGGGCATCGCGGGATCCGCGCCGCCGGTCGCCCCGGGGCGCGTGCCGGTCGTCCCGGACGCCCCGGCGCCGGACGGTCCGGCGGGAACGGTCGGCTCGGCCGCGCCCTCGGCCGCGGCCGGACGCTCCGTCACGGGCCGTGCCGCGATCGCCCGCCACCACAGCTCCAGCGGCAGCCCGCGCTCCGGCTCGAACGGCTGGCCGGGACGCGGAACGGCCACGGTCGCCCCGGCCTCCTTCGCCGCCGTCACCGTGCCCTCGGCGGGCTCCTCCCACGGGTGCGGAGCGAGGTTGAAGGTGCCCCAGTGGATCGGCAGCATGATCCCGTGCGCCGGGTCCCCGCCCTGGAGATCGATATGGGCCCGCATGCCCTCCTCGGGGGTCATGTGAATGTCCGGCCAGTACTCGGAGTAGGCGCCGATCTGGATCATGGTCGCGTCGAACGGCCCGTACGCCGCGCCGATCTCCGCGAAACCGGAGAAGTAGCCGGTGTCCCCGCTGTGGTAGATCCGGCGCTCGGAACCGGCCACCACCCAGGAGGCCCACAGGGTGTGCTGGGTGTTGCGCAGCCCGCGTCCGCAGAAGTGGCGGGCGGGGGTGGCGGTGAGCGTGAGCCCGGCGACCTCGGTGGACTCGTGCCAGTCCAGCTCGGTCATCCGGTCGGCCGGGACGCCCCAGTGCTCCAGGTGGGCGCCGACCCCGAGCGGGACGACGAACATCGCGTGGCTCCGCACCAGCGCCCGGATCGTGGGCATGTCCAGATGGTCGTAGTGGTCATGGGAGATGACCACCGCGTCCACCGGGCCCAGCTCCCGCAGCGGCACCGGCACCGGGTGCAGCCGCTTGGGCCCCACCATCGAGAAGGGCGAACAGCGCCGCCCCCAGACGGGATCGAACAGCACCCGCCGCCCGTCGATCTCCGCGAGCACGCTGGAGTGCCCCATCCAGGTCAGCCGCAGCCCGGAGGCGGGCGGGGTGGCCAGATCGGCGACGGTGGTGGGGTGCACCGGCACGGTCCCCGCCGGAGCCCGGCGGACGCGCTCCTCCTTGCGGAAGTAGGTGGACGCGAACTTCAGCATCGAGCCGGACGGGGCGGTGCGGGCACCCACCGGGTTGACGAACACGCCGTTCTCGAAATTCGGCGACCGCCGGATGCGCTCCATCCGCTCCCCACCGGGATCCGCTCCGAAGGCGGCGGGGCGCAGGGCGGCGGTGAGCCGGGAACGTGTCGGATGGGAGCCGGTCACGGGTCCTCCAGGGTGAGCGGGCGGGGGCGCTCCAACGCTCGGTGCCGTTGGGTTGCAATGACACAACTCTTACGAGGGGTGACCTTGTTCCGGAACGGTGCGCCCGGCCGGGGAGTCGGTGCGCCCGGCCGGGGAGTCGGTGCGCCCGGCCGGGGCCGCGGTGCGTCCGGTCGCGGAGACTCCGCCCTCCGCCGTGGAGACGCCGCCCTCCGCCGCGGGGACGCCGCGCTCCGCCGCGGAGAAGGACAACACCAGGTGGTCCTCCACCGGGCGGTAGCCGAGACGCTGGTAGAGGGCGTTGCTGGTGGGGTTGTCGAGATCGGTGAAGAGCAGGACCTCCTTCACCCCGGCGGCCCGCGCGGCCCCGCTCACGGCGGCCGTGGCGGCGCCCGCGTAACCGCGTCCGCGCAGCTCGGGCGGGGTGTAGACCAGCGCGACCCGAGCCATGCCGGCGACCGTACGGCTGATCCCGGCGCAGGCCACCGGCCGGCCGTCGAGCTCCCACACCGTGATCCCGCCATGGCCCAGCTTGTCGTCCACCTGCGCGGCGACGTCGTCCATCAGCGCGGCGGTCTCCTGGGCGAACCCCTCGTACCAGGTGATCAGCAGGTCCCGGTCGGCGGCGGTGG
>NZ_JAEEAP010000049.1 GCF_016103465.1 Streptomyces sabulosicollis
CCCGGACGCCGGTGACCTCGTCGATGACCTCGGTCAGTTCGTTCCACAGCTCGGTGCCGGTGCCCGCGTTGGCGGTGAAGCCGACCACCGCGCCCGTGGCGGGATCGGCCCGCAGGAAGCAGGACGTGCCCTGGGCGTTGCCGTCGTGCCCGAACCACAGCGTGTCGCCGTGCCGGAAGAGCCCCCAGCCCAGACCCCAGCCGTCGGCCAGCACACCGGGGTCGGCGCCGGGCACCGGACGGCGCATCTCCTCCGCGAGCTCACGGGGCAGCAATTTCGCGCCCCCGTCGCCGAGATGGGCCCGGCCCAGCGCCACCAGATCGAGGGCGCCCGCCCTCAGCGCACCGGCCGCGGCCTCGGCGGGGGCGAGGTTCTGCCGAACCGGCCGCGTTCTGCCCGTGGCCTTGTTGGCCGAGTGGCCGCGCGCCGTGGGCCGGTGCGGGGCGCCGGCCGTGCCGATGAAGGACGGCACGGTGCCCAGCGGATCGAGCAGAACGGACCGCATGGCCTCCTGCCAGCTCATCCCGGTGACCGTCTCGATCAGCCGGCCCGCCGCCACATAGCCCGCGTTGGAGTAGGAGAAGTCCGTCCCCGGGGGCATCACCAGGGTGCGGTCGGTGCAGTGGTCCAGCAGATAGCGCGCGGCGGTCACCGAGGCCACCTGGTCGGAGTCGGGCCCGGACGGAAGCCCCGCGGTGTGGCTGAGCACCTGGCGCACCGTGCACGGCGGACCGGCCCGCCGCAGCTCCGGCACATGGTCGCCGAGCCGGTCGTCCAGCTCCACATCGCCGTCCGCCACCAGGAGCATCACCACGGTCGCGGTGTACGCCTTGGTGATGGAGCCGATGGGCACGGCCGCGCCGGCGGTGCACGGCTCGCCGGTGTCCGCGTCCAGCACGCCGGTCTCCACGGCGAGCGTCACACCGCCGCCGTGCACGGCGAGTTGGGCGCCGGGCACCTGGTGGGCGCGGGCCAGGGCGGTCAGCCGGTCCACCAGGACGCGGCGTATCTTCGACCGCTCCTCGACGGACGGGGCCGGGGTCGGACGGAACACGGTGCACTCCTTGCCGGGGGACGGGACGGGCGACGGGGGCCGGGTCATGGCAGCTGGCTCGTGGCCGTGACGTCCCGGGGCACGATCGTGAAGCCCTGCCAGTGGGTGGGCATGGGGTCCTGGTCCTCGTCCCTGGGCACGTGGTGGAAGTCGACACTGACCCAGGCGACCGGGTCGGTGAGCTTCTCGCCGCCGGTGTACTTGTCGACCGAGGTGGCGCAGTCCGGGGCGGTGTTGCCGTAGGCCAGCCGCTCGCACTCCCGGTACTGCGTGAAGTACATGTCGTGGTGGGTGAACTCCTCGGTCTCGTGCGGCCCCCGGTACTGATCGCTGTGGTGGTTGTCGATCTCCCAGGACTTGGCGTGGCCGTCGGTGTTCTCGGCGGCGGGGTTCACCACCCGCCAGAAGCGGGTGGGCGCGAGGTCCGCCGCGGTCTCACGGGAGAGCACCGTGCGCTTGGTGGTGCGCGCGGCCGTGCCGCTGCCCAGGTAGTCGTACTGCTCCACGGTGTTCTTCGACTCTCCGTCGACGTCGAAGTCCAGCCGCCAGAAGATGTTGTGCGAGTGGTTCTCGCTGAACCGGGTGGAGCCCACCCCGGTCGGCCAGCCGCTGCTCGCGTCGGAGAACTGGAACGGCGAGAGGCTTCCGGTGGCGCCCGACCGGGGGGTGATGGAGCCGTCGTCCGAGAAGCGCCACTCGGTGATGTAGTCGTACCAGCCGATCTCCGAGACCGAGAAGACGACCAGATCGGTGCCGTGCAGAACACCCTTCTCCACCGCGCTCTTGTAGGCGAACGGCCGGGGCTGCTCCTCGACGCACAGCACGGGGGTGTCACGGAAGTTCCGCAGCCGCCCGTGGGGGCAGTCCGCGGCGCCGAGCCGGGTGAGCGTGCCCTGCTCCAGATCGCCGAAGCCGATCGCCGAGACATCGTAGAAGCGCGGCTGACCGCTGTCGTAGGGCACATGCACCTCCGCCAGCGAGGCGCTCTTGAGCACACGGGTGGGGATGGAGCGGTTCGGGGTGTAGGTCACATCGCTCAGCACCGCACCGGTGTTGCGGTCGATGTCCCAGCACATCTGCCACCGGGCGCCGTTCTTCAATGTCGTGTCGATGCGGTCCGCGGCGGGGCAGGACGGCGCCGCCGACGCCCTCGCGGGCGCGGCGGACGCCGGGCCCGGCACCCACAGGGCCAGCAATCCCCCCACGGCGATCAGCACCCTGGCACGCCGGAACACACGCGCGCGTTGGAACACACGCGCACACCGAAGCACATGAGCACGCCGGAACACACGCGCGCGCCGGAACACACGCGCGCGCCGAAACAGACTGGACACGGACAGGGCTCCCCTCACAGACCGATGACGGCGGCGCGCCGGGCCGACAGATCGACGACGATCCGGCTGGTGTCGATCCACTTGCCACCCGGAACGCGCACGAACAGCTGCACACACCGGTGCTCACCGCAGCGGGACACCTTCCGGGCGCCGTCCACCCCCTCGGCCCGCGAGCCGAGGAACGACATGCTCTGGAGGCGCAGTTGGGCGGGCGAAGTCAGCCGCTTCCCGGTCTGCGCGGCGTAGGACTCGCGCATTCCCGGGCCGAGCCGGCGGTCGGCGAGGACGACCTTCACCGCCTCGCGGGCCTCGGCCAGGGTGGGAGGTGGCTGGACGCCGTGCTGACGGGTGGAGCCGAGGACCTGCTTGGAGCGCAGGTCGACCACCCTGGTGATGAGGGTGTCCGAGGCGTAGTCGTAGAGCTGGACCTCGGCCCGGCTGCCGGTGGCGGGGGACGCCGACTTGGCCCGGAGCGGACGGCGGGTGTCCAGCGGCTCGGCGCCGGATCCGCCCGCGGCGTTCCGCTCCCCGCCGCCGGTGTCCTTCGCCGCCTTCTGACGGTCCTTCGCGGTCCCGGTCCGGGTGACGGCGGCGATGGCGATGCGGGACGCCTCGCGCGCTTCCTCAGGCGTCAGCCGGCCGGAGTGCGAGGCGACGGCGGCCGCGGGCTCCGGGGCGTCGGCCGCGGGCGATCCGGCCGTCCGGAGGGCGGCCCACGCGATCCCGCCGCCCGCCAGCACCGCCGTCAGACCCAGCGCCGCGGATACGCGCCATCTCCGGTGACGGCGCCCCCTGGTATCGGCCGCGCCCTTGTCCGTCGCGTTGTCTGTCATCACCCAGCCATTTCCGTTGTCGGTCAAGTCAGCCCGATGGGGCTCGCGGTGACAGCACTCGGCCGGATACCGGATTGTCGCTGGTGCGTTCCCCGTCGTGCGGACGGGATTCAAGCCGCTGACGACGGCTCGTGCGGACTCCCTCCCGGACTCTTCGCTGTCCACTGATGGCTCACGCTTTCACCACTCCGGGCGGCGTAACAGTCGTATTTGTCATCAAGCGGCTGTGAGAAACGCATGTCTCGACGGGCGGCGGAGCGGCCGCAAAGTGATGACCGGGAAGGTTCGTGGGAAGGCTCTCTGCCATCATGCTCACATGAGCCATTCGATCACCATTCGATGTGACATCTGTGGCGCCACTCATTCCTCCTCAGCCGCTGACAGCGTCGGTGCGCTCCGCGAAGTCATCGTCCGAATGAGCTGGTCAAGGGCGCGATGGGATGGCCAGGTGATCGATATGTGCGGTGGGTGCGGAGTCCGGGAAAAGGCGCCGAGCGTGCCCGGACGGCGGTGCGGTTCCTGTGAGGGAGGCGAACTCTTCGATGTCCTCGGACACGACAGAGTCGGACATCGTTTGGCCAATGCATTACTCAGGGCCGGTATCGATAACCTAGAACTGCTCTCCGGTCTTTCCGCCCGCCAGCTTCGTGACCTGGACGGTATCGGCGATGTGAGCGCACGTCATGCACTCAATCGTCTGCACTCCGCACCGAACGAAAGGCGATCGTGAACGAATATTCCACCGGAACATCCGCGCGGCCGGTACTGTACGGCAGTCGGCGGCACCGCGTGCTGTGGGTGGTGGGCGTGGTGTTTTCGGCCGGGTTGCTGGCGCCGCTGTTATTCCTCGGCGCCGCCCGAAAGGGGATCGTCTCGCGTACCGTACCCGCCGGATACGCGGTGGTCATCTACCCGATCGCGCTCGGACGGCAGTGGCTGCCGGACCCGGGGGACTGGATATCGTGGACCCTCGCGGCCGTGGTGCTCACCGCGGCCGTCCACGCCGCGCTCCTGGACGCCGGCCGCGCGCCCGGCGGTTGACCCCCGGGTGCGGAGCTCAGCTCTGCGCGGTGGGGCGGACCACGATCTCGCCGACATCGACACCGGCCGGCTGCTCGATGGCGAACGCGATGGCACGGGCGATGGCCTCCGGCGGCATCGCGATCTTGTCCATGCCGTCCTGGATCGTGCTCCGCGCGCCCGGGTCGGTGATGGAACCCGCGAGCTCCGTCCGGGTGAACCCCGGCGAGACGGTGGTCACCCGCAGCGTCTCACCCGCTTCCTGGCGCAGTCCTTCGGAGATGGCGCGCACGGCGTTCTTGGTACCGGCGTAGACCGACATCGTCGGGACGATGTGCAACCCGGCGGTGGAGAGGGTGTGCACGAAGTGCCCGGAGCCCTGCTCGCGGAAGACGGGCAGGGCCTCGGCGATGCCGTACAGCACGCCCTTGATGTTGACGTCGACCATCGCCTCCCAGTCCTCGACGCGCAGATCGTCGAGGGCGGAGATCGGGCTGATACCGGCGTTGCTGACCAGGACGTCCAGCTTTCCGTACCGTTCGCGTGCGGTCGCGACCAGACGGGCCAGGTCCGCGCGCCGCTTCACATCCGTGACGACGGCGACGGCCGCACCGCCCGCCCCGGCGATCCGGGCCGCCAATGCCTCGATGCGGTCCGACCGCCGCGCCGCGAGGACGACCCTGGCGCCGCGCTCGGCCAGCAGCAGCGCGGTCGCCTCGCCGATGCCGCTGCTCGCGCCCGTGATGGCGACGACCTTGCCTTCGATACCCGATGTCATGGGGTTTCCTTCCGGGGAAACGCCTGCACGAGGGCAGGGGAAAGGGGGAGGCGGCGATGGCCTACAGTAAGAAGTGGAGGCGCCGCCACTTCGCCCCACACTAAGTGGGCGCGCCTCCGGTTAGCAACCCGGGATGGATGGAGAGTCGCCGATGGTCAGGGATCCAGGGCGCCCGCTGCGGGCCGACGCACGGCGCAACCGGGAGAAGATCCTCTCCGCCGCGGTGCGGGTGTTCGCCGAGGAAGGGCTGGACGCCCACCTCGAGCGCATCGCCAAGGAGGCGGGGGTGGGTACCGGCACCCTCTACCGGAACTTCCCGACTCGCGAGCTGCTGATCGAGGCCGCCTACCGCAACGAGCTGGCCCGGCTCTGCGACGCCGCCCCCGAACTGCTGGCGGCCCTGCCCCCGCGCGAGGCCCTGCGGGCGTGGCTGGCTCGTTTCATGGACTACGCCAACGCCAAGCTGGGCATGGCGGACGCGCTGCGCGGGGTGGTCGCGTCGGGTGTCAATCCGTACGCGCAGAGCCACGAGATGATCCAGGACGCGCTCTCGCGGCTGATGGACGCGGCGGTCACGGCCGGTGTGATCCGGTCGGACATCAGCGCCACCGACATGTTCGCCGCTCTCACCGGTATCGCCCTCGCCTCGGGGAAGCCCGAACAGCGCGAACAGGCCGACCGTCTCCTCGACCTCACCCTGGACGGATTGAGCGCCGGATCCGGCTGAGTGCCGGATCCGGGCAGTAAAGATTTCTGAGTTTTCAGTTCAGACTCTTGTGCCACCCGCTCAGCGCTCTTAGCGTGTCCGGCCATGGAGAACGAACGCCCCACGGACCCGGCCGCGGGAACCGCCGACGAGTCCGTGGGCGACCGGCTGCGCGCCCTGCGCAAGGCGCGCCGGCTGACGCTGCGGACCGTCGCCGAGGCCGCCGGGATCAGTGAGGGCTATCTCAGCCAGATAGAGCGCGGGCAGGCCAATCCCAGCATCGCCACCCTCCAGCAGGTCGCCGCCGCGCTCGGCCTGAAGGTGGCCGACCTGTTCGGCGACGACTTCACCAGCGGCCCGAGCGTGCTGCGCGCCGAGGAGGCGCCGCGGCTCGCCCTCGGGGTGCTCGGTGGCCGCAAGTTCCGGCTGACCCCGGGGCCGCAGCACCATCTCGAAGTGTTCCTGGGGGAGTTCGACGCCCATGGCTCCACGGGAGAGACCCTCTACAGTCACGGCGACTCGGAGGAGTTCCTCTACGTCCTCGAGGGCACGGTCGGACTCCAGCTCGGCGAGCGCTCCTTCACTCTCGGCGCCGGGGACAGCATCCGCTACTCCTCCGCCGTACCCCACCGGCTGAGCGAGTCGGCGGGGGCGGCCGCCCGGGTGCTGTGGGTGATCAGCCCACCCAGCTACTGATCCGCCCCTCCGCACATCCCTCACCTCCTCGAGCTACTTCCAGCTACTTCGAGCTACTTCGATCCGCGACGAAACCGGGGCCACCCCAGGCCGCCCGACCAGCGGCCGTTCCACCACGATTGGCTGAGTGCCGCAGTGCTGAACGGAAACGTGTCCTTCTGGTACCGCCAGACCGGCTTCCCCGAACGGCGTCCGCCGCTCGACGGCGACCTCGCCACCGATGTGTGCGTCGTGGGCGCGGGCTTCACCGGGCTGTGGACCGCGTACTACCTCAAACAGGCCGCCCCCGATCTCGACATCACCGTCGTGGAGCGGGAGTTCGCCGGATTCGGCGCCTCGGGCCGGAACGCCGGCTGGCTCAGCTGCAAGATCGCCGGATCGGCCGGGACCTATGCGAGGAAGCGCGGGCGCGAGGCCGTGATCGCCCTCCAGCGGGAGATGATCCACACGGTGGACGAGGTGATCTCGGTGGCCCGGACCGAGGGCATCGAGGCCGACATCGTCAAGAGCGGCTATCTCACCGTCGCCCATGGCGCGGCCCAGCTGCCCCGGCTGCGCGCCGCGTACGACCAGCTGCGGCACTGGGGCGGGCAGGACCTGGAGTGGCTGAGCGCACCCCGGGTCGCCGAGCGGCTGCGCCTGGACGGGGCGCTGGCCGGATACCACAATCCGCACTGCGCCCGGGTCCACCCGGCCAAGCTGGTGCGCGGCCTGGCCCGCGCGGTGGAGGCGCGGGGGGTGCGGATCCTGGAGTCCACCCCGGTCACCGCCATCGCCCCCGGCCGGGTCAGCACCCCGTTCGGCACCATCCGCGCGGACCGGATCGTCCGTGCCACCGAGGGCTTCACCAGCGGCATCGAGGGCGAGCGGCGCACCTGGCTGCCGATGAACTCCTCGATGATCGTCACCGAGCCGCTCCCCGACGAGCTGTGGAAGCGGCTCGGCTGGGAGGGGCAGGAACTCCTCAGCGACGCCACCCACGCGTACACCTACGGACAGCGCACCGCCGACGGCCGGATCGCCATCGGCGGCCGCGGCGTGCCCTACAAGTTCGGCTCCCGCACCGACCGGGCGGGGCAGACCGGCGCGGACACCGTGCGCGCCCTGCGGCGGATCCTCACCGGCCTCTTCCCGGACACCGCCCAGGCCGCCATCGACCACGCCTGGTCGGGGGTGCTGGCCGTGCCCCGCGACTGGTGCGCCTCGATCGGCTACGACCCCGCCACCGGCGTCGGCTTCGCGGGGGGATACGTCGGCCATGGCGTGGCCGCCACCAACCTCGCCGGGCGCACCCTGCGCGATCTGCTGCTCGGCCACTCCACCGAGCTGACCGCGCTGCCTTGGGTCGGCCACCGCACCCGCCGCTGGGAGCCCGAACCGTTCCGGTGGATCGGGGTGCACGGCATGTACGCCGCGTACCGCGCCGCCGACCGCTCGGAGTCCTCCGGCCGCACCACCACCTCGCCCATCGCCCGTCTCGCCGACCGCATATCTGGACGCTGATCATGAGCAAGCCCACCGCCACCGCCGCGGCCACGGACCGCGCCCCGGCCGCCGACCGCGAGCGGACCGCCCGCAAGGCCGGTCTCGCCTCATTCATCGGCACCACCGTCGAGTGGTACGACTTCTACATCTACTCCACCGCCTCCGCGCTCGTCCTCGGCAAGATCTTCTTCGGTGGCGGCGGTGACACCACCGGCGCGCTGGAGGCGTTCGGCAGCCTGTGGCTCGGATTCCTCGCCCGGCCGATCGGCGGCATCGTCTTCGGCCACCTCGGCGACCGGATCGGCCGGAAGAAGACCCTCGTCACCACGTTGCTGATGATGGGCATCGCCACCACCCTGATCGGGCTGCTCCCCGGCTACGACGAGGTGGGCGTCGCCGCGCCCATCGCGCTGGTGCTGCTGCGCATGGTGCAGGGCATCGCGGTCGGCGGGGAATGGGGCGGCGCGGTGCTCATCGCCAGCGAACACGCGCCCAAGGAGAAGGCGCTGTCGTTCGGCGCCTTCGCCCAGCAGGGGTCCCCGGCCGGATCGATCCTGGCCACCGGGATGTTCGCGCTGCTCACCCAGCTTCCGGACGATGACTTCGACGCCTGGGGCTGGCGCGTGCCGTTCCTCTTCTCCGCGGTGATGGTGGTCATCGGGCTGGTGGTGCGGCTCAAGGTCGAGGAGTCCCCGGAGTTCGCCCGGTTGCGGGACGAGAAGCGGGTCGCGAAGGTGCCGCTGCGGGAGCTGGTCACCGGCCACCCCGGATCCCTCGCGCTCGGCGTGCTGGCCAGCTCCATCGGCATCGCCGCCACCTACTTCATCACCACCTTCGTGCTGTCCTGGTCCACCGACAGCCTCGGCATGGAGCGCTCCACCATGCTGAACGTGCTGCTCGTCTACAGCGTCCTGCAGTTCGTCACCCAGCCCTTCGGGGTAGTGCTGGCCGCCCGCTTCGGCCCGCGCCGTACCGTGGCGGCCCTGCTGGGCCTGAACTTCCTGCTGGTACCCGTGATGTACGCCTGTGTCTCGACGACCCAGCCGGTCGTCGTGGGGCTCGGCATCTGTCTGCTGGGCATCACCGGCGCGATGAACTACGCGATCCTGGCCGGACTGCTGGCCGCCGCCTTCCCGATCTCCGTGCGCTACACCGGTATCTCCCTCTCGTACCAGCTGTGCTCGGCGCTCATCGGCGGTACGGCCCCCCTGGTCGGCGAGTGGCTGCTGCACTCCACCGGCGGTTCGATCGTGCCGGTCGTGATCTACCAGATGGTGCTGGTGGCGGTGTCCCTCGTCTGCTCCCTGGCGCTGCTCAACCGCTCACGGACGGCATAGCCGCGGCCGGCGGACATAGCCGCGGCCGGCGGACATAGCCGCGGCCGGCAGACATAGCCGCGGTCGGCGGACGGCATAGCCGCGGCCGGGCCTTGGCCGAACGGTCAAAGCCACGGAGGGGTCTTTGGCCGATGCGTGCACCTCCCCGCCCGCTCCCTTCCGCATCATCAGGGGCCGTACAGCGCGGCGGCGCGGACAAGGGAGGCAATGTGAACGGTGTGCGAACACAAGCGCACGGCCGGCGGGCCCCGGGGCGGGCCACCGGCCGGGTCGGCAGATTGACCCGCCGCCGGGAGGTGGCGGAGCTCGTCGCCGAGGCCGGTGGCGGTCCGCTCCGCCGCACCATGGGGCTGACCCAGCTCACCCCGCTGAGCGTCGGCGCCACGCTGGGCACCGGGATCTGCGTGGTACTCGGCGAGGCGGTGCCCCAGGCGGGCCTGGCGGGAGTGCTCTCCTTCGTCCTCGCCGGGGTCACCGCGCTGTTCTCCGCCCTGTCCCACGCCGAGCTCGCGGGCATGATCCCGGGCGCCGGGTCCTCGTACAGCGGGGTGCGCAACGTCCCCGCCGGCATCCGGCACTCCACCCTCGACCGCCCCGCCCCCGAACCGGAGACCACCCCATGACCCCGCTCGATCCCACCGCCGATGTGCTCGCGCTGACCCGCGCCCTGGTCGACATCCCCTCGGAAAGCGGCCACGAGGCCCCGCTCGCCGACGCCGTCGAGAGCGTCCTGCGCGCCCTGCCGTGGCTGACCGTCGAGCGGATCGGCCACTCCGTCGTGGCCCGCACCCAACTGGGCCGCGACCGGAGGGTGGTCGTCGCCGGGCACCTGGACACCGTCCCGGCCGCGGACAACCTCCCCTCCCGGCTGGACGGGGGACTGCTGTACGGCCTCGGGGCCTGCGACATGAAGGGCGGTGTCGCGGTCGCCCTCCGGCTCGCGGCGGCCCTCCCCGCGCCCGTGCACGACATCACCTACGTGTTCTACGAATGCGAGGAAGTCTCCGGCGACCGCAACGGCCTGGCCAGGATCGCCGCGGAACGCCCCGACCTGCTCGAGGCCGACCTGGCGGTCCTCATGGAACCCTCGGACGCCGGTGTCGAGGCGGGCTGCCAGGGCGTGCTGATGGCGGACATCGCCGTACGCGGCGAGCGGGCGCACACCGCCCGCGCCTGGAAGGGTGTCAACGCCGCCCACCGCGCCGCCACCGTCCTGCGGCGGCTGGACGACCACACTGCCGAGCGGATCACCATCGACGGGCTGGAGTACCGCGAGGGGCTGAGCGCCGTGGCCGTGCGCGCGGGCGTGGCCGGGAACGTGGTGCCCGACCTGTGCGTCATCACGGTCAACCTGCGGTTCGCGCCCAGCCGTTCACCGGAGGAGGCCGAGGCGTACGTGCGCGGCCTCTTCCCCGAGTACGAGGTCGAGGTCACCGAGAACACCCCGGGCGCCCTCCCCGGCCTGGACCGGGAAGCCGCCGCCTCGCTCGTGGCGTACCTCGGTGCGGTGCCCCGCCCCAAACTGGGCTGGACCGATGTCGCCCGCTTCGCCGCGCTCGGCACACCCGCCCTCAACTACGGCCCCGGCGACCCGTCCCTGGCTCACACCGCGGGCGAGTACGTGCCGGTGGAGCAGTTGCGGGAGTGCGAGGCGCGGCTCATCGGCTGGCTCGGCTGACCCGTCCCCGTACGCAGGCGTGGCGAACGGCGCCCCTACGGGGCGTCCGGCGGACCACGCGGCGGAGCCGCATATCGATGCCTTTCCCCTCCCCGCCTTCTGCCGTACCAGGGGCTCCGCCCCTGGGCCCCGGGGTCAAGGGGCGGAGCCCCCACGCGGCGGAGCCGCCTATCGTCAGGTGCCGGGAAGGGGCGGGGAGGGGAGCAGCCCGCCGCAGGCGTCAAGATCCGTCGGAACCCTCCCTAGCCACCCGCACCCCGCAGCCCAGCCAGCGTGCGCAGCTGGAGCCACAGCACCAGCCGCTCGTCCGGGTTGTCCAGATCGATGCCCAGCTGCGCCCGCGCCTGTCGCAGCCGGTAGCGGCAGGTGTTGGGGTGGACGGCCAGCAGCCGCGCCGCCCGCGCCATATCGCATCCGGCGTCCAGCCAGCACACCAGCGTCCGGGCGTAGTCCGTGCCGTGCCCGGCGTCGTGCGCCATGATGTCCCGCCACGCTCCGGCCGCCAACTCCCGCCGCTCGACCAGCAGTTCGCTGAGCCGGAGCAGTACGGCGCGGGCCCGGACCTCCGCCATGGCGGCCACCGTCTCCTCCGGGCCGAGCACCCGCAGCACCAGATCGGCGTCCTCCCGCGAGCCGCGGACCTCGGCCACCTCCGGCACCACATCGCCGAGACCGGCCCGCACCGGCACCCGAAGCGCCTGACCCGCGCGGCGCACGATGTCCTCGGCGAGCCGCCGCTGCCGCTCCGCGGCCCGCCCGTACGTCCCCGGCAGCAGCGCGTACACCACGCCGTCGACCAGCACACAGGCGTGCCGCCCGTACCGGGCCTCGCACTGCAGCCGTACCAGATCCAGCAGCCGCAGCGCGGCCTGCTCCCCGTCCGGCGCGCCCGCCACGCCCTCCAGCGCGAAGGCGGCCACCCGCACCGGTGTGCCGGGGGCCAGTCCCAGGTGCTCCGCGGCGGTGGCGGGGTCGGCGGTGCCGTCCAGGAGACGGCGCAGCAGATCGCCGCTCATATGGCGGGACAGCTCCTGCGCCGCCCGCGCCCGCAGCAGGAGCAGGGCGGCCGTGGAGGCGCCCTGGGCCAGCGCCTCCTCGGCGTCCGGTGCGAGGGTCCCGTCGTCCACGACCCACAGCGAGCCGAGGGTCTCGCCGCCCGCCCGTACGGCGACGGCCAGCCGCGGCAGTTCCTCGGCGCTCAGGGCGGGCAGGCGCACCGGCCCCTGGGAGGCGAACAGCACCCGGTACTGCTCGGTGTTCTCCGGGCTGCCCGGCACCTGGCGGCCCAGGATGCCCTGCCGCCGGGGCTCGTCCACGGGCTGGCCGGGGATGGTCGAGTGGGCGAGGATGCGCTGGCGCGGATCCTCGATCACGGTGGCGCCGCCCACGGCCGCGGCCACCGCCCCCGCGAGCGAGAACAGATCGCCGAGCGCGGCGCCGCCGGCGGGGGAGGACCGGGCCCCGACCGCCCCGGCCAGCAGCAGATGGACATGGTGCCAGGCGGCGTCCTCGTCCACGGCGAGCAGGGCCAGCCCCCGCTCCCGAGCTCCCGCGACGGCGTCCGCGAGCCCCTGCCCGGACGAGGGTCCCTCCCCGCCGCGTACGACGAGACCCGCCATCCGGGCGGCCGCGGCCTCGGCCACCAGCGTCCCGGCCGCGTCGGCCCGCACCCCGACCGCCAGCAGCAGGGCACCGGGTGCCCGGTCCGGGAACGGGGCGTGGGCGTCGTACAGCAGCACCTCGGTGACGGGTGTGGTGAGTCCGGACGGGGCGGTGAGCAGCCGCAGCGCGGGCTCACCCAGGGTGTCCACAAGCTCCCCGAGGGTGCGGGTGTCCATGGGCGGTACCGGGCCTTCCAGGGTGGCTGACGCACGAGGCGATTGGCTGACGCACGAGGGGATTGACTGATCGCGAGGTGATTGGCGGATCGCACCAGGACCCTAGGCCGCCCTTGTGCGTCCGGACAAGCCGGGTCCGGATACGCCCCGGGAGACTCGGGCCCATGACATCTGTGACGATGGACGCCGAGGCGCTGGCCACCGCCGCCGCCCACGCCGCCGGGGTCGCCGTCCGCACCGTCCACGACGTGGCCGGTGTCCAGGCGGTGGCCGACTTCTTCGCCGAGGTGTGGCGGCTGCCGCGCACCAGCCCGCCCTACCCGGCCGAGGTGCTGCACAGCATCGTCCACGCGGGCGGTGCGGTGCACGCCGCGTACCCCACCGGGCACGGCGGACAGGAGGGCGGGCGGCTGGCCGGTGCCGCGGTCGCGGTATTCGGCCCGCCGGCCGACCGGGAGGTGTACTCGCTCGTAGCCGCCGCCACCGCCTCCGACCGGGGCGTCGGCCACGCCGTCAAGCAGGCCCAGCGCGGCTGGGCCCTGGAGCGCGGGGCCCGCGCCATGCGCTGGACCTTCGACCCGCTGGTCGCCCGCAACGCCCGCTTCAACCTGGTGAAACTGGGCGCCGTCGGGGCCGAGTACCTGGTCGACCTCTACGGGCCCATGAACGACGGGGTGAACGACGGCGACGAGAGCGACCGGCTCACCGCCCGCTGGAACCTCCTCGCACCACCCGGACCCGCCCCCGCCGACGACACCGACGATCGGGCAGCCGCCCCGGTCGTCCGCCACGCCCCCGACGGCGGCCCGCTCGCCGCCCGCCACGGGGACCGGCTGTGGTGCAGGGTGCCCGGGGACATCGTCGCGCTGCGCACCGCCGACCCGGCCCTGGCGCTGCGGTGGCGGCACGCCGTGCGCGAGGTGTTCACCGAGGCGTACACCGAGGGCTTCCTGGCCACCGCGATGTCCCGGGACGGCTGGTACCGGCTCACCCGCAACCCCACCCCGACCACCCCTGGAGAGGACCCGCGGCCATGAGGCTCGAACGCGCCGAACTGCTCCATGTCGCCCTCCCGCTGATCACCCCCTTCCGCACCTCCTTCGGGACGATGACCAGCAAGGACACCTTCCTGCTGCACATCGTCACCGACCGGGCCGAGGGCTGGTCGGAGTTCGCCGCCGACCCGGAGCCGCTGTACTGCTCGGAGTTCCTCGCCGGCGCCGAGATCGTGATCCGCGACTTCCTGCTGCCCCGGGCGGCCGCCCTCCGCACGCTCACGACCGCGGCCCTCGCCCCCGCCCTGGCCGCCGTCAAGGGCCACGAGCTGGCCAAGGCGGCCCTGGAGACCGCGCTGCTCGACGCCGAACTGCGCGCCCACGGCATGCCGCTCGCCACCTTCCTCGGCTCGGTCCACGAGCGGGTGCCCGCCGGGGTGTCCGTCGGCATCAAGGACTCACTCCCCGAGCTGCTCGACGACGTCGAGCGCTACCTCGCCGAGGGATATGTGCGCATCAAGCTGAAGATCGAGCCGGGCTGGGACGTGGCGCCGGTGCGCGCCGTGCGCGAGCGGTTCGGCGAGGCGCTGCCGCTCCAGGTCGACGCCAACACCGCGTACACCCTCGCCGACGCCGAACACCTCAGGAAGCTCGACGAGTTCGGGCTGCTGCTCATCGAGGAGCCGCTGGAGGAGAACAACCTCCACGCCCACGCCCGGCTGCAGCGGCGGCTGGCCACCCCGGTCTGTCTGGACGAGTCCATCCACAACGCGCGCGACGCCGCCTCGGCGATCGCCATGGACGCCTGCCGGGTCATCAACATCAAACCGGCCCGGGTCGGCGGCTATCCGGAGGCCCGCCGCATCCACGACCTCGCCGCCGCCCACGGCGTCCCGGTGTGGTGCGGGGGCATGCTGGAGACCGGTATCGGCCGCGCCCCCAACCTGGCCCTCGCCGCCCTGCCCGGCTGCACCCTGCCCGGTGACACCTCGGCCTCCGGCAGGTACTTCGCCGAGGACATCACCGAGCCGTTCGTCCTCCGGGACGGCCACCTCCCGGTGCCCACCGCCCCCGGCATCGGCATCGACCCGCTCCCGGACGCCCTCGCCCGCTTCACCACGGCCCGGCGCCAGCTGTACCCGCGGACCTGAGCGGCGCCCGCCACCGGCCGGACGCGGCTCAGGCCCGTCCGGCCGGCAGGACCGTGCGACCGCGCCCAGAGTGCGACCGCGCCCAGAGTAGGAGTAGCGCGGCCACCCTACGGGGCCCTGACCGTGCATTCCGCCGTCTAGGCTCCCTCGTATGGACAGCGAGAACCCTCTGGGGCGCTTTCTGCGCGCCCGCCGTGAACGGGTACGGCCCGAGGACGTGGACATCCCGCCCGCCGGCCGGCGGCGGGTGGCGGGGCTGCGCCGGGAGGAGGTCGCGCTGCTGGCGGGGGTCAGCACCGACTACTACGTACGGCTGGAGCAGGGCCGGGAGCGGCATCCCTCGGCGCGGGTGGTCGAGGCGCTGGCGCGGGCACTGGTGCTGGAGGAGGACGCGGTCGCCCATCTGCACCGGCTGGCCCGTCCGGCTCCCGGCCGGCGCCGCCCGGCCGCGCGGCGGGAGCGGGTGAGCCCGACCCTGCTGCGGATGATGGAGGGCTGGCCGCGGACACCGGCCGTGGTCCTGGGCCGCTGTCTGACCGTACTGGCCCACAACACCCTGGGCGGGGCCCTGTTCGACGGGCACACCCACAGCCGGGATCTGGTGCGGCTGGTCTTCCTCGACCCGGACGCGCGGGAGTTCTACCCCGACTGGGAGCGGGTGGCGGTCAACACCGTCGCCGGGCTCCGCGCGGCGGCCGGAATCGACGCGGAGGACCCCGAACTGATCGCCGTCGTCGGTGAGCTGTCGCTGAAGAGCGAGACGTTCCGGCGGCTGTGGGCCCGCCATGACATCCGTCAGAAGACCCATGAGACCAAGCGCTTCCGGCACCGCCTGGTCGGCGAGCTCACGCTGGAGTACGAGGCACTGACCGTGAACAGCGCCCCCGGCCAGCAGCTCATCGTCTACCAGGCCGAGCCGGGCAGCCCGTCCGAGCAGGCGCTGGCCCTGCTGGGCAGCCTCACCGCCGACGCGGTGGAGGCGCCCCACGACCCCATGAGCACCACGACGAAGGATTCTTCCGCATGACCGTCAATGACTCTCCCGTCTGGTTCATCACCGGCTGTTCCACCGGCCTGGGCCGGGCACTGGCCACCGCCGTCCTCGGACACGGCCACCGCGCGGTGGTCACCGCACGCGACCCGCGGCAGGTGGCCGACATCGTCGCCGGGCACGGGGACCGCGCGCTGGCCCTGGCGCTCGACGTCACCGACAAGGACCGGGTGGCGGCGGCGGTGCGGGAGGCGGAATCCGCCTTCGGCCGCATCGACGTACTGGTCAACAACGCGGGCTACGGCTACCTGGCAGCACTCGAGGAGGGCGAGGACGAGGAGGTCCGGGCCCTGTTCGACACCAATGTCTTCGGCCTGGTGGACGTCACCCGCGCGGTGCTCCCGGGCATGCGCGCCCGCCGCGCCGGACACATCGTGAACATCTCCTCCCTCGGCGGTCTGGCCGCCTTCGGCGCCACCGGCTACTACCACGCCACCAAGTTCGCCGTGGAGGGCCTGTCCGAATCGCTCGCCGCCGAGGTGGCCCCGCTGGGCATCAAGGTGACGATCGTCGAACCGGCGGCCTTCCGCACCAACTGGTCCGGCCCCTCCATGCGCCAGTCCGCCCTCACCATCGAGGACTACGCCGGGACCGCGGGCGCGCGGCGCGCCGGCACCCTCGCCACCTACGGTCACCAGCCCGGGGACCCGGTCCGCGCGAGCGAGGCCATCATCGGCGCGGTGGAGGCGGCGGAACCCCCGCTGCGGCTGCTGCTGGGCAAGGCCGCCTACGACATCGCCCAGGCCCGGCTGGACGCCCTCAGGGCCACCTTCGACACCTGGCGCGAGGTGACCCTCGGCGCCGACTACCCCGTGACCGCGGCGTCCTAGCCGCTCAGCGCCCGCGCACCCGGCGGGCCCACCGGCGCAGCGGGCCCCGCCGGGGCCGGGGCGCCCGCGGTCCGGAGGGACGGCGGCGCTCCGCCATGGCGTGGCTCGGCGTCCACTGGCCGTCGGGGGAGAGGACCGGCGCCTTGCGCTCCGCCTGCGCCCGGATCTCGTGGTGGGAGTCATGGGCGGTCACCCGGAACGCCTCGTCATGGGAGGCCAGGGCCGCCCGCAGGGCCGCACCGGTGGCACCACGGCGACGGGCGAGTGACGCCACCCAGCCGAGGAAGCCCATGAGCGCGGCGAGCACACCAGCGACGATCAGATACGGCAGGAGATCACCCATGGGCCGAGGTTACGTGGCGCCGTACGTCGTCGAGGAGGCCCAATTCCAGACCGTTCAGCCGCACCGGGTCGGCGATCACCTCGTACGCGGTGATCCTCCCGTCCTCGACGGTGAGGGTCAGGGCGAGCAGCAGCCGGCCGTGCGGGGCCACGACGATCCCCACGGACCCGTTCACCAGCGCGGGCTCCGCGAACCGTGCCCTCGGCGCGAAACCGGCGGTCTCCTCCGCCACCGCCCGCGCACCGCGGGACACCGTGGGCACCCCCTCGGGCAGGGCGGCGGGGTCGGCACGCCGTACGACATCCGGGTCGAGCACCGCGAGCAGCGCTTCCATGTCGCCGCCGCGCGCGGCGGCGAGGAAGGCGTCGACGGTGCGCCGCTGCCGGTCCAGCTCGGCCCGGGGCACCGCCGCGCCGCCCCGCACCTTCTGGCGGGCGCGGCTGGCCAGCTTCTTCGCGGCGACCGGTGAGCGCTCCACGATGGGCGCGATCCGGTCGAACGGCACCGCGAACACATCGTGCAGCACAAAGGCGATCCGCTCGGCCGGGCCCAGCGTGTCCAGCACCACGAGCAGCGCCCTGCCGACCGAGTCGGCCAGCACCGCCTCGTCCTCCGGACCGCCGCCGTCCCCGGTCTCCCGGACCGGCTCGGGCAGCTCCTGGCCGACCGATTCCTCCCGGCGCGCGGTGCGCGAGCGCAGCATGTCCAGGCAGATCCGGGAGACGACCGTGTGCAGCCAGCCGGACAGGTTTCCGACCGCCTCGGCGTCGGCGCGGCTGAGCCGCAGCCATGTCTCCTGCACGGCGTCGTCCGCCTCGCTGAGCGAGCCGAGCATCCGGTAGGCGACCCCCCGCAGCCGGCCGCGGTGTGTCTCGAACCGTTCCGCCAGCCCGTCCTGCGGGTGCTGTCCGTTCCCCGTGTTCCGACCGTCCATCGGTCACCTTTCCTCGCCGCGCTCCGTCACTTCTCCAGACGTAACCACGACGTATCCCACGTGGCCGAGGTGACGAGGAGGGACACCATGACCACCACCTGTGCGACCGTCCCGGACCAGCCGCTGCTGCGCCCCGCGGACCTGGGGGACCTCCGGCTGCCCAACCGGGTGGTGATGGCGCCCATGACCCGGGCCCGGGCCACGGGCGAGGGGCTGGTTCCGAACGGAATGCACGCGGACTACTACGGCCAGCGGGCCGGGGCCGGGCTGATCATCACCGAGGGGACCTGGGTGAGCGAGCGGGCCATCGGGTTCCCCAACGTCCCCGGTGTCTACAGCGAGGAGCAGATCAAGGGCTGGCGGCGGGTCACCGACGTCGTCCACGCCCTCGGCGGACGGATCGTGCTGCAGCTGTGGCACACCGGCGCCGCCTCGCACCCCGACCACCTCGGGGGCGCCCTTCCGGCCGGCCCGTCGGCGGTCGACCCCCGGGAGCGGTCCCACACCTCCGGCGGGCCCAGGGCCACGGTCACCCCGCGGGAGATGACGATCACCGACATCCGGGACACGGTCGCGGACTACGGCACGGCCGCGGTGAACGCCCGCCGCGCCGGATTCGACGGAGTCGAGGTCCACGCCCTGGGCTCGTTCCTGATCCCGCAGTTCCTCAACCCCCGGCTGAACCTCCGCCGCGACGCCTACGGCCGCGACGGAGCCGGGCGGCGGCGACTGCTGATGGAGATCGTGGACGCGGTGGCCGGGGCCTGGGACGGCCGCCGGGTGGGCGTGCGCCTGTCGCCGTACTGGACCGCCGAGCGGTTCACCGCCGACGAGCGGACGCTCGCGGACTACGACGCGCTCGTGGCGGAGCTGGGCGACCACCCCGTGGCCTATCTGCATCTGCGGGGCCCGGCCCCCGCCGCGCCCGGCGCCGCGCCGGACCACGGTGCCTTCGCCCGCTACCGGCGCCTCTTCGACGGCCCGCTGATCGCCAACCACGGCTTCGGCCGGGAGTCCGGCAACGCGGTGATCGAGGCGGGGCTCGCGGACGCCGTCTCCTACGCCACCCACTTCGTGGCCAACCCCGACCTCGTGGCCCGGTTCGCCCTGGACCGCGAGCTGGCGGCGGGCGACCCGGGCACGTACTACACCGGTGGGGCGCGCGGCTACGTCGACTATCCGGCGAGCCGCTGGGGGGACGGTGTCAGGCGTTGAGGACGCCCGCGCCGAGCAGCCCGAACAGCGCCACGCCGATCACGATCCGGTAGATCACGAAGGCGTTGAACGAATGCTTGGCGACGAACTTCAGCAGCCAGGCGATGGAGGCGTAGGCGACCGCGAAGGACACCACCGTGCCCACCGCGAGCGGCATCGTGCCCACGCCACCGCCCATGGCGTCCTTGAGCTCGTAGAGCCCCGCGCCGGTCAGCGACGGAATGCCCAGGAAGAACGAGAGCCGGGTGGCGGCCACCCGGTCCAGGTCGAGCATGAGGCCGGTGGCCATCGTGGCGCCCGAGCGGGAGAAGCCGGGGAAGAGCAGCGCGAGGATCTGCGCGGAGCCGACCAGCATCGCGTCCTTGACGCTGGTGTCGTCCTCCCCGCGCTTGTGGCGGCCCATCCGGTCGGCCAGCCACATCAGCCCGCTGCCCACGATCAGCGAGGCGGCCACCACCCACAGGGAGGCGAGCGGGCCCTCGATCAGCGGTTTGGCCGCCAGGCCCACGACCACGATGGGGATCGTGGCGTAGATGACCCACCAGGCGAACTTGTAGTCGTGGTGGTACCGCTCCTCGCGGTTGACCAGCCCCCGCCCCCATGCGGTGGCGAAGCGGCGGATGTCCCGGAAGAAGTACAGCAGGACGGCGGCGATGGCGCCGACCTGGATCACCGCGGTGAAGGCCACGACGGACTTGTCGTCCACCGGGATGTCCATCAGTCCCTCAGTGATCTTGAGGTGGCCGGTGGACGAGACCGGGAGGAATTCCGTGACCCCCTCCACGATGCCGAGAACGACGGCCTGTCCGATGTTGATCGCGCTCACGTGGTCCGTCCCGCCGGAGTCTTCCGCTATCAGTTGTCTACGGGACGGTAGACGATGGATCGGGACGGTGGCCAATCAGCGAACGGCCCACCGCGGTCCGCCTCGGGGCCGTGGAGGGCGGTCGGGCTCGCCGAGGGCCGACGCGCGAACGTCGGGCGTCGCCGCGGCCCGTGCCCGTACGAGCGGCCCGTGCCCGTACGAGAGGGGGCACGGGCCGCCGCGGGAGGGTCAGGCGGCCGGGCCGGAGCCGCTGAGCAGGCTCCGCACGCCGTTGGCCGAGAGGGTGACGGCCTCCGGGGCGCCCGCGTCGATGGTCAGCGAGAGCTCTTCGGAGGGCCATCCCTGGGCCAGCGCGCCCAGCGGCACCAGGTGGTACCGCTCGATCTGGGGCAGGGCCTGGTGCATCCGGGCCGGAGTGGTGAAGACCGGTACCAGCTGCGCGCCGTCCTCCTGCTGGAACACGGGCAGGGTCACGGCCTGCGGGTCCGTCTCCTCTCCGGTCTCGGCGGAGGGGAGCAGGACCTCACTGTTGGCAAGGGTGTTCAGCGCCGACTCGTCCGCCCGGTCGGCCGCCAGCTCGCCGAGGGCCTGCTGGGTGGCGGAGACGTTTTCATCGGAAGGGCTGGTCATGATTCCGTCCATGGATCGGGTTTTGGGTCTTCATGGGTTTCTGGGTCCCAGAGCGGCTCGCGTGAACAGCCGCGGCTGGCTCGAATACCCCGCCTCATGGAACTCACACGTGCCGTTCCGCCCCGATTCCTCCGCGCGGCCGCGGAGGCATATGCCCCGGGCTACGACCTGGCCCAGCCCAGCGACCTCTCGACCGCCCGCTGCCAGCTCTCGTACTCCGCGTCCCGCCGCGCGGGGTCCATCGTGGGCATCCACTGGGCCGCGCGGTGCCAGTTGCGGCGCAGCCCCTCCAGGTCCGGCCAGTAGCCGGAGGCGAGCCCGGCGGCGTAGGCGGCGCCGAGCGAGACGGTCTCGGAGACCATGGGGCGCACCACCGGCATGTCCAGCACGTCGGCCAGGAACTGCATCAGCAGATTGTTCGACGTCATCCCGCCGTCCACCTTCAGCTGGCGCAGCGGCCGGGGCGAGTCGGCGTTCATGGAGTCGACCACCTCCCGGGTCTGCCACCCGGTGGCCTCCAGGACGGCCCGGGCCAGATGGCCCTTGGTGATGTACGAGGTGAGCCCGACGATCACCCCGCGCGCGTCGCTGCGCCAGTGCGGGGCGAACAGCCCGGAGAAGGCGGGGACGATGTAGCAGCCGCCGTTGTCCTCGACACCGCGGGCGAGGGTCTCGATCTCGGGGGCGCTGTGGATCAGCCCCAGGCGGTCGCGGAACCACTGCACCAGCGAGCCGGTGACGGCGATCGGGCCCTCCAGGGCGTACACCGGCGGCTCGTCGCCGACCTTGTAGCCGACCGTGGTCAGCAGCCCGTGCCGGGACCGTACGAGCTCGGTGCCGGTGTTGACCAGGAGGAAGCTGCCGGTGCCGTAGGTGCACTTCGCCTCGCCGGGGGCGAAGCACGTCTGCCCGAACAGCGCCGCCTGCTGATCGCCGAGGGCCGCGCAGATCGGGACGTCCGGCAGCAGGGCGCGGGCCATGCCGTAGCACTCGGCGGAGGAGCGGATCTCCGGCAGCATCGCCCGCGGCACATCGAAATAGGCCAGCAGTTCATCGTCCCAGCTCAGGCTGCGGATGTTCATCAGCATGGTGCGGCTGGCGTTGGTGGCGTCGGTGAGGTGCAGTCCGCCGTCGGGCCCTCCGGTGAGGTTCCAGATCAGCCAGCTCTCCATCGTGCCGAACAGCACCTCGCCGCGCTCGGCGCGCTCGCGCAGGCCGTCGACATGGTCGAACAGCCACCGCAGCCGTGGCGCGGAGAAGTAGGTCGTGGGCGACAGGCCGCAGCGCTCCAGGAAGAAGTCGTCACCGGTGGTCCGCCGCAGCTCCTCGACATAGCCGCTGGTGCGGGTGTCCTGCCAGGTGATGGCGTGGCCCACGGGAACGCCGGTGCGGCGGTCCCAGACCACCGTGGTCTCGCGCTGATTGGCGATGCCGATGGCCGCAATCTGCTCGGGCCGGATCCCCGCGCCCTCCAGGGCCCGGGGGACGACGGCACGGCGCAGATGCGACCAGATCTCGGTGGGGTCGTGCTCGGCCCAGCCGGGCTTGGCGAAGTACTGCTCGTGTTCTCGCTGGCCGACCGAGACCAGCCGTCCCTGGTGATCGAAGAGGATGCACCGGGTGGACATGGTGCCCTGGTCGATGGACATCACATAGCGTTCAACCATGGCCTGGCCTGCCTTCGGGCGGGTTGGAGCAGAGCATGAGGGTCACCAGCGCCCCGCGCCGAGATCGCGGGAGATCGCCCGGGCGGCGTCCCGCGTCAGTCCGACGAGTGAGGCGTGCGGACGTCCCTTGCTGTCGGAGAGGCGGTCCACGGCGCCGGAGATGCCGACCGCGCCCACCACCAGGCCGCCCTGGCCGCGGATCGGCGCGGCGATGTCCGCCTCGCCCATCATCATTTCCTGGGCCGCGAACGCCCACCCGGTGTCGCGGATCTCGGCCAGCGCCCGGCTCAGCCGCTGGGGGGAGTCGAGCGTGTGCCGGGTGTAGCTCTCCAGGTCGGTTTCCATGAGCGGCTCCAGGGGAGTCGCCCCGTACGCCAGCAGGATCTTGCCCAGCGCGCTGGCGTGCAGGGGCAGCAGCGAGCCCACGTCCAGGGTCTGGAAGGTGTCATCGGGCCGGAAGACGTGGTGGACGATGAGGACCTTGCCCTCCAGGGGCACTCCGAGGCGGACCGCCTCACCGCTGCGCGCGGCCAGGGCGTCGGTCCAGTTGATGGAGCGGGACCGCAGCTCGTTGATGTCGAGATAGCTGGTCCCCAGGTGCAGCAGCGCCGCGCCGAGCTGGTACTTCCCCGTCGCCTTGTCCTGTTCGACGAAGTCGACGCTCTGCAGGGTGCGCAGGATGCCGTGCGCGGTGCCTTTCGCGAGGCCGAGCGAGGCCGCCACCTCGCCCAGACTGAGCCGACCGGACCCCTGGGCGAGCAGCCGCAGGATCGCCGCCGCCCGCTCGATGGACTGCACCGGGCCGGCCATGTCGCGATCGTAGCTCTTCGGCGAGCCACCCAGCCTGTCGGCGAAAACGCCGAACGTTCGGCAATGCCGACCCGGATTCGTTGACCCCGGCGGGTGGGGCCCATAGCGTCCGTATCGGGACAAGGAGACCAGTATGCCGTGAGGTGACCCGAAGGGTGCCCGGCAGAGAGACACAACCCGGCTTGGAGAGGAGGAGACGTGGCGGAACGACTGAGCCTGCCGACACCCGGCGTCAGCGGGCCCGGTATCACCGGGCACGGCGTCACCGGGCAGGCCGCGGGGCCCGTCAATCTCACCGACGCCCGTCTCATCGGCTCCCAGGCGCCGGACTCGGACTCCCTGAGGGCGTCGGCGGCCGCCCGCGACGAGATCCCGGACCGGCCGTCGGCGGCGATGCGCGATGAGGCCCCGGACCGGCCCTGGGCGGACGTGGCCGATTGCCATGTGCTCCCGGTCCCGCACATCTGCGAGGCCGTCGCCACCGTACGGCGGCGGGCGCACGCGCTGCTGTCCGAATGGGAGCTGTCCGCCGACCGGCTCGACGAGGCGCTGATGGTGATCTCGGAGCTGGTCACCAACGCGATCCTGCACGCCCTCCCCCCGGCCGTGCTGCGGCTGCGCTGGACCGAGTGCGAGGGCGGCACCGGCCTGCGCATCGAGGTCACCGACGGCGGCCCGGTCCCCGCCGATCAGCGGGCGGACGAGGACATCGAGCCCGATGAGCACGGCCGCGGGCTCGGCATCGTCACCGCGCTGTCCACGCGCCACGGCAGCCACACCTGCCATGAGGGCATCACCTGGTGGGCGGACCTGCCGGCCGCCTAACCGACGGCCCGGTCCCAGGTGACCGGGAGCCGGTGGACTCCGTAGATCAGCATGTCGTGGCGCAGCGGCACCTCGTCGGGCGGCACCGCCAGCCGGAGCGTGGGGAAGCGCCGCAGCAGGGCGGGATACCCCGTCCGCATCTCCATCCGTGCCAGATGCTGGCCCAGGCACTGGTGAACGCCGTGACCGAATGCGATCTGATCGCCCGGGTCGCGGGTGACGTCCAGGGTGTCCGGGGCGGCGAACCGCGAGGGGTCCCGGTTGGCCGAGGCCAGCGCCCCGACCACCGTCTCCCCGGCCCGTACCCGTGCCCCCGCGATCTCGAGGTCCTCCCGGGCGACCCGGACGATCCCGAACTGGACGATGGTCAGATACCGCAGCAGCTCCTCGACCGCGTGGTCGATCACCTCGGGCCGCTCCCGCACCTCGTGCGACTGCTCGGGGTGGCGCAGCAGGGCGTAGGTGCCCAGGGCCAGCATGTTCGCCGTCGTCTCATGGCCCGCGACGAGCAGCAGCAGCCCCACGCCGGTCAGCTCCTCGTCGGTCAGCCCGGCCGCCGCGGCGCTGCCGGGGCCGCCGGGCGCGCCCTGATCACCGTTGACCAGGCGGGAGAGCAGCGCCTCGTCCGGCCGGTGCCGCTTGGCGCCGATCAGCTCCCGCATGTACTCCCACAGCGCGTCCCGGGCCGCGTACACCTCCTCCTCGCGCTGGCCGAGCCGGAGCAGCACGGTGGCCCACCGCTGGAAGTCGGCCCGGTCCCCGTAGGGCACGCCCAGCAGCTCGCAGATCACCAGCGAGGGGATCGGCTGGGCGAACGACGTCACGAGGTCGGCCGGGGGACCGGCGCGCTCCATCGCGGCCAGGTGGTCCTCGACGATCTCCTCGATCCGCGGTTGCAGCCCGCGCAGCCCCCGGGCGGTGAACCACTTGCTCAGCAGCCGCCGGTAGCGGGTGTGCTCGGGTGGGTCCATACCGATGAACGAGCCCAGCATGCGGCGGTCGTCCGGGCGGACCGGAAACGCGTGCACCGGTGAGGAGGTGCGGCGGCGGTCCGAGCTGAAGCGGTCGTCCGCCAGCAGCCGCGTCACGTCCTCGTGCCGGGTGAGCAGCCAGCCCGCCTTGCCGTCCGGGAAGGCCAGCCGACTGGCCCCGCCCTCCTCCCGCAGCGCCGCGTAGGCACCGGGCGGATCGAAGGGGCAGTCGCGATGTCTGGGCAGCGGCGCCGGAGCCGACGCCCGTGATGTGACGGACACGGAAACGCTCCCTTCGAAGGCGAACCGAGTCCCTCCCTTTCGAGCGTATCTCCGCCCGAGGGGCCGGGCGACGCGAGCCTTACGGCAACGGGCCCACGCCGACCGCGGTTTCCCGGGCCGGTGCGGCATCGCGGTCCGCGCGCTCCAGGAGCCGGGGCCCCGTCCGGTGGGGGATCGACATGCCGCGGCGAGGGCCTGGGGACAGCCGGAGGCCGAGGCCCAGCGTCCATCCCGGCGCCAGGATCCGCCGCAGCGGAGCCGGGGCGCCCTCGAAGACGGCCCGCGCTCACTGTTCGGCCGTCAGGAGGGGGGACCAGAAACGTCGCGGCGTTGACGAGCATCCCGTTCACCGCGCCCGCCAGCTGTGCGGTCAGACCGCCGGAACCCTGTCCTGCGATCTGCGTGGCGGAGGCGCTGCCGTGCAGTGTGGCAGTGCCCTCGGGCTGGTCGGCGGCGTCCAGGAGCCCGGCGAGATACGCGCTGTAGGCGGTCTGGAAGAACACCGCCGCCGTACCCGTCAGCAGGGCGACGACCAGCAGCATCCCGACGCTCAGCAGTCCGGACGCGGCGGCCACCGGGACGGACGCGAACAGCACCAGCGAGACCGCCGCGGCGGTCAGCATGACCGGCCTTCTCGGCAGCCGGTCCACCCACGCGCCCGCCCGGAAGGCCGATGAGCAGCCAAGGGGCCCATGCGGTGGCGGCCAGCAGACCGACCTCGAAGGTGTCCGCGTGCAGGGTGGAGACGGCGATCAGTGGCATCGCCACACCGGTGACGGCGGACCCGTACGTCCCCGCGGTCTCACCGCACCACAGCAGCCGGAAGTCGCGGTGGCGCCGCAGCAGGCCACCGGAGGTCCTCGGAGTCACGGCGGTCAGGTTCCTCGGCCGGGGAGAAGGGCGGCCGCGTGGCGGAGCAGTGCGTGCAGGGCCGGGTTGTCGTTGTTCTTGCGCCACACGAGGTTGAGTTCCACTGGCTCCGGAGTGGTCAGCTCCACCGATTTGAAGACGGTGTTCGGGTAGCGCGGCCGGGCGGCGGTCTCCGGGACCAGGGCCACGCCCCAGCCGCCGTTCACCAGGGCCAGGATGGTGTGGACCTGGCTCAGGTACTGGGAGAAGACCGGGGTGGCGTGTGCGGCGCGGAAGATGCTGATGAGCAGCTCGTTGAAGTAGCGCGCCTCGATGGGCGAGTACATCAGCAGTTCCTGCCCGTCGAAGTCGGCCACCCGCAGCGGCCCTTCGCCCGCCGCGAGCGGATGCCCGGTCGGCAGGGCGGCGAGCAGCCGCTCCCGGGCCGCGGGCCGGGAGCGCAGATCCGGTCCGGTGACCGAGGGCCGCACCAGGCCCAGGTCAAGGCTCTGCTCGGTGACGGCCTCCAACTGGTCACGGGTGACCATCTCGCGCAGGGTGATCTCCGCCCCCGGCATGGCGGCGCGGGCGATCTGCAGCAGCGTGCCGAGCACGGAGTGGGCGCTGGCCGCCGTGAAGCCGATGGCGATGCTCCCCGCCTCGCCCGTGGCCACCTGCTGGGCGGCGAGCACGGCGTGCTCGGACTGGCGCAGGATGCGGCGGGCCTCGGTGAGGAAGGCGCGTCCCGCGGGGGTGAGCCGCACCGAGCGGTTGGTGCGCTCGAGCAACTGGACCCGCAACTCGGTCTCGAGCAGCTGGATCTGGCGGCTCAGCGGCGGCTGGGTCATCTTCAGCCGCTCCGCGGCCCGGGTGAAATGCAGCTCCTCGGCGACCGTCACAAAGCTGGTGAGTTGCATGAGCGTGAACAACGATGCTCTCCCGGTATCAACGCATGCCAATTTTAAGTTAGACGTAGATCGTCTGGCGACCTTAGCTTGCAAAGGAGCTCGTCGGCCGCCCGGGGGCGGCTCCGACGACATCCACCCGCCCCGCACACGGGCCCCACACACAGGGACAACACGTGGTGACCACATCGCATACGGCAACGCACGCCGCGCAGCAAACAGGTGAGGCGACCCTCGACCGGGTCTCCTGGATCCGAGTGTCCTCGGTCGTCCTTCCCCTGGCCACTCCCATCAGCGACGCCAAGGTGCTCACCGGGCGCCAGAAGCCCATGACGGAAGTGGCGTTCCTCTTCGTCGAACTCGCCACCGAGGAGGGGCACGAGGGCATCGGCTTCAGCTACTCCAAGCGCGCGGGAGGGCCCGGCCAGTTCGCCCACGCCCAGGAGATCGCGCCCGCCCTGCTCGGCGAGGACCCCAGCGACATCGCCAGGATCTGGACCAAACTGGTGTGGGCGGGCGCCTCCGTGGGCCGCAGCGGGCTGTCCACGCAGGCGATCGCGGCCTTCGACATCGCCCTGTGGGACCTCAAGGCCAAGCGGGCCGGGCTGCCACTGGCCAAGCTGCTGGGCGCCCACCGCGACACCGTCCGCTGCTACAACACCTCCGGTGGCTTTCTGCACACGCCGACCGAGCAGCTGCTGGAGAACGCGACCGCCTCGCTGGCCAGCGGGATCGGCGGTATCAAGATCAAGGTGGGCCAGCCGGACGGCAAGGAGGACCTGCGCCGGCTGACCGCCGTACGGGAGCACCTGGGCGATGACGTACCGCTCATGGTGGACGCCAATCAGCAGTGGGACCGGCCCACCGCGCAGCGCATGGGGCGCGCCTTCGAGGAGTTCGGCCTGGTCTGGATCGAGGAGCCGCTGGACGCCTATGACGCGGCCGGCCACGCGGCCCTCGCCGCCTCGCTGGACACCTCCGTGGCCACCGGGGAGATGCTGGCGAGCGTGGCCGAACACTGGGAGCTGATACGCCACAACGCGGCGGACATCATTCAGCCCGATGCACCGCGCATCGGTGGCATCACCCAGTTCCTCAAGCTGGCCACCCTCGCCGAGCAGCACCATCTACAACTCGCCCCGCACTTCGCGATGGAGATCCACCTCCATCTCGCGGCCGCCTATCCGCAGGAGCCGTGGGTGGAGCATTTCGACTGGCTGGAGCCGCTGTTCAACGAGCGGCTGGAGATCCGCGACGGCCGGATGCGGGTGTCCGCACGGCCCGGTCTCGGCATCACCCTCAGCGAGCAGGCCCGTGCCTGGACGGGCGCCGAGGCCGAATTCGGCACCCGATAAGCCCGTTTCGCACCGACGCCGATCACGGATCCACGGCCACACCCATTGACCGGCGGTGTTCACCCCTCTAACCTCCATCTGCATATATAGACGGAGTGCATGTACGTGGACTCCTTGGCCCGTCTGGCGAGCGGTTCGAGCCTCCGGCTCAACCGGCCGCAGTTCAAAGGGGAACTGAAGACATGCCTCTAGCCGTCGTCGGAATCAGCGTGGCGATCCTGCTGTTCCTCATGACCAGGCTGAAGCTCAACGGCTTCATCGCCCTGCTCCTCGTGGCCGTCGGCGTCGCGCTGGTGCAGGGGGTCGAGATGGAGAAGATCCCCGAAGTCCTCGGAGAGGGCGTCGGGGGTCAGATCGGCGACACCATGCTGGTCGTCGGTCTCGGCGCCATGGTCGGCCGGGTCATGGGCGACTGCGGCGCGGCCCAGCGCATAGCCAACACCCTCATCGACACCTTCGGTCTGCGCTGGGTACAGGTGGCGATGGTGGTCACCGCCATGCTCATCGGCGTGACCATGTTCTACGAGGTGGCCTTCGTCATCATCGTGCCGGTGGCGTTCACCATCGTCCGGGTCACCCGCAAGAACCTGCTGTGGGTCGGCCTTCCGATGTCCATCGCCCTGTCCACCATGCACAGCTTCCTGCCGCCCCACCCCGGGCCCACCGCGGTGGCCGCCACCTTCCACGCCTCCGTCGGCCTGACCCTGTTCTACGGGCTGTTCATCGCCGTTCCGGCCGGTGCGCTGATCGCCCTGGTGTGGCCGCGCCTCCCGTTCGTCCGGCGGATGGACCCCGAGATCCCCAAGGGCCTGGTCAGCGAGCGCACCTTCACCGAGGAGGAGATGCCGGGCCTCGGCTGGTCGCTGTCGGTGGCCCTGGTCCCGGTGGTGCTGATCGCCGGCGCCGCGGTGACCGACATGGCCGTGTCCGGCTCCGGCCCGGTCCTGCACTTCATCACCTTCATCGGATCGGCGCCCATCGCCCTGCTGCTGACCCTGCTGCTCGCGGTGTGGGCGTTCGGCCCGCGGATCGGCCGGAGCCTGTCCGAGGTCAGCGCCTCCTGCAACTCCGCCGCCCAGGCAATGGCGATGATCCTGCTGGTCATCGGCGCCGGTGGCGCGTTCAAGCAGGTCCTGGTCGAGGGCGGGATATCCGACTACATCAAGGACCTCACCGACGACTGGTCCATCTCGCCGATCATCCTCGCCTGGCTCATCGCCGTCGTCCTGCGGGTGGCGCTCGGATCCGCCACGGTCGCCGTGGTCACCGCCGCCGGTGTGGTGCAGCCGCTCCTGGAGAACAGCGGAGTCCACCCCGAGCTGATGGTGCTCGCCGTTTCCTGCGGATCGATCGCCTTCAGCCATGTGAACGACCCCGGCTTCTGGATGTTCAAGGAGTACTTCAACCTCTCCGTCATCGACGCCATCAAGGCGCGCACCACCTACACCACCGTGCTCGCGGTCCTCGGCCTCGGCGGTGTGCTGGCCGTCGAAGCCGCCCTCGAAGCACTCCATGTCTGACACTCGAGGTCCGACACCCGGGATCCGACCCCCAAGGCCCGACCGCCCCCGACCCAAGGACGCCACGATGAGCCAGCCGACCGTCACCTCGTTCTCCGTCTACCCGGTCGCCGGCCGGGACAGCATGGAGCTGAACCTCTCCGGCGCCCACGGCCCCTACTTCACCCGCAACGTGGTGGTCCTCGAGGACTCCGAGGGCCGTACCGGACTGGGTGAGGTGCCCGGCGGTGAGAAGATCACCCAGACGCTGCGCGACGCCGAGTCCCTCGTCGTCGGGGCGCGGGTGGGTGACTACAAGCGGGTGCTGCGCGAGATCGGGCAGCGGTTCGGCGACCGTGACGCCGGGGGCCGGGGCACCCAGACCTTCGATCTGCGCACCACCGTGCACGCCGTCACCGCCGTCGAGTCGGCCCTGCTGGACCTCCTCGGACAGCATCTGGAGGTGCCCGTCGCGGCGCTCCTGGGCGACGGGCAGCAACGCGACGCGGTACGGGTCCTGGGCTATCTGTTCTACGTCGGCGACCCCGACCGGACCGACCTGGAGTACGTCCGCGAACCCGAAGCCGACGCCGAGTGGTACCGCATCCGCCACGAGGAGGCGCTGACCCCTGAGGCGATCGTCCGCCAGGCCGAGGCCACCTACGACCTCTACGGCTTTGCGGACTTCAAGCTCAAGGGCGGGGTCCTGGAGGGAAACGAGGAGGTCAAGGCGGTACGGGCGCTCAAGGAGCGGTTCCCCGAGGCCCGTATCACCCTCGACCCCAACGGCGCCTGGTCGCTGCGCGAGGCGATCGAGCTGTGCCGGCCGCTGCTCGGCACGCTCGCCTACGCCGAGGATCCGTGCGGCGCCGAGGACGGCTACTCCGGCCGGGAGATCCTGGCCGAGTTCCGGCGCGCCACCGGACTGCCCACGGCCACCAACATGATCGCCACGGACTGGCGGCAGATGACCCACGCGCTGGCGCTGCAGTCCGTCTCCATCCCGCTGGCCGACCCCCACTTCTGGACCATGCGGGGGTCGGTACGGGTGGCCCAGCTCTGCCATGAGATGGGCCTGACCTGGGGCTGCCACTCCAACAACCACTTCGACATCTCCCTGGCGATGGTGGCCCACTGCGGAGCCGCCGCCCCGGGCACGTACAACGCCCTGGACACCCACTGGATCTGGCAGGAGGGGCTGGAGCGGCTCACCGTCGAGCCGCCGCGGATCGCCGGCGGTGAGATCGCCATCCCGGACGCCCCCGGTCTTGGCATCCGGCTCGACCGGGACCGGCTCCTCGCCGCCCACGCCCTCTACCAGGAGAAGGCGCTGGGGGCGCGGGACGACGCGGTCGGCATGCGCTATCTCGTTCCGGGCTGGACGTTCGACAACAAGCGGCCCTGCCTGGTGCGTTAGCGTGCCCGATCCGGTGGGTCGGTCCGACCCACCGGATCGGCCTCGGCCCGGCTCGGGGCCGTGCGGCTCAGACCTCCAGATCGGCCTCGATGTTGCGCAGCTGGTGCCGTGCCATCGCCAGGTTGGCCCGCTTCCTGTCCAGCGCCAGGTACAGGAAGAGCCCCTGGCTGTCCCGGCCCTTGAGCAGCCGGATCAGGTGGTACTGGCTGCCGAGGGTGATCAGGATGTCCTCGATGCCGTCCTGAAGACCGAGCTGCTCCATGGTGCGCACCTTGGCGCGCACCACATCGGTGTTGCCCGCCGCGGCCACCGTCAGGTCGAGCTCCTTTCCTCCGCCCACGGTGCCGAGGGCCATCCCGCTGGAGTAGTCGACCAGCGCGGCGCCGAGGGAGCCCTCGATGGACGTCATCGCCTCTTTGAGCGCGGTCTGGGTGTTCGCCATGATCGTGGCTGTTCCTTTCGATGTCAGTGATGTCCGGTCGGATCTCGGCGCGCGGTGTGCGCGCCGGGCGGGGGAGTTCGTGGGGTCAGGGCTGCTCGGCCCTGCTGAGGGCGACGCCCACCAGATCGGCGAGACGGGCGCCCGACCGCCGGGCCTCCATATGGAGGCGTCCGACGTTGGTGCGGTCACCGGCCAGCACGGTCAGCACGGCCGTGGAACCCGCGGCGTAGGTGGCCACATAGCCGTTCTCACCGCGTACCAGCAGTTCACGGAAGGCGCCCCGCCCAGTGGCGCCCGCCAGCGACTGCGCCACGCCGAGCGCCGTGGCGGTCAGCGCCGCCACCCCTTCGGGCTCGACGGTGGCCGTGTCATGCGCCAGCACCACGCCATCGCTGGTGGCGGCGAGGGCGCCGGTCACATGGGTCACCCGGGCCCGCAGCCGGCGCAGCTCCTCCAGCACCTCGGGTTCGGCGGCCAGCAGCCACTTCCGCTCCGTGCGCTGCCGCAGGGTGAGCCTCATGACGCCGCGCACGGGGCGGGCGGGTCGGTCGGGGGAATCACAGGGCTGCCTCCAAGGCGTCGCGGAGCCGACGCAGCAGGTCGATGTCGGGATCGGTGAAGACGGCCGCGCCGGGCCCGCGGTCCGGGGCGGGCGGCCCGGGGCGGCCCGGACGTTCCGGACGCGTGGAGCGCGGGGTGGCGACATGGCCCGCCGCCGCCAGCCGCCGTATGTCGATCAGCGTGTGGAAGGCGGGACGGCCCAGCTCCCGGGCGATACGGGCCGGTGTGCGGACCCCGTCGGCCAGTGCCAGCACCGCGCGCTGACGGGGAGTGACGGCCGGGGCGCGGCCATCGGGGCGGCGCAGCACCACCGGCTCCGTGTCCACCTGCGGATACGGCCACAGGGCAGCCAGCAGTTTGCCGCGGCGCCGGGTCTCGCGCTCGACGGCGACCGCGCCCACCGGGCGTACCGGCCCGAGCCAGTGGGCCGCGCCCCGCCGGAAGCCGCGGGGTCCGCTGCCGTGCCCCAGCGCGAAGTACGCCGCGTCGAACAGCGCGCCCAGATGGCAGATCTCCAGCTCCGCGTCCGACAGCCGGCCGCTGTCCACGAGGAACCGCCCGACCCCGCCGGCCCGGCCCGTCCGGTCCACCGCCTCCCGCCAGCTGTCGGCGGTCAGCCGTCCACCGGCGGTGAGCAGCACCTCGATCCCGGGGGCCGCGGGGCTCTCGGCGTGCACCACCTGGCCGTCCCGGAGATAGACGGTGCCCGCGTCGCACAGCAGGGCGCCACTGGCCCGCTCGGCGGCGAGCCCGGTGAGGCTGGGGGCGTGTCCGGCTCGCGCGGCGGTCCTGTGAGGCAGGCTCATATCAGCGCCAGCCGCCCGCACATGTCGCGCAGCCGGATCCGGGCGAGCGCCAGATTCCCCTCCCGGCGGTCGAGCCAGAGATAGAAGAAGACGCCGCTGTCGAAGGACGTGTCGACGAAGCGCAGCAGGTGGTAGCAGGTGCGGGTGGTGACGATGACGTCCTCGACGGCCGCCTCCCCGCCCGTCTCGTCCGCGTCGGCACCGCTCCTGTCGCTCCCTGGGCCCAGCGCGGCGAACGCCCGCTGCTCGGCGGCCATCCGGGCCAGCTCCGCCGTCTCCGCCGCGGTGGCCTCGGGGTCCTCGTCGCGCACCTCGCCGACCATGCCGAGCGCGAGTCCGCTGGTCCACTCGATCACGGCGGCTCCGCGCGCGCCGTTCACGGTCATCGCTTCCAGTAGGCACTCGTCGATTCCGGGCATGCGGCCTCCCCTCCCTGCGTCGCCCTTGGCGGGCGCCCACCGGTGGCGCTTCGCCAGTGACGGTGAGGTTACGCAGGGTTCAGCTGTTAGGGGTCAAATCCAGTAATGCTCGGAAATAGCGGGCGACGCGTAGTAGGGTCCGCCGCCCCATGGGTCCCGTAAGTTCCGGCAGCCCCTGCCGGTGGCCGCGCCGGGCCCGGTCATCGGCCCTCTGAACGATTCCTAGCGGGTGCGGGGCGCACCGGGCCACAGGCGGACGGGCGCATATTCCACCGTCCTATTGCAGGCGTGACGGATGGGTCAGTAGACGGTCGTGCGATGGTCGAGTACGCATGCGCAGGGAGCCGGGGCGCGGCGCGGTGCCCGCCGGGGGTGGTCATGAGACTCTCCCGGAGCCGTTTCGCACCCCCGCGGCGCACAGAGTGGCGCGATTTGACGGTACCGATGTGGCGGAAACCGCCCGCGTTTCACCCGGCTTGTCTGCGCTCTCCTGACGGTGCGTTACGGAACGGCGGGTGCGGAGGGGGAGACGGCGGCGCCCGGAGCGGTCGGCGAGCAGCGGGCGTTCGCCGCGCTGGGCCCAGGG